>NZ_JBIEKH010000076.1:0-798 GCF_043496985.1 Halomonas sp. B23F22_20
ACTCTCTCCACACCACGCTCCTCCGATCTCCTGACGCTGGACGAGGCCGAGGCGTGGGGCCTGGAGGAAGCCCCCCGGTGGTTGCCCGACCTAGCCGGCGTGCCGGCTGTGCCGGAACGGGGGGACTTCAAGGCCGCAGGGCTTTAGTCGTCCCCCAGGAAGTGAGGCGGGCCCCGTTCGCCGGGGCCTACCGACAGCCACACAGATCAAGGAAAAGAAGAGGTGTCCGTGAAAAAGGTCTTCAAAATTTGCCACTTTTATGACTCGACTGATAATGCAGTGTATGTCGCAGCAGAGGCCAGCCCTGCGCGTGAGGCCGTGTATTGTCAGTTTGTAGCTGAAAACCACTATGGCGAGTCAGCCACCGTTTTGAATGCAGGGATTGCCCTCGCTTTAACTGAGAAGTATGGGTGCGATGTTGCTGAGCCCTGTGACGATGCTATCAAGATTGATATGTATGATGAGCGCGAGCGCTTATGTGGCGACGGCTACCATGAATTAATGGCCGACCCATCGCTGCATCGGGAAGGGCTGACAGAGGTTTTCAAAGACCTCGTAGAGATATAGGAAAAGGCCATATGACAAAGCACCTGATGCCTGATGAATCACCTTCGTTCCCACTCCGCACAGGCTTGAGAAAACATAACGTCGACCTGGAGAAGCTGGATGGGGGCGCATACCTCAGAGCATCGATCGGCGGGGCTCTTCGAGGTCTTGCGGAACGGCGCGGCTGGGGAGGCCAGGAGGCTGCCAAGGCGATGGGCGCGTCTGAACAGCATGCCGAGCAAATTCTGTCGA
>NZ_JBIEKH010000077.1:0-793 GCF_043496985.1 Halomonas sp. B23F22_20
TACAAAGCATGGGAACTTAGTCAGGATGAAGCAGTTACTCCAAAAGTTATTTCAATAAAATAGTACAGTAATATCAATTAAGAATGACCCAACTTTAAATAAAGTTGGGTCATTCTTGTTTATAAACCATACTAAAACTTATCCAATGCCTTTTTAATTAGCGCTTTCTCACGTATTTCTTTTTGTTCCTGGTAATAGTACTTCACCTCAGCCAAGGCATTCTTGGGGTGGCCGTTCGCTTGCAGTTCCTTCTTTAAGGAATCATAGAGCTGGTTAAATACTACGTCTGTGCTTTCTTCTAGACGATTCGCAGCCGATTGATATTTAGTATAAAAATAACCATAGGAAACACTTTTATCGGTCTCTTTCTTCTTCTGGTATTCTTGGTACGCGTACTCAACGAGATTATTAATCTTAGCATTCGCCTGATCTTGGAGTGATTGGAATGAAGGGGCGTAACGATTCTTAATTTGGGTTACGGACATTTGAGTCTTGTTACCTGGTGTTTCTTTCTCTTTACTCGTTTCGGAATCCTTCCCATCTTCGTCTGGGATAGAGGCTTTCTTCTGATTGGAAGTACTACTTTGATTATGATTGCTTTTTGAAGTTGTAGACTTATCATTCGAAAGAGAAGAATTCTCTTTTTCTTTTGATGCAGAGACTTGTTGGGATTCCTCTTTTATAACTGAATCGTGTTGTTTTTGCTCCTTAGGTGATGAAGTTACTTGAGAGTTGTTCTCTTCCTCTAGTTCCTCAGGTAATGAAGTTTCTTGAGAGTGCTTCTCTACTTTTT
>NZ_JBIEKH010000078.1:0-793 GCF_043496985.1 Halomonas sp. B23F22_20
TATGTACATTTCTTAGAAGAAGCGGAGAAACGTAACCATCGCAAGTTAGGGAAAGAGCTTGATTTATTTATGTTCTCTGAAGAAGCTCCGGGAATGCCGTTTTATTTACGAAATGGTCAGACAATCCGGAATGAATTAGAAAAATTCCTAAGAGACTTGCAGCATTCTTTTGATTATGAAGAAGTTCGTACACCGATGATGATGAATCAGCGCCTATGGGAACAATCTGGGCACTGGAATCATTATAAAGAAAATATGTATTTCTCCGAAGTAGATAACCAGCACTTTGCTCTAAAGCCAATGAACTGTCCGGGTCATATGCTGATCTATAAGGACCAGCTTCATTCATACCGTGATCTTCCGATTCGAATGGCGGAATTTGGTCAGGTCCATCGTCATGAATTTAGCGGTGCATTGAATGGGATGCTCCGGGTAAGGACCTTTTGTCAGGATGATGCTCATATCTTTGTGACTCCGGAGCAAATTGAAAATGAGATTCGCTCAGCCCTTAATCTGATTGAATATGTGTATGAGACATTTGGCTTCGAGTATTCGATTGAGCTTTCTACGAGACCTGAAGATTCAATGGGAGATGATGCTCTATGGGACCAAGCCGAAAATGCATTAGAAAAAGTCCTTGATTCCCTTGATTATAAGTACAGTGTAAATGAGGGAGATGGTGCTTTTTACGGGCCTAAGATTGATGTGCATATTAAAGATGCTCTAAATAGAAGCCATCAATGTGCTACCGTCCAGCTTGATTTCCAAATGCCTGAGAAATTTGATTTATCCT
>NZ_JBIEKH010000079.1:0-781 GCF_043496985.1 Halomonas sp. B23F22_20
GTTGATGGTCACCGTCAGGGTGGCGGTGCTGGTGTCGCCATCGGCGTCGGTCAGCGTATAGCCGAAGGTCTCGGTCAGCGTCTGGTTATCGTCCAGGGCCTGCACGGCACTGTTCGAGGGATCGACCTGGTAGGACCAGGTGCCGTCGCCGTTGTCGACGAAGGTGCCGTACTGGGCGGCGGCCACGTCGTCGGCGTCGAAGCTGACATCGCTCGGGGTGTCGGCACTCTCGCTGTCGTTGGTCAGCACGTTGCCGCCGATGGCGTCCGTGGCGTCCTCGTCGGTGGCGGCACGGTCGTCGTCGGCCTCGGGCGCGGTGTCCTCGATGCGGATGTCCAGGCTGTCGCTGGTCGACTCGCCGGCCACGTCGGTCACCGTGATGTCGAAGCGGTCGAGGATCTCGCCGCCGCGGTGGTCCTCGGCGTCGCCGTCTTCGGTGTAGGCGTAGCTGAGGGTGCCGGTGCTAGCGTCGTAGCCGGTGATCACCAGCGTGCCTTCATTGCCGACGATGGTCACCGGGCTGTTGCTGGCACCGGTGATATCGCTGCCGTTGACGGTCACGCCGGCGATGCCGGCCTGGGCGCCCACGGTGGCGGTGCCGGTGACGGTGTCGCCGCTGGCCTCGACCACGCTGTGCTCGGCGCCGTCGACGCTCGGGGCGTTGTCCTCGATGTCCACGGTCGGCGGCGCGTCGGTGGCACCGTTGATGGTCACCGTCAGGGTGGCGGTGCTGGTGTCGCCATCGGCGTCGGTCAGCGTATAGCCGAAGGTCTCGGTCAGC
>NZ_JBIEKH010000080.1:0-779 GCF_043496985.1 Halomonas sp. B23F22_20
ATTAATGGGTATGGCCCGACAGAAAACACAGTATTCACTTGTTGTCATGTTATGGAAAAAGGAGAAGAGATAGATAATTCTGTTCCAATAGGCAAGCCAATTTCAAATACAAGTGTTTATATTTTGGATTCAAATTTAACTCCTGTCCCTCCAGGGGTAGTAGGTGAATTGTATCTTGGTGGTGAAGGGGTTGCGAAGGGGTATTTGAATTTGAGCGAAGTAACCAAGGAGAAGTTCATCCCCAATCCATTTAGTGATACCGAGTCTTACATGTATAGAAGTGGAGACCTTGGAAAATTCCTCTCAAATGGAGAAATTGAATATCTTGGTAGAACCGATAACCAACTGAAGATGAGAGGGTATCGGATAGAACCTGGTGAGATTGAAACCACATTGTACTCCCATCACTCCATTGAAGAAGCTCTAGTGACTTCCATGAATGTCGGAGAGGATACAAGGTTGGTTGGTTATGTAGTCACAAATGATATAAAAGATATTTCAGGTATGGAGATTAAGGAATATCTGTCTCAATATTTACCTCGGTTTATGGTCCCTTCGGTAATCATAAATTTAAATGAAATGCCATTGAATCCGAATGGAAAAGTTGATCGAGAACGTCTACCATCTCCTGATATGGGAGAGAGAGAGATAGAGATTGTTCAACCAATTACCGCGGAAGAAAAAGAACTGTCTGAAATGTGGGGAGAATTACTTGTTATACAGTCCATTAGTTTATATGATGACTTCTTTGAATTAGGGGGACATTCCCTAAGATCGGA
>NZ_JBIEKH010000081.1:0-773 GCF_043496985.1 Halomonas sp. B23F22_20
CTGCCGCAGCACGGCCTGGACTACTGGCCGAAGGACGCCAAGATCATTCAGGTCGACGCCGACCACAAGATGCTGGGGCTGGTGAAGAAAATCGCGGTGGGCATTTGCGGCGACGCCAAGGCGACGGCCGAGGCGTTGAGCGAGCGGCTGGCCGGTCGCGACCTGGCCTGCGACGCCAGCCGCGAGGCGCGCGCCGCGCAGATCCGCGACGAGAAGGCGGCCTGGGAGCGCGAGCTCGACGAGTGGACCCACGAGCAGGACCCTTTCAGCCTCGACGCCATCGACGAGGCCCAGGGCGAGACGCCGTTCTCCGGCGGCGAGTACCTGCACCCGCGCCAGGTGCTGCGCGAGCTGGAGAAGGCGATGCCCAAGGATGTGATGGTGTCCACCGACATCGGCAACATCAACGCCGTGGCGCACAGCTACCTGCGTTTCGACAGGCCGCGCAGCTTCTTCGCGCCGATGAGCTTCGGCAACTGCGGCTATGCGCTGCCGACCATCATCGGCGCCAAGGTGGCGGCACCGGAGCGTCCGGCGATCGCCTACGCCGGTGACGGCGCCTGGGGCATGAGCCTGATGGAGACCATGACCGCGGTGCGCCACGACATCCCGGTGACCGCGGTGGTGTTCCACAACCGCCAGTGGGGCGCGGAGAAGAAGAACCAGGTGGAGTTCTACAACCGCCGCTTCGTGGCCGGCGAGCTGGACAACCAGAGCTTTGCCGAGATCGGTCGGGCGATGGGGGCCGAGGGCATCACCGTGGATCGCCTCGA
>NZ_JBIEKH010000010.1:0-168352 GCF_043496985.1 Halomonas sp. B23F22_20
GCGGTGATCAGCCGATGGATCCGCTACTACAACGACGTACGGCCACATCAGTCTCTGGGCTATGTGGCTCCCCGAGCACACCCAGCATTAGCCGCGTAGGGTGAGCAGAAACTAGGGGGTCATTACACCGCTTTTCAGCCTATCCATGGCCACAGGATGATTGGCCAGCATGATGCCGCGCCCGGCGATGGCCTGATCCATGGCCAGTCCGGACAGCGAGTAGCGGCGCTGTGGCGGCGGCACCCGGTCGGCGACGCCGGCGGCCTCGAGCCATTCCTGCCAGCCTGGAAAGGCGACGCCCTGGGAGGACTCCCAGCAAACTTCCAGCAGGGCGTGATGGACCAGATCGGTGGGTGCCATCGGGCGATCGCTGCGCTCCAGCATTGACGGTGCACAGACAGGAAACAACTCGTCGCCGAACAGGTGGTGACTTTTCACCTCCGACCAGGGACCGCGGCCGTAGCGAATCGCCAGGCGAGCGCCGTCGCCTTGCCAGGCCGGTACCGTCAACGACTGGCTGGCCTCCAGCGAGATGTCGATGCCGCCCACTCTGGCGTCGAAATCCGCCAGCCGTGGCAACAGCCACAGCTGCATGAAGGAGGGCGGGGCACTGAGCGTCAGCATGGGCGCTTGTCGCGCGCTCTCTTGGGCGGCCATGACCCCGGCGGCGATGCGCTCGAGGCCGCTGTCGATGTCCTGGGCCAGCCGTCGTCCGGCCTCGTTCAGGTACACGCCGTTGGCATGCCGGGCGAACAGCGGTATGCCGAGCCGGTCTTCGAGCTGCTTGATCTGGCGGCTGACCGCGCCGGGGGTGACGCCCAGCCGGCCGGCCGCGTGCTTGAAGCTTTCCGTGCGCGCCGCCTCGGCAAATGCCCGTAGCGCATTCAGGGGGAGGCGTTCGATCTTCATGGAGTGAGTTTTCCTGAGTCTTGACCTTCAGATTAATCGTTTGGAGGCGCCGCCGGCAAATGCTCCACTTGGCCTCTATCACGGCCAAGGGGGCGATATGCAAGAGACCAAGCAGTTGAGCAATGCTATGGCACCGACTGGCGGCGGCACGGCGCGCCGGCACCTGGACATGCAGGCCAGTGCGCTGATGGTGCTGTTCTGCCTGGCGCTGGGGGTTCAGCAGGTGGCTATCAAGATGGTCGCGGCGGATATCTCGCCGCTGGCCCAGATTGCGCTGCGCTCATCCCTGGCGGCGCTGCTGGTGGCGGCGCTGGCCTACCGACAGGGCATTCGAGCGGCCGACCTGCGCGCCCATCTCGGCCCGGGCATTCTGGTGGGGCTGGGGTTTGCCGCCGAGTTCGTGTTCGTGGCCTGGGGGCTGAACTACACCCTGGCCTCGCACATGTCGGTATTCCTCTATACGGCCCCGGTGTTCGCGGCCCTGGGGCTGCACCTGCTGGTGCCGGGAGAGCAGCTGATGCGGCGCCAGTGGGTGGGCGTCGGTCTGGCATTCTCCGGTATGGTGCTGGCCATGGCGCCGGCGATCGATATCGACAATGCCGGCGACATCCTGCGGGGCGATCTGCTGGGGCTGCTGGCCGGCCTCGCCTGGGCCGCCACTACCCTGGTGATACGCCGCTCCTCGTTGTCCGAGGTGCCTCCGGTCCAGACGCTGTTCTACCAGCTCGCTTTCACCGGCCTGCTGTTGCTGCCCGCGACCGCGCTGCTGGGCGACCTCGGCCGTATCCAAGCGACCGGGGCGGTGGTGGCCAGCCTGACCTTCCAGACCCTGGTCATCTCGCTGGCCGCTCTGCTGCTGTGGTTTGCGTTGCTGCGTCGCTATTTCGCCTCCCAACTGGGGATCTTCTCGTTCCTGTCGCCGGTGTTTGGCGTGCTGTTCGGGGCGCTGATGCTTGGCGAACCGCTGACGACTAACTTCCTCGCCGGTGGGATGGCCCTGCTGGTTGGCCTGCTGGTGGTGACGCGTTAGCGGCCTGGTTCTTTTGGCCGCTGAGCGTCACCATGGGGCTATTCGCATCACGGGGGCTGTGCATGAGCATCCAGCGCTACGAGTTCGACGACCCGATCGGTGTGATCGCTGACACCCACGGCGCGCTGCGCGACCAGGCGCTGGAGATGCTCGAGGGCTGCGGGCTGATCGTGCATCTTGGCGACGTAGGCAGTCGGGACAGGGACGCGGCGATCCTCGAGCGGTTGGGCGAGCTGGCGCCCGTTTAAGCCGTGCGCGGCAACGTCGATACCGCCGATTGGGCCGAGCGCCTGCCCTGGCATCGGGACCTCGCGGTCAACGGCTGGCGGCTGCACCTGGTGCATGATATCGCCGACTTCGACGACACCACCGCCTGTGACGCCGTGCTCCACGGCCACTCCCACAAGGCGCGCAACGAATGGCGCGACGGCCGGCTGCTGTTCAACCCCGGCGGTGCCGGCCGCCGCTTCACGCTGCCGCTGACCCTGGGCAAGCTGTGGGCCGGTGAAACCGCCCTGCGCGGCGCCATCCTTCATCTGCCGGTGTAGGGCACTACTGAGGCGGGAGCATGGGCAACCAGAGAGCCAGGGCCACCAGGGCGGCCAGCAGCACCGGCGGGGTGATGATCAGCCCGACCTTCATGTACTGCCCCCAGCCGATGCGGTAGCCCTTGCCCGCCAGCACATGCAGCCAGAGCAGTGTGGCGAGGCTGCCGATGGGCGTGAACTTGGGGCCCAGGTCGTTACCGATGACGTTGGCATAGACCATCAGCTGCTGGGTCGTCGGCGAGACCTGGGCCTGGTCGATAGCCAGCGCGCCCACCAGCGTCGAGGGCATGTTGTTCATCAGCGAGGCCAGGAGCGCCGAGGCGAATCCCGTGCCGATGGTGGCCACGAAGGCGCCTTGACCGGCGAGCCACTCCAGCACCCGGGCGGCCTCGGCGGTCAGCCAGGCATTGCCAAGCCCGTAGACCACCAGGTACATGCCCAGCGAGAACAGCACGATCTGCCAGGGGGCGTTGCCGATGACCTTCCTGAGCGAGATGACGTGCAGGTGGCTCGAGGTGAACCAGCGCCCGGCAATGGCCATCAGCACCAGGGCCGCCAGCCCCATGATGGCGGCGAACGGGACCGGCCAGCGGGTGGTCAGGAACAGCGCGATCAGCAGCACGGCGAGCAGCGGGAAGGCGGCGCGGAAGACCTGGCGGTCGTGGATCGCCGTGGCCGGCGCCTCGAGCCGCTCGACGTCGTAGCGGCCTGGCACGTCGCGGCGAAAGTACCAGCCGAGCACCGCCAGCGTGGCCAGAAGCGAGACCAGGTCGACCGGCACCATCACCTGGGCATAGCGCGAGAAACCGATATCGAAGTAGTTGGCGCTGACGATATTGACCAGGTTCGAGATGACCAGCGGCAAGCTGGTCGAGTCGGCGACGAAGCCGGTGGCGATGATGAAGGCCAGGGCGGCCCCGGGACGAAAGTCGAGACGCGCCAGGATGGCGACGACGATCGGCGTCAGCAGCAGGGCAGCGCCGTCGTTGGCGAACACCGCCGCGATCATCGCGCCGAGCATCACGACCAGAGGGAACAGCAGTCGCCCCCGGCCGTTGCCCCAGCGGGCGATATGCAGGGCTGCCCAAGCGAAGAATCCCGCCTCGTCGAGGATCAGCGAGATGATGATCAGCGCCACGAAGGTGAAGGTGGCGTCCCAGACGATGTGCCAGACCGTGCCCACGTCGCCCCAGTCAACGACCCCGGTGGCCAGGGCCAGCGCGGCGCCACCCAGCGCGCTCCAGCCGATTCCCAGGCCCTTGGGTTGCCAGATGACCAGTACCAGGGTGACCACGAAGATGGCGAAAGCCAGCATAGAGGACTCCTTTCCCGGTGGTTCGGCTCAGAGGGTGTTTACAAATTACTGCGCTCGACCATACCGCGTTGAAATTCGGCTCGAAGTGCTCATTTAGTAGGGCTAAACTCCGCGTTCTCGCCGAATTTCGCCTTGTCTGGCCGTCGCTCGTGACTTTTGTAAACGCCCTCTCAGTGCGTTGCTTGGTTGACGCGCTGGGACACGGCCTCGGCGCTCTCGACTCGCTCTGAATAGCGGTCGGTCAGGTAGGCGGATCGCCCTCTGGTTAGCCAGGTGAACTTCACCAGCTCCTCGCAGACGTCGACCACCCGCAGGTAGAGCGGCGACAGGCGCATGCGCCCGGCCTCGTCGAACTCGTTGAAGGCCTTGGGCACTGAGGACTGGTTGGGAATGGTCAGCATGCGCATCCAGCGACCGAGGATGCGGAGCTGGTTGACGGCATTGAAACTCTGGCTGCCGCCGGAGACTTCCATCACCGCCAGGGTCTTGCCCTGGGTGGGCCTCACACCGCCTAGCGCCAGGGGGATCCAATCGATCTGGGCCTTCATGATGCCGGTCATGGCGCCGTGACGTTCGGGGCTGACCCACAGCATGCCTTCGCTCCACTCGGCTAGATCGCGCAGTTCCCGCACCTTGGGGTGATCAGCCTCGGCGTCGTCCGGCAGCGGCAGTCCGGAAGGATCAAAGGTGCGCACCTCGCAGCCGTACCAGCGCAGCAGGCGCCCGGCTTCCTCGGCGAGCAGGCGCGAATAGGAGCGGTCGCGCAGCGAGCCGTAAAGCACCAGCAGGCGCGGGGCATGGCGTGGCTCGTGCGGGCCTGCCAGGGCGTCGACGTCGATGGGACGCAGTTGCTCGGGGTCGATGTTGGGGAGCGTGTCGGGCGTCATGAGGCGTCCTCATCATTGCGTCTGGTCTCGCCGGCCCCCTGATGGCATGCGGCCCCGGGATGCTGCAGTTCCTCGAGGAGCGGCTCGCAGAGTTCGGGGCGGCCGGCACAGCAATCGCGCACCAGGAAACTGAGCGTCTCGCGCATGTGATCGAGGCTGGCGCGGTAGATGATCGAGCGGCTCTGGCGGCGCGAGACCACCAGCCCCGCCCGGGACAGCACGCCCAGATGGGTCGACATGGTGTTGTGCGGCACGCCCATCAGCCGGGCGATCTCGCCGGCCGGCAGGCCTTCCGGCTCGTGGCGCACCAGTACCCGGAAGGTCTCAAGGCGGGTCGCCTGGGAGAGGGCCGTAAAGGCCTCAAGCATTTGCTTTGTGTCCATATGTCGAGAGTTACAGACATATTGGTGAGATGCAAGCGCTGCTGCGGTCAGGAACCCTGGCATGTCGCTGTTCGTGAGCGGCGCTGACGGGCATGTTGCCGCCCGCCACACTCACTACTTCATGCACTCTACGGTCGGCACTACTGTCATCGACCAGGCTCGTGATCCCGAAAGGCCGCCTTGGCGGCGCTCATGGCGTTCATCGCCGCGGGGATGCCGGCATACACCGCCACCTGCAGGACGATCTCGACGATTTCCTCGCGCGTCACGCCGGTGTTGAGCGCCGCACGCATGTGGAACTCCAGCTGGCCCGGCGCGGTGCCCATGGCACCGAGCATCGCCACCGTCAGCATCTCGCGGGTTCTGAGGTCGATGCCGTCGCGGGAGACCACGTCGGCGAAGCCGAAGCCAAGCAGGATCTCGACGGCGTCGGCGTGGAAGTCGTCCAGATTGCGTGCGACCTTGGCCGGCGCCTCGGGCTCGAGGCGGGCCAGCAGGGCCAGGGCTTCCTCGCGACGGGGCTTGGGCGTGGCGCTCATGCGTTCACGCCCTTCATGCCTTCGGCGGTGTAGCGCTCGCCGCTGACCGGCAGGCAGGCGGTGGCGGCCTCGAGGCGTCGGCATTCGTCCGGCGTCAGGCTGAGATCCGCTGCCGCGACGTTCTCCTCGAGATAGCGCTGCCGTTTGGTGCCCGGGATCGGCACGATGTCGTCGCCCTGGGCGAGCAGCCAGGCCAGTGACAGCTGGGCCGGCGTGCAGCCCTTGTCGGCGGCGAGCTCGGCGATGGCCTCGGCGATCCGCCGGTTGGCGTCCATCGCCTCGGGCGCGAAGCGGGGCAGGCCGGGGCGGAAATCGCCTTCCTCGAAGTCGGATTCGTTCCGATAGCGCCCGGTCAGGAAGCCGCGCCCCAGCGGCGAGTAGGGCACGAAGCCGATGCCGAGTTCGCGGCAGGCGGGCAGCACCTCTTGCTCCACGTCGCGGGTCCACAGCGAGTATTCGGTCTGCACGGCGGTGATCGGGTGCACGGCGTGGGCCCGGCGCAGGGTCTCGGCGCTGACCTCGCACAGCCCGATGCGGGCGATCTTGCCTTCCTCGACGAGCCGCGCCAGGCCGTCGATGGTCTCCTCGATTGGTCGTTCGGGGTCGATGCGATGCACGTAGTAGAGATCGATCCGCTCGACGCCGAGCCGGCGTAGCGAGCCCTCGCAGGCCTCGCGGGCATAGCCTGCGCTGTTGTCCAGGCTGCGCCGGTATTCGCCGGGCTTGCGCACGATGCCGAACTTGGTGGCGATCTTCACCTCGGCCCGCTGGCGCGACAGGAAGTCGCCGATCAGGGTCTCGTTGTGATGAGAGCCGTACATGTCGGCGGTGTCGAGGAAGTCCACGCCGAGCTCTATCGCCCTGGCCAACACGCGCCGGGATTCGTCATCATGGCGCGGACCGTAGAATTCGCTCATGCCCATGCAGCCAAGGCCCATGGCCGATACCGTCAGGTCCTTTCCGAGGGTGCGTCGTTGCATGCTGGCGTCTCCTGTCGCGTTGAGGAAAATGACGGCAATCAGCGTTACACACACCAGGAACCAGCAATATGCACGACTCCGGAAAGGGGGTTTCCAGGAATGAAAAGCCGGCGTCGCGCCGGGTCGACTGGAACGATGCCGGCGCCTTCCTCGCCGTGGCACGCCTCGGCACCTTGAGCGGCGCGGCGGCGAGGCTCGGGGTCGGCATCGCCACCCTGGCGCGACGCATCGAACGCCTGGAAGCGGCCATGGGGGTTCCGCTGTTCGTGCGCCAGCAGTCGGGCTATCGGCTCACCGCCGAGGGGGAAGGGCTCGTTCCCAGGGCCGAGGCGCTGGAAGCTGCCGCCCATGCCTTCGCCTCGGGCGTCGACGACGGCCAGGAGATGACCGGGCGAATCAGGCTGGCCACCGCCGAGAACCTGGCGACCCGGCTGATCCTGCCGGCCCTGCCGAGGTTCCGGGAACGCTATCCGGGGCTCGCCATCGATCTCGTCACGGATATCCCGACCGCCAACCTGCAGCGCCGGGACGCCGACCTGGCCATCCGCATGGTCAAGCCCGAGCGGGGCAATCTGTCTTTCCGGCGGCTGGGCACCCTGGGCTACGGGCTCTATGCCGGCGCCGACTATCTGGCGCAGCATCGGGCCGACGACTACCGCGACGACGCCTTTATTACCTGGGGCGAGCGTCAGGCCCACCTGCCGGCCGCCCGCTGGGTGGCCGCGGCGCTCGACGGCCGGGAGGCCGCGATCACCACCACATCGCTTCATGCCCAGGTCGTCGCGGTCGAGGCGGGGCTCGGGCTGGCGGTGCTGCCGCATCTGTTGACGCGGGGCACCGACCTTACCTGCCTAGCGGCGGACATCGGCGTCGAGCAGGACATCTACCTGGTGATCCAGACCGACCTGTCGCGGGCGCCGCGGGTCCGGGCATTGGCCGACTTCCTCGGCGAACTGGTCATCGAGCGGCGTGACTGGCTGGAAGCGCCCGGGCCCTGAGGTCGACGTCTCTTTCACGACGGCGCCAGCAGCGTGGACCCCAGCCGGGCTGCGACGATGCCGAGCGCCAGTAGGATAAGCAGGACGCCGGCCAGCCGCTCGATGTGTCGCAGGCCGTGGCCGAAGCGGCGGATCAGCTGCGGATGGCCCGCCATGTGGCCGATCAGTAGATCCCAGCCGAGCACCACCGCGACCATCCAGGCCGCGTACAGCCCCTGGATGCCGGCGGGGGTGCCCTGGGCGTGGAGCACCGCGAACAGGCTGGCGTAGAAGAGCGCGTTCTTGGGATTCAACAGCCCCGAGGCGAGGCCTGCCAGCAGGGCGCCGAAGGCGGCGCTCGGTGCTGTCTCGCCGAGGGTAGCGGCGTCGAGCCGCGTCTGTCCCGCCTGGCGAATGAACTGGATGCCCATGAACAGCAGGAAGGCACAGCCGGCCCATTGCACGGCGATGAAGGGGCCGTCGGCGGCGTCCAGCGCCATCAGTCCGCCCATGGCCAGCAGGATGAACAGGGCGTTGGCCAGCGCGATGCCGAGGCTGACCAGCGCTGCCTGCCCGCGTCCACGGGCGACGGCGTAGCGCAGAATCAGGAAGAAATCCGGCCCGGGGCTCAGCAGGGCGAGGAAGTGGGCTCCGGCGACCAGCAGGAATTGTTGCAGCATGAAGAGTCGACGCTCCAGCAGAAGGAGCGGCCAGTCTGTGTCGCCTCGGTGCGGCGGTATTGAAGGAAATTGCGGCGGGCTCAGTTGCGGCGGTAGCGCCCCGGCGTACTCGCCACCCTGGCCTTGAACACCCGCTGGAAGTGGCCCTGGTCGGCAAAGCCCAGCTCCTGGGCGAGCGCCGCCAGCTCGGCGCCCTGGCGCAGGCGCCGGCGTGCCTGCTGGATACGCCGGTCGAGCAGCCAGGCGTGAGGCGTCAGGCCGGTCTCGCGTCGGAACAGCCGGATCACCTGGTAACGGCTCAGGCCGTGATCACGGGCCAGCGCCTCGAGGGTCGGCGGTCGCTCAAGGCTTTCGCACAGGTGGCGCTGCAGCGCCGCGAGGGTGGCCGAGCTCGGCGGCGGGATGGCTAGGGGCTCACCGCGACACCACAGGCGGCCGCCGATGAATTCGATCAGCCCGGCTTCCTTGTCGGCCGGCGGGGCCGGGGAGAACAGCAGCGCGTTGAGCCGGCAGAAGTCCCGGTAGGGTGCGGGGTCGCGGGCGATGAATACCATCGATGGTGGGGACAGGTCGGCGTCGATCTCCGTCAGGACGTCGCTGACCCAGGCGGGCTCCAGGTGCAGCATCTGGTAGCTCCAGCAGTGTTCCGGGAGGGGATTGCAGGCGTGCACCACGCTCGCCGGCACGCTGACCAGGCAGCCCGGCGTCAGCCGCTCGCGCCGCCGCTGGCACTGGAAGCGGCTGTGGCCGCGGTCGACCACGCCGATCGACAGGGTGGGATGGCTGTGGGGCCGGTAGCAGGCGCGGCTGTCGCTGGCCCGTCGGCTCTCGACGAAGGGCAGCGCCGGGTCGTGCCAGAACTGGGTCATGGTCGGCTTCCTGTGGTGGTGGCAGGCGCTCAGCCCAGCGAGAAGGGAATCTCGCCGGCCTCGTGGGCCAGCAGCCACTGCTTGCGGCCGATGCCGGCGGCGTAGCCGGTGAGCCGGCCGTCGCTGCCGATCACCCGGTGGCAGGGCACCACGATGGCCAGCGGGTTCTTGCCGTTGGCTGCGCCCACCGCGCGCTGCCCGCCCTTGCAGCCGAGCTGCTCGGCGATCTCGGCGTAGCATCGGGTTTCGCCGAAGGGGATCGTCGCCAGCGCCTGCCAGACGCGTTGCTGGAAGTCGGTGCCCTCGGGGGACAGCGGCAGGTCGAAGGCCTGGCGGGTGCCGGCGAAGTACTCGGCGAGCTGGGCGCGGGCCTGCTCGGTGTGGGCGTTGGGCCGGGCCGGTGCGTCCTCCTCCATGACGAAGGCGATCCGGGTCAGCCCCGAGCCAGAGGCTTCGAGGCGAACCAGGCCGAGGGCTTCGCTCTCCGGCGGGCGGAAGTAGTCCAGGGCGTTGTCAGTGCTCATTGGCTTGGTTCCTTGCGTCATGCGTGGGGAGTGGCTGAGACCAGAGCTGCAGGGTCAGGTAGCTGCGCCAGGGCGCGGCGGTGGCCGGGTCGGCGCCGTGAAGGCAGGGCAGGGCCCGGCGCACGCCGGCATCGCCGTCCAGCCAGATGTCGGGATGACTGGTGCCACGCAGGGCCGCGTAGCTGGCCGTCCAGGGCCCGATGCCCTTGAGCGTCGTCCACGCCGTCGGCTCGTCATCGGCCTCGCCGTCAGCGTACCAGCTCGCGAAGCGCTTCAGGGTCGCCTTGCGAGCACCGGGCATGCGCAGGCAGTCGAGCGCGCTGCCAGCGACGGCCGCGGGCGTCGGGAAGTGATAGCCGTTTCCGGCCGGCTCGCCCAGGGCCTCCACCAGTCGGATGACCAGGCCGCGGGCGGCATCGGTGGAAACCTGCTGGCCGAGGATGGCACGTACCCCGGCCTCGAAGGGCGACCAGATACCGGGCAGGCGCAGCCCCTCGACCAGCGCAAGGTCCGGGCAGGTGTCGGCCAGGTGGGCCTCGATGGTGGCGGTGTCAGCGTCCAGGTCGAGCACCCGGCGGATGCGTCGCACCACCGGCGACAGCGCCTGCAGGTCGTCGAGTTCGAGGCGGACCCGGAAAGCGTGGCGTTCCGGTACGTGCTCGGCGGTGAACTGGCCCGTCGCCGCTCTACCGTCGGCAGCGTCCCAGCGAATGTGGCGGCCGTAATGATCCTCGCCGACCCACTCCAGGCCGGGAATGGCACGGCCGGCGTGGAAGTCGTGCAGCGCCTGCCAGGCGTAGGGCGGGCGGTAGGCCAACCATAGCGTCAGGGGCTCGCCGGCCTGGCTGGGCGTGCCGGCACGGCGGCGCAGTTCCCGCGGGGCCAGGCCGATGCGATTCAGGAAGGCATCGTTGAAGCGCCGCAGGCTGCGAAAGCCGCTGGCGTAGCCGATATCGGTGATCGGCAGCGTCGTCTGGTGGAGCAGCTGCTTGGCGAACAGGCACTGGCGGTGCTGGGCATAGGCCTTGGGCGAGACGCCGAGCTGCTCGTGGAACAGCCGGCGCAGGTGGCGTTCGCCGACGCCTAGCCGTTCGCACAGGGCTCCGAGCGGGCCGTCGCGCAGGGCACCGTCGTCGATCAGCCGCAGGGCGCGCTCCAGGGTGGTGCGGGTGCCGCGCCAGGCCGGGGAGTCCGGCGCGCTGTCCGGCCGGCAGCGCAGGCAGGGGCGGAAGCCCGCCTCGGCGGCGGCCAGGGCGCTGGTGAAGTAGCGCACGTTGGCTTCCCGTGGCGGGGTGGCCGGGCAGATCGGCCGGCAGTAGATGCCGGTGGTGGTCACGCCGACCACGAAACGGCCGTCGAAGCGGGCGTCCCGAGCCAGTCGGGCCTGGCGGCACTGGGCGGGGTCCAGCATGGCGGCGCTCCTCGTTTCCGATGTTTCACCGCTAGTGTAACGCCCCCGGAGCACGAGACTCGCCGGAATCGGACGTCAAGCCGAAAATGGTGATGTCCCTCAACCGTCGACCCGGCGCCGGGTCTCGCTGGGCATCTCGCCGAAGACCTGGCGGTAACGCTGGCTGAAACGGCCCATGTGTGTGAAGCCCCAGCGCATGGCGGTCTCGGTGATCGAGGCATTGTTGTCGTGCGCCTGCAGTGCCGTCCTGATCCGTTGCAGACGGACCTGGCGGAGGTATTCCATCGGGCTCTGCTGCCGGAAGTCGCGAAACCCGGCATAGAGCGTCCGCAGGCTGACGCCTGCGATCTCGGCCAGATGGGCCGGCGTCAGTGGCTCCTCGGCATGCGCCTCGATGTACTCCTCGACCCGCTTGACGTGACGCGGTGCCAGGCGTCTCTCGCCCTGCTGCAGGGCCTCGGAGTAGTTGTGGGGCTGGATCGTCAGCAGGGTGCTGATCACGAGCTGCTCGAGCTGCGAGGCGATTAACGGCTGGGCGGGGGCGCCGGGAGATTCCTTGAGCAGTCGGGCCAGATAGGCGATGAGGTGGAACCAGTTCGGGTCGTCTCGCCAGCGCAGCGCCGGGGCGAAGCACAGCGGTTCGCGCAAGGGATGACCGAGATGGCGGCTGCAGGACAACTCCAGGGCCTCGCGCTCGATGCGCAGCATCAGCTGGTCGCAGTCGCCGCTCCATTTCATCTCCAGCCGTGTCGTCGGGTTGAGCACCGAGGCCTGGCGCTCATGGGAGCCGATGGACTGCTGGTCGCTGAGAATCTCGGCTCGCCCGCAGACGGGCATCTGGATCAGGTAGAAGCGCTCCAGCCGTTCGGGGTCGATGAGAACCTCGCGGCCATAGGCCAGGCGATTGAACGAGACCCTGCCCAGGCCTACGGAATGCAAGCGGGCCTTCCGGGGAGCATCGCCGCGCGGCGTATCCAGCCGGTGTGGCTTGAAGACGCTGGCCACGCTCTCCTGGATCTCATCCAGCGCCTCGGAGCTAAAGACCAGCCGACGCTTGTCTTCCAACAGGGCCGATCTCAACCAGGCGGGTGAACGATTTTCCAGTGTCATGGGGCTCTCCCTTGTTGTTGTTGTCAGCCACCCGGCCATGCCGAGTGATCTCTCAGGGGTGGGCTCAGTATACGTCCAGGTTGTCTCGATCCGGGGAACGCCCAGGCACTTTCTGCACGGAACGGATAGTCGCTGCACTGGCCGGCTCGTGTGGAGGGGCTTGCCCTGCCTAAGGTGGATTCCGTGACGTCCAACAACAACGAGGAGGCACCATCATGGGCATGTCCATCGAGATCCAGGCGGCGGATGGCAGCGGGAGTTTCGGCGGGTATCTGGCGCTCCCGGCCGCCGGCAGCGGGCCGGGCATCGTGTTGCTGCAGGAGATCTTCGGCATCAATGCCACCATCCGCGAGATCGCCGACTACTACGCCGAGGAAGGCTATGTGGTGCTGGCACCGGACCTGTTCTGGCGTCAGGAGGCGGGCGTGGAGCTGGGTTATGGCCCCGAGGACTGGCAGAAGGCCTTCGGCCTCTACCAGGGCTTCGACCAGGATCAGGGCGTGGCGGACATCGGCGCAGCCATCGAGACGCTGAGGACTCGCTCCGAGTGCCGTGGCCCAGTGGGGGCGCTGGGCTTCTGTCTCGGTGCGCGGATGGCCTATCTCACCGCCTGCCGTTGCGACGTCGAGGCCGCCGTGGGCTACTACGGCATGGGTATCGAGCATCACCTCGACGAGGCGGAGAACATCCGAGGCCGGCTGGTGCTGCACTTCGCCGAGAACGACGAGTACTGTCCGGCGGCGGCGCGTCAGGACATCCAGACCGCCCTGGAGGGTCGCGACAACGTCGAGCTGTATCTCTACCCCGGCGTGGATCATGCCTTCGCCCGTCCGGGCTCCGAGCACTATCACAAGCCGTCGGCGCTGATGGCGCACCAGCGCTCCGTGGCGGCGTTTCGCAAGGCCATGGGGCCCCACTATGACCTCTCCGCGCTGTGGGACAAGCACTGCGAGTACGAGTTTTCCACCCGCAACGTCGACGACACCATGGCCACCATGGTCGCCGAGCCTTACGTCAACCACATCCCGACCCTGACCGGCGGCGTCGGCTACCGGGACCTGTATCGCTTCTACAGTCACCACTTCGTTGACAGCAATCCGGACGATACCCGGTTGATCCCCATCTCGCGGACCATCGGCGAGACCCAGATCGTCGACGAACTGCTGTACTGTTTCACCCATGATCGCGAGATCGACTGGCTGTTGCCGGGCATCGCCCCCACCGGCAAATACGTGGAAATCCCCCTGGTGGCCATCGTCAAGTTCCGCGGCGACAAGCTCTACCACGAGCACATCTACTGGGATCAGGCATCGGTGCTGGTGCAGATCGGGGTGCTCGATCCCGCAGGGCTGCCGGTGGCCGGGCATGCCACCGCCGCCAAGCTGCTGGACGAGACGCTGCCGTCCAACGAGCTCATGGCCAAGTGGGCCGAGAGCGCCGAGCGCTGAACGGGGGGATCGAGATGCAAGACTTTCACGCACGCACCGTGATCATCACCGGTGGCGCCACCCTGATCGGGCAGGCGGTGGCCGAGGCCTTCGTCGCCGCCGGAGCCGGCGTTGCCATCCTGGACATCGATGCCGAGGCGGGGGCCGCCCTGGCGGATCGCCTGGGGCCCGCGGCCTGCTTCCTCGCCACCGACATCACCGACGATGCCCGGCTGCAGCAAGCCGTCGAGGAGGTCGAGGCGCGCTTCGGCGGCATCGACGCACTCATCAACCTGGCCTGCAGCTACCTGGACGATGGCGTTGCTTCCTCGCGCGCTGATTGGCTCAAGGCGCTGGATATCAACCTCGTCAGCGCCGTGATGGCGGCCAAGGCCGTGCTGCCGGCGATGCGGCGGTGTGGCGGCGGCGCCATCGTCAATTTCAGCAGCATCTCGGCCCAGGCCGCCCAGACTGGCCGTTGGCTGTATCCGGCCAGCAAGGCGGCCATCCGCCAGGTGACGCGCAGCATGGCCCTCGATTTCGCCGAGGAGGGCATTCGCGTCAACGCGGTTTCCCCCGGTTGGACCTGGTCGCGGCTGATCGAGGAGGTCAGCGGCGGCGACCGCGAACGCACCGATGCGGTGGCGAGCGACTTTCACATGCTCGGCCGCGCCGGCGACCCGGCAGAGGTCGCCCAGGTGGTGCTCTTCCTGTGCTCCGATCGCGCCAGCTTCGTTACCGGCGCCGACTATGCCGTCGACGGCGGCTACTCGGCCCTGGGGCCCGAACAGCGCGTGCCGGCGATTCCCCGACTGGCCGGCTGAGTCCGACCATCCCAGCCTCCGGCTGGCACAACAACAATCGATCGTGGAGATGATCATGACCCGACGCATAGCCATCGTAGGGGCCGGCCAGTCCGGCCTGCAGACCGGTATCGGCCTGCTCAAGCACGGCTACCAGGTGACCCTGCTGTCCAACCGCACCGGCGAACAGATTCGCAATGGGCGGGTGATGTCCAGCCAGTGCATGTTCGACCGGGCGCTGCAGACCGAGCGCGACCTGGGCCTGAACTTCTGGGAGCAGGATTGCCCACCGGTCGAGGGCATCGGCATGACCGTGCCGGACCCCGAGCGGAAAGGGGCGAAGGCGATCGACTGGGCCGCGCGTCTGGATCGCCCTGCGCAATCGGTCGACCAGCGCCTCAAGATGCCGGTGTGGATGGATGAGTTCGTTCGCCTCGGCGGCGAGCTGGTGATCCGGGATGCCGGGATCGACGACCTGGAGGAGCTGGCCGCCTCCCACGACCTGGTGCTGGTAGCCGCCGGTAAGGGCGACATCGTGCGGCTGTTCGAGCGCGACGCCCAGCGCTCCCGCTTTGACAAGCCCCAGCGGGCCCTGGCGCTGACCTATGTGCAGGGCATGGCGCCCCGGGAACCCTTCTCCCGGGTGGCCTTTAACCTGATTCCCGGCGTCGGCGAGTACTTCGCCTTCCCGGCCCTGACTCTGAATGGTCCCTGCGAGATCATGGTGTTCGAAGGGATTCCCGGCGGTCCCCTGGACTGTTGGCAGGATGTCTCGACGCCCGAGCAGCACCTGGCCAGGAGCCTCGAGCTGATTCGCACCTTCGCTCCCTGGGAGGCCGAGCGTTGCCAGGACGTTCAGCTCTCCGACGACCAGGGCATCCTCGCCGGCCGCTTCCCGCCGACCGTGCGCCGGCCGGTCGCGACATTGCCCTCGGGGCGGCAGGTGCTGGGCATCGCCGATGCGCTGGTGGTCAATGACCCGATCACCGGGCAGGGCTCCAACAACGGCGCCAAGTGCAGCCGCGTCTATCTGGACGCCATCCTGGCGCGAGGAGACCAGCCCTTCGATGCCGACTGGATGAGCGCCACCTTCGAGGCCTACTGGGACTATGCCAAGGACGTGGTGAGCTGGACCAACAGCCTGCTGCTGCCGCCCGAGGAGCACATCGTCAACCTGCTAGGGGCGGCGCAGGAGTCCCCGTCCCTGGCCACGGTGCTCGCCAACGGTTTCGACAACCCGCCGGATTACCTGCCCTGGTGGCTGGATGCCCAAGCCTGCGATCACTTCGTCAACGACCACATGAAGAAGGGGGCCTGACATGACGACCCTGACGGCTTCGCCTCGTACGGAGGCCGCGCCGGCGATCGATGGCCGCGCGCTGCGCGACACCCTGGGCCGCTTCGCGACCGGCGTGACGATCGTCACCGCCCGGACCGAGGACGGAATGCCGGTGGGCATCACCGCCAATTCTTTCTCCTCGCTGTCGCTGGACCCGCCGCTGATCCTCTGGAGCCTGGCGCTCACGTCACCCAGTCTGCCGGCCTTCGCCGAGGGACGTTCCTTCGCGGTCAACATTCTCGGCCATCACCAGGATGCCTTGGCCATGCAGTTTGCCCGCCCGTCGGACGACAAGTTCGAGGACGTGGCCCATGGGGCCAATGCCGCCGGCGTGCCGCTGTTGGACGGGGCGCTGGCCCGGCTCGAATGTCGCGTGGAATTCACTCGCATCGCGGGGGATCACTTGCTCATCGTCGGCCGGGTCCAGGCCTTCTCGACCGAGGAGGGCGAGCCCTTGCTGTTCTACCAGGGCGGTTTCCAGCGCCTCAGCGCCTGAGGTCACCGGGCCTGCTTCGCCGGGGCCCGTTCCATCCCAGCGCATCAGAAAAACGACTCAGAACAACGACTCAGAACAACGAACCAGAACAACGAACCAGAACAACGAACCAGAACAACGAACCAGAACAACAACGATCGGATGATTCTCATGACGCAATATCGGAGAGGAATGGCGGCGAGCATCGCCGGGCTGGTGATGGCGTTTGCCACCAGTGCGCAGGCGACGGAGGGGGGCGGCTCGAGCTACCCCATGGGAGCCGAGAACTACCTGATGGGAGCCCTGCCGCCGCCGGGATTCTACTCGCTGTTCTATGCCAACCACTATGCCGCCGATGACTTCCGGGACGACGACGGCGACAGCCTGCCGATGGATTTCCGCCTGCGTGCCGACGTGCTGGCGCCGCGGCTGCTGTGGGTGACCGAGCAGCGCCTCCTCGGCGGTCAGCTGGCCTTCGCCGCGCTGCTGCCGCTGGTGGACCTGGAGGTTTCGGTCAACGGCGTGCACGACAGCAATCGTGGCCTTGGCGATGTCGACCTGACCGCGGCACTGGCCTATCACCACAGTCCCACGCTGCACAGTGCCTTCGGCGTCGACCTGATCGCCCCCACTGGTGACTATGAGGCCGGAGAACTGGCCAACATCGGCCGCAACTACTGGACGGTGCAGGGTGTCTATGCCGCCTCGCGGGTCGATCCGGCCGGCCTCAACTGGGACATCAAGCTGATGTACGACTACAACTTCGAAAACGAGGACACCGACTACCGTTCCGGCCAGGAACTGCATGCCGACTATGCCCTCGGCTACGGCATCCATCCGAACTGGGTGGTGGGAGTCGGCGGCTATGCCTACAAGCAGATCACCGGTGATCGGCTCAACGGCGTGGATATCGGCAACGAGGGGCAGGCCTTCTCCGTCGGCCCATCCATCAAGCTGGACGCCGGCCAGGGTGCCTTCGTGGCGCTGAAGTACGAGCGGGAGTTCTTCGTCGAGAACCGCCCGGAGGGCGACGCCTGGTGGATCAAGGCGGCCTGGCCGCTCTAGCGCCGCCTAGCAGTAGGGAAGCATAAGGGCACGGGCCGTCGTTGATGGCTCGTGCCCTTTCTCGTTGGAGGGCATGAAAGTGCCACCCGAGGCGCCTGTGGCGGGTGCCGGGTGGCGCATATCAGTGCTGGATCGCCACGCCCTGGCTGGTGAAGCGACCGATGGCCTGTGAGGGCCGTTCGCCGAAGCGCTTCTGGTAGTCCTTGGAGAAGCGGCCGAGCTGCAGGAAGCCGCAGTCCATGGCGATGCTGGAAACGCTTTCCCGCGGGCCGGCATGCTCCAGGCGACGCTTCACCCAATCGAAGCGCAGGTTGCGGAAGTGGGCGATGGGGGAGGAGCCGAAGTGGGCATGGAAATCCTGGTAGAGACGTTCCCGGGACACTCCGGAGGCCCTCTCGAGATCCTCGAGCGTGAGCGGCTGATCGAGGGATTCACGCATCATGGCGTCGAGCTGGCTAAGGTAGCCCGGACGCTCCTGCTGGCGGCCGAGCAGCTCTCCCGAGTAGTTGTGGGGCTGGGCGTAGAGCAGGCTGGTGATCAGGCTGCTCTCGAAGTTGCCCCAGACTTCCGGCAGGTCGCACAGCGAGCCCTCCGCGCCGAGCAGATCCTGCAGGTGGGCGACGGTCTTCCACCAGTCGCCGAGGTGGCCTTCGAGCGGCATCCGCGGGTCGAAGACCACCGGTGCTGTCACCTTGCGGCCTAGCAGCTGGCCGAGGCGGTGATGCACGGCCTCGCGAGAAAGACGCACCAGCTGCTTGCGACAGTCGTCGCCGATGTCCAGGTGCAGCGGCTGATTCGGGGAGATGATCGCCCCCACCCGAGTGTCCGAGGCGAACTCCTGCCGCGCGCATTCGACGTGCTGATCGCCGGACAGCGGCAGGCTGATGCTGTAGCTGTGGGCCAGGTCGTCGACCCGGATGTTGACCCGGGTCGCGTACTCGATGATGCCGAGGGCCACGTTGCCGAGCGCCGTGCCCTCGTGACGGAAGGCCAGCTCCCGCGGCTTCGGGACCTCGAGCTCATGTGGGCCGTTGATGCCGCGCATCCAGCGGCAGGCATCGTCGGGCTCGTGGATCAGGGTGGCGATCCGTTGCCGGGAAGATGCTTGGGGCACCAGTGTCATACGGTCTCCTCGCCTCCCGGGCCTGGCCGCTAGTCACGGCTTCTCGTTGCTTGTATCGGGCCCAGCATTGGAGGCTGAAATGTTCGCTTGTCGGTATAAAGTGCGTATTGCGAACTTTGTTGTTGGAGTATAGCACCTTTATGCCACATCTCGACCCGCTGGGGTGAGGTGCGAGCGGCTTTTCGCCGAGGCTGCGACCAAAGTCTAGCCGCCTCGAGCCGGCCTGGCAGGCGGAGGACAGGGCGACGCCGAAAAAGTGCATAGCGTTGGCCGAAGAAGCGAATAGTGGCCAGGGAGGAGCCTACTTAAGTTGGGTCACACCACGACAAGCAACAAGACGGTGATGACCGATGACAGCACAACGCTCTATCCCCGAGTGGCAGCAATTCGTCGAGAACTGTCTCGATTTCCGCCCCGATGACGGGGTCTACCAGATGGCCCGGGAGATGTTCACCGACGAGGCCCTGTTCGATCTCGAGATGGAACTGATCTTCGAGAAGCAGTGGATCTTCGCCTGCCACGAGAGTCAGATCCCCAACAACAACGACTTCATCACCATGCAGGCCGGTCGCCAGCCGATGATCATCGCGCGTGACGGCAAGGGTGAGCTGCGGGCGCTGGCCAACACCTGCCAGCACCGTGGCGCGACCCTGGTGCGCACCGAGTGCGGCAACCAGTCCACCTACACCTGCCCCTTCCACGCCTGGTGCTACAAGTCCGATGGCCGCCTGGTCAAGGTCAAGGCGCCGAGCGAGTACCCGGCGGACTTCGACAAGGCGAGCCGTGGCCTCAAGCAGGCCCGCATCGAAAGCTATCGCGGCTTCGTGTTCATCAGCCTCGACGCCGAGGGCACCGATAGCCTGGAGGACTTCCTCGGCGACACCCGGCTGTTCTTCGACATGATGGTCGAGCAGGCCGAGGACGGTGAGCTGGAGGTGCTGCCGGGCAAGTCCACCTACACCTTCAACGGCAACTGGAAGCTGCAGAACGAGAACGGCCTGGACGGTTATCACGTCAGCACCGTGCACTACAACTACGTGTCCACGGTGAAGCATCGCCGCGAGCTCGAGGCTCAGAAGCACGGCGACAACGGCGACACCCTCGACTACAGCAAGCTCGGCGCTGGCGACAAGGATACCGACGACGGCTGGTTCTCCTTCACTAACGGCCACAGCCTGCTGTTCAGCGACATGCCCAACCCCCAGGTTCGGCCCGGTTACGCCACCGTGATGCCGCGCCTGCTCGAGCGGCATCCCCAGGAGCGTGCCGAGTGGACCATGCACCGGCTGCGCAACCTGAACATCTACCCGAGCCTGTTCTTCATGGACCAGATTAGCTCGCAGCTGCGCATCGTGCGCCCGGTGGCCTGGAACAAGACCGAGGTCATCAGCCTGTGCCTGGGCGTGAAGGGCGAGTCCGACGCCGACCGCGAGAACCGCATCCGCCAGTTCGAGGACTTCTTCAACGTCTCCGGCATGGGCACCCCCGACGACCTGGTGGAGTTCCGTGAGCAGCAGCGCGGCTTCCAGGCCCGCGCCTCCCGCTGGAGTGACATCTCGCGAGGCCATGAGCAGTGGCAGTACGGCGAGACCCACAACAGCCAGGTGCTCGGCATCCAGCCGGTGATTACCGGCACCGAGTTCACTCACGAGGGGCTCTACGTCAACCAGCACGGCACCTGGCAGCGGCTGCTGCTCGAGGGCCTCGAAAAGAAAGCACTCAAGCTCCAGGAGGTGTAAGCCATGACTCTTCAGCAATCCATCGAGCAGTTCATGTACCGCCTGGCCGAGCTCTGCGATGACCGTGACTGGGACGGCTATATCGAGCAGTTCGCGCCGGAGTGTGAGTTCCATATCCCGCAGTGGAAGAACGAGTACGAGCTCACCCGCGATCCCAAACGCGAGATGTCGCTGATGTACTACGCCGACCGCACCGGCATCGAGGACCGCGTCTTCCGCCTGCGCACCGGCAAGTCCGCGGCCTCCACGCCGCTGCCGCGCACCCTGCACCTGATCGACAACGTGCGCTGCACCGAGCAGGGCGACGGCATCGTCCAGGTACGGGTCAACTGGGTAACCCATTTCTATCGTTTCGGCGAGAGCGGCCATTTCTTCGGCACTGCCGACTACACCCTGCGGGGCGAGGGCGACGGCTGGAAGGTCCTGCGCAAGCACACCGTGCTGCTCAACGACAAGATCGATTCCGTGCTGGATTTCTACCACGTCTGAGTTTCGCTGGAGGGCGAGTCATGCATAACACAGCCGCCATCGTCTTTCGGGACGGCACCACACGCTTCGTCAAGGTCGACGATAACGAGCTGCTGATGGACGCCGCCCAGCGTCACGGGGTCAACCTGCCGGTGGACTGCCGGGAGGGCGTCTGCGGGACCTGTCGTTGCCTGCGCGAGGCCGGCGAGGTCGACGTCGAGTACATCGACGAGGAAGCGTTGAGCGAGGAAGAGGTCGCCGAAGGCCACGTGCTGGCCTGTCAGACCCGCCTGCGCTCACCCCACGCCTCCTTCTACTTCGACGTGGACTCCAGCGTGTGCAGCGTGGCCACCGAGGTCCATGAGGCCACCGTGAGCGCCGTGGAGCAGGTGTCCGATGCCGCCGCCATCCTCGAGATCACCCTCGACGATCCTGCCCAGGCGTTGCAGTACCTGCCCGGGCAGTACGCGCGTCTCGAGGTGCCGGGTTCCGACCAATGGCGGGCCTATTCCTTCGCCACCTCGTCGGTGAAGGACGGCCAGCTGCGCTTCCTGATTCGCCTGCTGCCCAGCGGGGTGATGAGCGACTACCTGCGCGAGCGCGCCAAGCCGGGCGATGCGATCTCCCTGGAGGCCCCGCTGGGCGCCTTCTACCTGCGCGAGGTGGAGCGTCCCCTGCTGATGGTCGCCGGCGGCACCGGGCTCTCGGCCTTCCTCGGCATGCTGGAGCGACTCGAGGAATCGGGCGAGACCGACCGGCCGATCCGGCTGTGCTATGGCGTGACCCAGGAAGCCGATCTCAGCGAGCTCGAACGCCTGGATCGATTCACCGAAGTGCTGCCCGATTTCGCCTACGAGACGGTAGTGATGAACCCGTCCGAGGCCTGGCAGGGCAAGACGGGCGTGGTCTGCGATCTCTTCGATCTCGATTTCCTGGCCCAGTCCTTCGACGCCTACCTTTGCGGACCACCGCCGATGATCGAGGCCTCGAAGCAGTGGCTCGCCGAGCGCGAGGTCGGCGAGCACCGGGTGTTCTTCGAGAAGTTCGTCTCGAGCTGACCACTACAGTCGGGTGGCGTCCCGCCTGGCACCAGCGACTTTCATTGCATGCAAGCGGCGCCCCGAGGCGAGCCGCCTGGAGACTTTCATGTCCGACACCCTGATCCACGAGATCGAGACCCTGCTGGTCGACCTGCCGACCATTCGGCCGCACAAGCTGTCGATGACCACCATGGCCTGCCAGACGATGGTCATCATCCGTCTGCGCCTGTCCGACGGCACCGAGGGGCTGGGCGAGGCCACTACCATTGGTGGCCTGTCTTATGGCCCGGAGAGCCCCGAGGGCATCAAGCAGACCATCGACACCTACCTGGCGCCGCTGCTGATCGGCCAGCCGTCGCACAACCTCAACGCCCTGCGAGCGTGCCTGGATCGCCATGCCCGCGGCAACAGCTTCGCCAAGTCGGGGCTCGAGACCGCGCTGCTCGACGCCGAGGGCAAGCGCCGCGGCCTGTCGGTGGCCGAGCTGCTGGGCGGCGCCCGCCACACGCATCTGCCGGTGCTGTGGACCCTGGCCAGCGGCGACACCCAGAAGGATATCGACGAGGCCTTCCAGCGCCTCGAGGAACGCCGCCACTGCGACTTCAAGCTCAAGATCGGCGCCAACCCGGTGGACCAGGACGTGCGCCATGTCGCGGCGATCAAGGCGGCGCTGGGCGATCGGGCCAGCGTGCGCGTCGACGTCAACCAGGCCTGGGACGAGGCCACCGCGGCCCGCGGCATCGACGCCCTGGAGGCCGCCGGCATCGACCTCATCGAGCAGCCGATCCCGGCCCGGGAGTTCGCCGGCCTGACCCGGCTGGCTCAGCGGTTCGTGGTGCCGATGCTGGCCGACGAGGCGGTCCATGACGCCCGCGACGGCTTCACCCTCGCGGCCGGCGGCTTCGGCGATGCCTTCGCCTTGAAGATCGCCAAGGCCGGTGGACCGCGCAGCGTGCTGGAACTGGCCCATGTGGCTCAGGCTGCCGGCGTCGGCCTGTACGGCGGCACCATGCTCGAGGGCACCATCGGCACCGCCGCTTCGCTGCACGCCTGGGCGACCCTGCCCGAGATGACCTGGGGCACCGAGATGTTCGGCCCGCTGCTGCTCAAGGACGACATCGTCGCCGAGCCGCTGCGTTACCACGAGTTCGGCGTCGACCTGCCGGCCGGTCCCGGCCTCGGCATCAGTCTCGACGAGGACAAGCTCGACCATTACCGGCGCCGCGACTGAGCCGCGCCCAGCCCAGCCAAGGAGATTCCCATGCTCTTCCAGGTGGAAATGACCGTGAAACTGCCGCCGGAGATGCCCGCCGAGCAGGCCGCCGAGATCAAGGCGACCGAGAAGGCCTACTCCCAGGAGCTGCAGCGCGCCGGCAAGTGGCGCCACCTGTGGCGGGTGGCCGGCAGCTACTCGAACGTCAGCATCTTCGACGTCGAGGACAACGCTGAACTGCAGAACCTGATCAGCAACCTGCCGCTGTTCCCCTACATGGAGATCCGCGTCAAGCCGCTGTGCCGGCATCCCTCGTCGATCCGCGACGACGACTCCTGAATCACGGTGGACGCCGGGCATGCGCGCCGGCCGTCACACAGACGACAACAACCGAGGAAACGACCATGACCGTGAAGATCTTCGACACTCCCGACGTCCAGGACTTCCTGAAGGCCGTCAGCGGCTTCGACAAGGACGGCGGTAACGAGCGCGCCAAGCAGATCATGCATCGCCTGCTCTCCGACCTGTATCGGCTGATCGACGACTTCGACGTCAGCCCCGAGGAATTCTGGAGCAGCGTCAGCGTGCTCAACGCGCTCGGCCAGGGCACCCAGTTCGGGCTGCTGGCCCCGGGGCTCGGCTTCGACCACTACCTGGACATGCGCATGGACGCGGCCGACGCCGAGGCCGGCCGCACCGGCGGCACGCCGCGCACCATCGAGGGCCCGCTGTACGTGGCCGGCGCTCCGGAACTGCAGGGCAGCGGGCGCATGGACGACGGCACCGATACCGACGGCGAGGCGATGTGGCTGACCGGCCAGGTGCGCGACACCGACGGCCAGCCGATCGCCGGGGCCAAGGTCGAGATCTGGCACGCCGACTCCAAGGGCGGCTACTCCTTCTTCGACCCGTCGCAGGCGGAGTACAACCTGCGGCGCTCGATCATCACCGACGCCGAGGGCCGCTACGCGGTGCGCAGCATCGTCCCCTCCGGCTATGGCGTGCCGGAAGGCGCGCCCACCGATCAGGTGCTCAAGGCCCTGGGGCGCCATGGCCAGCGCCCGGCGCATATCCACTACTTCGTCTCCGCCCCGGGGCACCAGCACCTGACGACCCAGATCAACCTGGCCGGCGACCCCTACACCTTCGACGACTTCGCCTTCGCCACCCGCGAGGAGCTGGTGGTGGAAGGGCGGCGCATCGAGGACGACGCGGCCATCGCGGCACGCGGCTTCGAGGGCCCCTTCACCGAGGTGGTGTTCGACGTCGCGCTGTCGGCGACCAATGCCGCCGAGCTGCAGCACCGCCACAAGCGCCCGCGGGCCAAGGAAGACGCGCAGGACCAGGCCAGCCAGCAGGCGGCCGCGGCCAAGGTGTAACGTTTCCCGCGTTGATGGCCGGCCCTCCGGGGCCGGTTACATTAGGCATGACTACAACAACAGAGGCACCCTGATGAACAAGCTCAAGACCCTGATGACGGCCGCCTTGGCGGCTTCGCTTTCCGTCACCGCCTTCACCGCCCAAGCGCGCGACTTCCGGCTCGGCCTGATCACGCCGCAGTCGCACATCTGGACCCAGGAGGCCCAGGGGTTCGCGGACGACCTGGCCGAGCGTTCCGACGGCGAGCACAGTGTCAGCATCTTTCCCGCCCAGCAGCTCGGCACTGAGGCGCAGATGGTCCAGCAGCTCCAGGCCGGCTCCCTGGACATGGCCTTCCTGACCATCGCCGAGATATCCAACCGCATCCCCGATTTCGGCGCCCTCTATGCGCCCTTCCTGGTAGAGGACATCGATCAGGCCGCGGCGCTGCTGCGTTCCGATACCGCCGCCGGCCTGCTGGAGCAGATGCCGGCCCGCACCGGTCTGGTGGGGGTGGGCTACGGCATGGCCGGTATGCGCCAGATACTCAGCCGCGAACCCATCGAGTCCGCCGAGGACCTGAGTGGGCTCAAGGTGCGCATCACGCCCTTCGACCCGATCCGCGACTTCTACGCCGCGGCCGGGGCTGCGCCCACGCCGCTGCCGCTGCCTGCGGTCTACGATGCCCTGGCCAACGGCCAGGTCGATGCCATCGACATGGATTACGATTCCATCCGGCTGCTCAAATTCTATGAGCAGGCCGATAACCTGGTGGTTTCCAACCACATGATATTCCCCATGGTGGCGGTGGTCTCTGGGCGCGTCTGGGCGCAGCTCGACGAAGCGGATCGCGAGCTGATCCGAGCCAGCATGGCCGAGCACGCCGACAACGTCATGGCTCGCTTCCAGGAGCATCACGCGGCCTGGGGCGAGGACCTGCGCCAGCAGGACATCACCGTTACCGAGATCGATCCCGCCTTCTTCGCCGAGGCCGTCGAGAAGTGGGAGGGCGTCTGGGCGCCCAAGGCCCCGTCGCTGGCCAAGCTGCGCGAAACGGCCGCCGAGCTGGCCGACTGACCCCGTCCACCTGTCATTGCCCCGGCTCGGCGCCGGGGCGTCCGGAGGCCGTCATGTTCAAACGACTCTCGTCCGGCATCGCCCGCTGTGAGGGGGCTATCGCGGCGGTACTGGCGGCGCTGGTCACCCTGCTGATCCTTCTCAACATCGCCACCCGCGCCCTCGGCCATGCCCTCTATTGGACCGACGAGCTGGCCATCCACGCCATGATCTGGATGACCTTCTTCACCACCTCGGCGACGCTCAAGCGCCGCGAGGGCGTCGCCGTGACCCTGCTGCTCGATGCCCTGCCGGCGGGCCTGCGGCGCCTGCTGGCGCTGGTCGTCGATGCGCTGGTGCTGTTCTTCGCACTGTTCCTGGCCGTGTTGTGCTGGCGCTGGTACGACCCGGTGACCCTGTGGGCCAGCGGCTTCGATATCCAGGCCTTCCAGGGTGAGACCTTCAACTTCATGTACTCCGAGACCTCACGCACGCTGGGCATTCCCAAGTTCTGGGTCTGGCTGTGCCTGCCCATCTTCGCCGTCTCGCTCGCCCTGCACGCCCTGGTCAATCTGGGCGAGGGGCTCAGGAACCTGGCCGCCGCGCCGAGGAGGTACGCATGACACTCGTCGTCTTCGCTGCGCTGCTGCTGGGTGCGGTGCCCATCGCGCTGGTGCTGGCGCTCACCGCCGCCTGGTACATCGCCGACTCGGGCAACACTTTGCTGTTCGCCTCCTATCCCCAGCAGCTCTACGGCGCCATCGAGAACTACGGATTGCTCGCGATTCCGCTGTTCATGCTGGCCGGCGAGCTGATGAACGAGGGTGGGCTGACCCGGCGATTGATCGACCTGGCGCGGATCCTGGTCGGCGGCTTCCGCGGCGGGCTGGTGTACATCAACCTGGTGGCCAACATGATGATGGCGGCCATCGTCGGCTCGGCGGCTTCGCAGATCGCCATCATGTCCCGGGCCATGGTCCCGGCCATGGAGGAGGAAGGCTACGACAAGCCCTTCGCCGCGGCGATCACCGCCGCCGGCGGGCTGCTGTCGCCGATCATCCCGCCGTCGATGCTGTTCGTGCTCTACGGGGTGATGGCCCAGGTGCCGATCGCCGACATGTTCATTGCCGGGATCCTGCCGGGGCTCATGATGGGCGGGCTGTTCTTCCTGGCCATCGCCGCGGTGGGCCTGGTGCAGCAGTACCCGCGCGGCCAGTGGCCGAACCGCGCCCAGGCCCGGCGCTTCCTGCTGATGGGCCTGCCGGCGATGAGCATCCCCTTGATCATCATCGGTGGCATCCTCGCCGGGCTGGCCACCCCCACCGAGTCGGCGGCACTGGCCTCGCTGGCGGCGCTGCTGATCGGCCGCTACGTCTACCGCGACCTGACCTTCGCCCGCCTGCCCGAGATCCTCAAGCGCACCGCCTTCAACGCCGGCCTGGTGATCATGCTGATCGCCGCCGCCGGGGTGTTCGGCTGGGTGATCGTCTACGAGGAACTGCCGCAGATGGCCGCCGCCTGGATCGCCGGGATGACCGACGACCCCTTCGCCTTCCTGCTGCTGGTGGTGGGCATCCTGCTGCTGGTAGGGATGATCGTCGATGGCATCGCTGCGCTGATACTGGTGGTGCCGATTCTGCTGCCGATCGCCCAGCAGCAGTTCGATATCAGCGCCTACCAGTTCGGGGTGGTGGTTTGTCTGACCCTGGTGCTGGGCCTGCTGACGCCGCCAGTAGGCGCGGGGCTGTATATCGGCTCGTCGATGACCGGGGTGCCGCCGATGCGGATCTTCCGTGCACTGTGGCCCTTTCTGTTGATGAGCCTGTTGGCCCTGGTGCTGCTGGCCTGGCAGCCCTGGCTGACGCTGGTGCTGATCGGATGACCGACATGACGACGACGACCCTGCGAGCCGAGTCGGCCCTGCACGACGACACTGCGGCGGCCATCTCGGACGCCTATCGCGAGGCAGTGGTGGCGTTGCTTGGCCGCTTCAAGGCCGAGCGACGCTCGCCGGCTGAGATATCGCGGTTGACCGTGACCTCGCCAGGCGGCTGTCTGGATCCCCGCGACCCGGCCTGTGATCGCCTCTGGCGCGAGGCCTTCGGCGGTTTCAAGCCGGTGGAGTTCATGACCGAGTCGGCGTCGGCGCCGCGGGTGACGTTGACCTTGGCACTGGATCAGGGGGCGACAGCGTCACCGCGTGACGAGCCGGTCTGGCACGGCCTGACCCCGGCCGAGGTCAATGCGGCCTACAGCGCCCGAGCGGCCTTACCCGATCATCTCGATATCTTCGCCCGTTGGCGGAAGGCCGGCGAGCGTTTCCTGGCGGCCCATGAGGTCCAGCAGGACCAGGCCTATGGCGACGCCCCGGAGCAGTGCCTCGACTTCTTTCCCGCGTCTCGGCCGGATGCTCCACTGCTGGTGTTCATCCACGGCGGCTACTGGCAGGCCATGGACAAGGCCGAGCACGCGCCCTTGATCGAGGGCCATCTCGACGCCGGCTGGGCGGTGGCGCTGCTCAACTACCGGCTGTGTCCGGAGGCGACGATCACCGACCAGGTCGAGGACGTACGCCTGGCGTTGCGTCATCTCTGGCATCGGGCCGAGCGCTATGGCGTTGACCGGTCGCGGATCCAGGTTTGCGGCCACAGCGCTGGCGGCCACCTGGGGGCCTGCCTGGCAAGCACCGACTGGCCGGCCCTGGACCCGGCCATGCCCGCCGCTCCGCTGCATTCGGCGCTGCTGGTCAGCGGGCTGTTCGAGCTCGAGCCGATGCGCCACATGAGCTTCGGCCATCTGCTTGGCCTGCCCGACGCCGACACGGCCCGGGCGCTGAGCCCCATGTTCGACACGCCCAATCCCGGCCTGCGCCTGCACCTGGCCGTGGGGGCGCAGGAGAGCGAGGAATTCTACTGGCAATCCAGGGCGCTCGCCGAGCGCTGGGGCGCCGATCTCGAGGGCATCGCGGTCTCTCGGGTGCCCGGCACCCACCACTTCTCGGTGATGGAAACCCTGGCCGACGGCGAGCTGCTGGCGGCATCGCGGGCGCTGATGGCGCCCTGGGGCTGACAGGCCGGCGACGGTCGGCAACGCAAAGTGGAGCAAGAAGCAAGAAAAGGGGCGAGCGTCCGTCATGGACGCTCGCCCCGTTCGTGATGGCCATTAGCCCCGGGCCGGGCTATCTCCCGGCCCGGCAGTCGAACTCAATACCCGAGATAGTGCCCGGCGATCAGCGCCACCCAGCACATGGCGTAGACCAGCAGCATCAGCGGCATGATCACACGCAGCCACTGGGCATAGGAGACCCGGCCCAGGGCCAGCATCGCCAGGGTGCCGCCGGAGGTGGGCACGATGAGGTTGGTCAAGCCGTCGCCCACCTGGAAGGCGGTGATCATCAGCTGGCGGCTCATGTCGATCAGGTCGGCCAGCGGAATCAGGATCGGCATGGTCACAAGCGCCTGCCCCGAGCCGCTGGGCACGAACAGGTTGATCACGCCCTGGATCACGCTGGCGGCCACCGCTGCCAGCGCGGTCGGCATGTCGCCCACAAGGCCGCTCAGGCCGTGGACGATGGTGTCGATGATCTGGGCGTCCTTGAGGATGACCTGGATCGACGCCGCGACCCCGATCACCAGCGCGCCGGCGGTGACGGTAGAGGCGCCTTCCATCATCTGCTTGACCAGCTCGTTGGCGCCCAGGCCGTTGGCGAAGCCGATCACGATCGCCATCAGCAGGAACATGCCAGCGATCTCGTTGATGTACCAGCCGCGGGTGAATACCCCGATCAGCATGATCACCAGGCCGGTCACGAAGATGCCCAGAGTCATCAGGTCGCGGCGCGTCAGGGTGTAGTCCTCGAGCCGCTTGGTGAGCTCTGCGGGCTGGTCGTCGCGGTAGTCGACGCGCGTCACGTAGTAGCAGATGAAGGCGCTCAGGGTGGCCAGGCAGCCGAGCACCATCAGGGTCCTCAGCCACCAGCCGGAGAAGGTGGGCAGCTCGCCGATGCCCTGGGCTACCCCGACGGTGTAGGGGTTGATCGGCGAGAGGGCGAAGCCGATCCCGATGCCGCCCACGGCCATGGTCACGCCGACCAGCCGCGAGCAGCCGATGGCGGTGGCGATCAGCACGCCGATGGGCACCAGGGCGATGTTGTTCTCGAAGCCGACCGCCACGCCGAAGAAGCCGTAGATGAAGGTGCCGGCGACGATGATCAGGTTGCGGCTGCGGGTGTTGTTCTCGGCGCCGACCCGGTGGACGGCGACGCCGATGGCGTTCTCCAGGGCCCCGGTGCGCTGCAGGATGTGGAACAGTCCGCCGGCGATGAAGACGATGAACAGGTACTGCGAAGCGGTGATCAGCCCCTCGGGGATGGCCACGAAGATGTCGAAGACGTGGAGGTTGGCCACGTTGGCGAGATAGCGGAAGGAGTCGGGAATGACCGAGGTCCTGCCGTTGTCGAGTACTTCACGCTGGTACTCGCCGGCCGGCACGATGAAGGTCATCAGGTAGGCGGCGACCAGGATCAGGAAGATCAGGACCATCGGGTCCGGCACGCGCTGGTACCACTTCGGCGCGGTCGAGGCCGATGGTGCCGAGGTCTGGGAGTTTTGTTGGGATTGGCTCATGGTCGACCCTCGGAGCGTTGTCAGTGTTGTCGTGGGGGGAGTGAGTCGCGGTGAAATGTCATGCCGCCGCGTGGCGCTGGGCCAGGCGTTGGCAGACGTGGACCAGGACCTCGACGGCGGCCGTCAGGTCCTCGGGTTCGATGGCCTCGCCGGGATGGTGGCTGACGCCTCCTTCGCAGCGCAGGAAGAGCATGCCGATGTCGCACAGCGAGCGCATGGCCAGGCCGTCATGGCCGGCCCCACTGAACAGCACCCGCGGCGGGAGGCCGCTGTCGCGCACGGCGCCCTGCAGCTCCTCGGAGAGCCAGTCGGAGCACTGCACGGCGGACTGTTCGTAGGTCAGTTGGTGGTCGAGCCCCAGGCGGGCGGCGGACAGGGCGGCGTCGATGCGCTCGAGCAGTGTCTCCCGGGCCTGGCGGCGGATCTCGTCGTTCGGCGAACGCAGCTCGATGGACAGGGTGGTGGTCTGGGGGATCACGTTCACGCCGTTGGGGGCGTTCTCGATCTTGCCCACCACGCCGACCAGGTCCTCGGTCTCCCGGCACAGGGCATCCACCAGGCGGATCACCTCGGCGGCGCCGACCAGGGCGTCCTGGCGCACGTGCATGGGTACCGTGCCGGCGTGGCCGGCCTGGCCGTGGATGATCAGGCGATGACGCTCGATGCCGGTGATGGCGCTCACCACCCCGACCGGCAGGTCATCGAGCTCGAGCTGCGGCCCCTGCTCGATATGCACCTCGAGAAAGGCGAGGACGTCCTCGGACGCATAGCAGTCCTCGGCGATGCGCTCGGGGTGGCAGCCGAAGGCCTCGAGGGCTTCACGCAGCGTTACGCCGCCGTCGTCGGTGGCCTTCAGCATGGCGTCATCGAAGGTGCCGGCCAGCACCTTGGAGCCCAGCAGCGTCGAGCTGAAGCGAGTGCCTTCCTCGTCGCTGAAGGCCACCACATCGATATTGAAGGGCAGCGCGATGGCGTTGTCCCTGAGGTATTTGACCAGTGCCAGGGGCAGGATGACACCCAGGATGCCGTCGTATTTCCCGCCGTGGGGCACGGTGTCCTGGTGCGAACCGAGCAGCAGCGTGCGGGCGCCAGGCGTAGCGCTGGCATGACGGCCGATCAGGTTGGCGCCGTTGTCCATCCGCACCTGCATGCCGAGCTCGCGCATCCAGCCGCCCAGAGCGTCCAGTACGCTGCGGTGTTCCGGTGTGGCGCAGCGCCGGGTAACGCCCTCGAGGTTCGGATCGCGGGTTTCACTGAAGCGGGATGCCGCTTCCAGCCATTGCCATGCCTGCCGGGCTGCCGGTTCGTACGATTGACTCATGGATTCCCCTTGCCGCGGCGACCGGAGGGGCATCGCCAGGGCGTCATTAATTTATCATGATAAATGAAGGCTAGCGGGGCTCGGCGAACCCTGTCAATCGCCGCCGGACACCGGGCGAGCGCGCCACGTCGCCCGGGATACGGGGGAAATCGGCGGAAAACAATTTGTTATGATAAATGTCCGGAAAGGATCGCCCGATGGACTACGACGATGGTCTAGTCGTCCGGTTTCCCAGGACGGCTGACGGGCAAGAAGGAAGAGGAAAGAGGCAAGGGGAAACGACAGGGCGGAGGCACGGGCGAACCGCTCGGCTCGCACTTTGATGTGCCCCGAGCGCCGGTCACACCGCGGGCTCGGGAGATTCGCTAGCGGCTAGCGGGAGGGCGCCGTGGAGGGATCGATGGCGTTGGACAGGTCGCGCAACGCCAGATACTCACGGCTAGGGGATTCGCCTGCGGTGTCATCGGCCCGGAAGAAGGCCTTGTCGAGGGTGGCTTCCCGCGCTTCCATCAGCGCCTGGGCGGCCTGCATGTGCTCGGTCATGACCTGACGTGCTCGGTCGATGTCGTCGTCACGCAGGGCGTCGAGCAGCCGGCGCTGGAAGTCGTAGCCGCGCTGGCGCAGCTCCGGGTAGGGTTGCTCGTAGATCCGCTGGCAGGTGGTCAGGCTCATCAGTAGTCGGATCATGAAGCGGCACATCAGCGCCAGCAGCGGATTGGGGCAGTAATCCACCAGCACCAGATGGAACTCCAGCTCCTTGATGCGCTGAGTGCGTTCCTCCTCCAGCGAGGCGGGAGGATGGGTGTAGTAGGCCATCACCGCCTCCAGGCGCTGGAAGGCGTCGTCGTCCAGCACGCCAGCGAGGCTGGCCACCATGGCGGGCTGCAGCTGCTTGCGGACCTCGTAGATGTCGTGGATGGTCGGTGGGCGAAAGAAGAAATAGTTGCCCAGCAGCTCCATGGCCCGGTCGTCGCTCACCTCGCAGATGAAGGCGCCGCCGCCGGGGCCGGTGCGTGTCTGGATCAACCCCTGGGCCGCAAGGCCGCGCAGTGCCTCGCGAATGGTGCCCTTGGAGGCGTCCAGCGCTTCGACCAGGTGGGACTCCTGGGGCAGGCGATCCCCTGGGGCGAGGCCGTGGCGGGAGATGTACTCCTTGATCGCTTCTCCGATGACCTCGGGGCGGGCACGGCGTGCGGCGTGTCGTGGTGACTGGCTCATCACTCTCCTTGCGGTGGGGCGGGCCGGTCGACGGCCATGGGTTCCAGGCTGACCGAGGCGGGCAGGCCGCTGTTGGTGCCGACTGGCCCGATGATCCGGCTTCTCCGATACGCTGTCCAGATGGGCCCTCGCTCCGGCGGCGATTGTCGCCGACCTGAATGCCATGGTATTTATCATGATAAATAACCGCGGCGCTCAGCGCCAATGCCGCCGGGCTTCTCAAAGGAGTGTGCCATGACCTTCAGCCTGATTGCCCTGGATCGCGACCGTCAGACCTTAGGAATCGCCTGCGCCACGGGTGGCCCCGCCCTCGGCGGCTTCGTGCCGCACCTGCATGCCGGTGTCGGGGCCGCCATCACCCAGGGTTACAGCACCAATGTGATGGCCGCCGAGCGCGGCCTGGCGAGGCTCGCCGCCGGTGAGGCGGTGACCTCGGCGGTGGCCGAGCTGCGCCGCGAGGACCGGGGCGAGGCCTGGCGTCAGCTGGCGCTGATGGATGGGCGCGGCGAGGTGGCGGGCTGGACCGGGGCGAGCAACGTGCCGGTCTGCGACCTGCATCTCGAGCCTGGCCTGGCGGTGGCAGGCAACATGCTGAGCAGCGACGAGGTGGTGCCCGCGATGATCGCGGCCTATCGCCAGGCGATGGCGTCCGGCGTGGTGCTGGCGGAAGCTTTGCTGGTCGCCCTCGAGGCGGGCCATCGAGCCGGCGGCGACCGACGCGGGATGGTGTCGGCGGCGCTCAAGGTACGCGCCCCCGGCGGCCTGCCCCTGGACCTGCGCATCGACCACTCGGACGAGGCGGTGACGGCGCTGGTCGAGCTGCACCGGCGGATTCTGGCCGACCAGGACTTCCAGGCTTTCCTGGCGCGCTTGCCTACCGACGAGGCGCCGGATCGCTACTGATCCTGCGCGACAGCCCTAGGGGCCCCGTGACAAGCACGTACCCTAAAGGCGAGGTTCGCTTGGCAAGATAACTGGGGCGATGAAGCGTGCCTTATTCCCTGGGGGCATTCCGCACCCCGGCACGCGGCGGGGACCGGCTGCGCCTGCCGAGTTTGCTGTTTCCGAGCGAGAGGCTTCAGGTCCCTTGCCCAGGATCCTCCGTGACAAATCGGGTGCCTGGCTTCGGCCGCTCGTCGATGGTCAGTGCGAACACGTCTGGGCGTGAGTAATGCCCGACGACATCGAAGTCGTAGCGTGCCTGAATGAGCTGGGCAGTATCCACCTCAGCTGTCAGCAAGCCCGCCTGATCGCGCAGTGGCCCGGCTAGCACGTTGCCCAGGGGACCTACGATCAGGCTGCCGCCACGAATGAGGGGGCGATCGTCATCCCAGTCGGGGACATCGATGCCGAGGGCGGCAGGTGATGGCTGGACTTGGCAGGCGCTGACGACGAAACAGCGTCCTTCGTGTGCGATATGACGCATCGACGCCTGCCAGATATCGCGTTCATCCACCGTGGGTGCACACCAGACTTCAACGCCCTTGGCATACATCGCGGTGCGCAACAGCGGCATGTGGTTTTCCCAGCAGATAGCTGCCCCGGCAGTACCCGCCTGGGCGTCGATCGTGGTCAGGGTCGAACCATCTCCCTGGCCCCAGATCAGCCGCTCGGTCCCCGTGGGCATCAGCTTTCGATGCTTGCCAATCAGGCCTTTGGCAGGGTCGAAGAACACGGCTGAACAGTAAAGCGAACTTCCCTCTCGCTCGATGATTCCCACCACGAGCGTGGCGCCGGTTCGGGCTGACAACCCCTCCAGCGCTTCGGTCTCCGCTCCGGGCACATCGATGGCATTGGCAAAGTAGGCGGCGAACGCCTCTCTACCCTCTGGAAGCCGGAAGCCAAGCCGAGTGCCGAAGGTCTCTCCTTTGGGGTAGCCGCCGAGAACGGCCTCCGGTAACACCACCAGTGTGGCTCCGGCTTCGATGATCGGAGCTTCATAGGAAAGGATCAGATCCAATGTATCGGCCTTGCCTGAAGGGAGTGAGCCGAGCTGGAGGGCGGCAACCGTCGTTCGCGTCATGGTGCGAGACCTTGAGCAGGTAAGTGATATCAGGATGCTATAGCCTGACAAGACATAAGTTAAGATGGATGCTTTTCTATTTGATATGAATGAAATTGATGTCTTGAGAGCCGACCTGAATCTGCTCAAGGTCTTCGAAGCGTTGTACGAAGAAGGCAGTGCAAGTCGCGCAGCGATGAGGCTCGGGGTGACGCAGTCGGCGGTGAGCGCAGCACTCAGGCGGCTGAGAACGTTGTATGGAGATGCCCTGTTTCGACGCACCGGACGCGGGTTTGCGCCGACGCTGCTTGCCCAGCAGTTGCAGCCGATCATCTCCGAAGCCCTGAGCAAGATGCGCCAGAGCCTGGCCCTGGTGTCGACGACGGCGCGCAGCTTCGAGGGGCGCTCGGTGACGATAGGGCTGTCCGACGACTTCGAGATCGCCATCGGGTCGCGCTTGATGGCGCTTGCGACCGACCAGGTGCCGGGGTTGCGCCTCATTTTCCGGCAGACCCACAGCCAGGTGGTCGCCGATGCCTTGGCCGGGCGACATCTCGATCTGGCGATCAGTTCAGGGGGGCTTGCCAGCAGTGGGTTGAGTCGGCTGCTACTCGGGAAAGCAGGCTATGCCTGTGTCGTGGATCCTGCTCACTGGGCGTCAGCCAGACTGGATATCGAACACTACGTCTCGACGGAGCATCTTCTGGTTTCATCAGGCGGCTTCGTTGGCTTGGTCGACGAAGCGTTGGCGGAGCGAGGGGTATCGCGTCGCGTGCTGGCCGCCACGACGCACTTTGCGGCACTTCCCCACTTGCTGAAGGGAACGCGGGCCATTGCGACGATACCCGAACACGCTGCCGCTTCCATCGCGAGCATGACGGGGTTGCGAGAATTGCCTTGTCCTCTCCCCTTGCCTCAGTTTCCGATCGAACTGGGTTGGCGAACGGCCGATGCGAACGATGCGGTGTTGACCGCGATTCGGCAAATGATTGCGGCGTGTTTCGATGGGCTGGAGTGAGGCGTTGAACCGATGGATGCCATCAGATGCGCTAGCCGTTCGGCAGTGTGGTGTCAGGAGGCGCATGATTCATGTCGCGAGCGATGAGTGGCTGGTCGCAGCAGGAACGGCGACACCGGATCTTGCAAGTCAGGAAATGAAGATGTTGATTGGGGTGGCGTACCAGCCCTGCCGACGGCCAGGGTGGCTAGGTTCGTTCCCTACGAATCTTTGTACGTCCCGCGTCCCTGTAGATTGTCGAGCGCCGCAGCAGATCAGTGTTTCCTTAGGCCTTGGGCCAGTCGTTTGCCACCTTCAGCGGCCCTCCGCTCTTGAGCGTGTCCATGGCCACCTGGGTGGCGACGTCGTGGAGGCCGTCGAGCGGGCTCACCGCCTCGGCGAGGAAAGTCGACAGCGCACCCAGGCTCTCGACCACCACCTTGAGCAGGAAATCGTGGTTGCCGGTGACGGTATGGCACTCGGTGACTTCGTCGCGGGCCAGTAGCGCCGCCACGGCCTCGTGGGGATGGTGCATGCGCGACTTGTCCATGGAGATGAAGATGAAGGCGGTTACCGCCAGCCCCAGGGCGGGCGGGTCAAGCCGCAGCGAGTAGCCCTGGATGACGCCTTCGCGCTCCAGTCGTGCCAGTCGTCGTGAACACTGGCTGGGTGAGAGGCTGACGGCCTCGGAGAGGGCGCCGAGAGTGAGGCGGGCGTCGCGCTGCAGGGCTTGAAGAAGCTTCAGGTCGAAGCGATCGAGTGACGTCATTTTTCGTTTCTCTCTATTTGGTGCAAAAATCTTGCGCATAAGGTGCTTCCGAGCGCATAAGAACGCAACCCCGCGTCATCCCTCTCCCCCTAGAATGTTCCCAGGTGATTCCCTTTCCTTTCCGGAGACCCGACATGAGCGTGAGCCTGGAACGCGTCCGCGAGCTTGATCGCCAGGATCCCCTGGCCGACTTCAAGTGCCGCTTCGCCCTGCCCGAAGGCGTCCTTTATCTCGACGGCAACTCCCTCGGCGCCCAGCCGACGGCGGCCCGCCAGGCGGTGGACGGAACCCTGGACCAGTGGCGCGACGAGCTGATCAAGGGCTGGAACCAGGGCTGGTTCGACGCCCCCGAGCGCCTCGGCGACCTGATGGCACCCATCATCGGCGCCGGCGACGGTGAGGTGGTGGTCACCGACAACATCACGCTCAATCTCTTCAAGCTGCTGGGCTACATCACCGGGCAGCGCAGCGACGACCGCCGCGCGGTGCTCAGCGAGGGCGGCAACTTCCCCACCGACGGCTATATCGCCCAGGGCTTCTGCCGGGTCAGCGGTTACGAGCACCGCTTTCTGCCCGAGGGCGGAGACCTGGCCGCGCACCTGGACGGCGTGGCGGTGGTGGTGCTGAGCCAGGTCAACTACCGCACCGGGCGGCTGCGTGACATGGCGGCTACCACTCGGCTGGTGCACGAACATGGCGCCGAGGTGATCTGGGACCTGGCCCACTCGGCCGGGGCGCTGCCGGTGGACCTCAACGGCTGCGGCGCGCGCTATGCGGTGGGCTGCACCTACAAGTACCTCAACGGCGGTCCCGGCGCCCCGGCCTTCCTGTACGTCCACCGCGACCACCAGGACGGCGGCTGGCAGCCGCTCTCCGGCTGGCACGGCCACGCCGCGCCCTTCGCCTTCGAGGCCGACTATGCGCCGGCCGGCGATATCACGCGGTTTCGCACCGGCACCCACTCGGCGTTGATCTACAGCGCCCTGGAGGCCTCGCTTTCCATGTGGGCCGAGGTCGACATGCAGGCCCTGCGCGACAAGAGCCTGGCGATGAGCGAGCTGTTCCGCGAGTGCCTGGCCGACATCTTCGCCGCCCATGGCATCAAGGATCTCACCCCGCCCACCGAGGCGCGTGGCAGCCAGGTCTCGCTGGTGGATACCGAGCACGGCTACGCCATCGTCCAGGCGCTGATCGCCCGAGGGGTGATCGGCGACTACCGCGAGCCGGGCCTGATGCGCTTCGGCTTCACGCCGCTCTACCTGAGCTTCGAGGACGTCTGGCGGGCGGCGCGGCATTTCCGCGAGGTGGTCGAAAGCGGTGAGTACCGGGAGCCGCGCTTCCAGGTACGCGGCGCGGTGACCTGAAGGCTGGGAAAGCAAGGGAGCGGATGTCATGACCGACCAGGCACTGGACCATGCCTACTCGCCGAGCCGTTGGGCTCGGAATTTCGACGCCAGCCTGGAGCGCCAGGCAGCGCTTGGCAGGCGCCTGCGGGAACGCCATGTGCCGCAGCGCCTGAGCTATGGATCGGGAGCCTGGGAGGGGATCAATCTCTTCCTGCCGGCAACGGGCAAACCACGCTCGCTGATGGCGTTCTTGCACGGAGGCTACTGGCAGGAGCTCGACGCCTCTGCGACGGACTTCATGGCCGCTGATTGGCTCGAGGCCGGCTGGGCCTTTGCGTCAGTGGATTATCCACTTGCGCCTCAGGCTTCCATCGAGGCAATGATCGAGGCCTGCCGGCACGCGGTAGCGGTTCTGCGACATGTGCTCGGCGAGCTGAATCGGGAAGCCAGCCTTCACCTGGGCGGCCATAGTGCTGGCGCGCACTTGGCATTGATGAGCTGTCTGGGCGGGAAAGGGCTGTCTGGTATCGACTCGCTATGGTTGATCAGCGGTATTTATGACCTGCGCCCCCTGGTGGAGACATACATCAATGAGCCGCTGGGGCTGGATCATGAACGTGCCGAGCGGCTCAGCCCCCTGTGTCAGCCACTGGCGGGGCTTCCGCCATTGCAGCTGGTATACGGAGCGTTCGATCCGCCGGCGTTCCACGCGCAGAGCGAATGGCTCGATGAGCAGGTGCGAGCGGCCGGGGTGCCCAGCCGACTCACCGCACTCAAGGACTGTGACCATTTCGACATTCTCGAACGACTCGGCAGCATGCCAGGCCGTTCGAGAGACGATCCATCGGCAAACGTAACATCATGGGTGGAAGTAGGAGAGCAACCGTGAACCATTCAAACGAGAACAAGACACGCCGGAATGCCGTGAACCTGCAGGACGAAAAAAGTGTTCACTGGGATCAGGACATGAGCTATGGGCAGTACCTTGGGCTCGAGGCTCTGCTGTCCTGTCAGCGCCCTGTCTCTGACGAGCATGATGAAATGCTCTTCGTGATTATCCACCAGGTCTCCGAGCTATGGCTCAAGCAGGGCCTGCACGAGGCGCATGCGGCGGCGCGGCATATTGCGGCGGACCAGCTCCGGCCGGCCTTCAAGATGCTCAGCCGAGTCGCGCGAATCCAGGAGCAGATGATCCAGGCCTGGGAAGTACTGGTCACCATGACGCCTACCGACTATGTCAGTTTCCGCGATAGCCTTGGGCAGAGCTCCGGTTTTCAATCGTATCAATACCGGGAGCTGGAGTTTCTGTTGGGCAACAAGCACCCCGGTATGGTCAAGGTGCATCGCTCGCACGCCGAGCATTACCAGAGGCTCATGAGTGTCTTGCAGGCCCCAAGCCTGTATGACGTCAGCCTGCAGTTGCTGGCTCGGCGAGGTTTCAAGCTGCCGGCATCGGTACTGGAGCGAGACTGGTCGGAGCCGTACGAGGCTTGTGCCGAGGTCGAAGCCGTGTGGGCAGACATCTACGCCAATACTGATCAGCACTGGGACCTGTACGAACTGGCGGAAAAGCTGGTAGATACCGAGTACAACTTCCACAAATGGCGCTTTAGCCACATGAAAACCGTGGAACGTATCATTGGCCACAAGAGCGGGACTGGCGGCACCTCAGGGGTGTCCTATCTGCAGAAGGCGCTGGATCTGAAGTTCTTTCCTGAGCTCTGGTCGGTCAGGACCTCGCTGTAGCCGGCTTGCCCGGCGCTCCATTAGAAGCGGTGACAGTGTTCGGTACGCGCTTGAGGATGTCATGACGCGTGCCGAAAGCATGCTTGGATGGTGACAAATAACCTTCAAGCTTCACGAGAAGCCTGGAGCAACCTTTCCTGCGCAGTGGAGTGCTGGGTAAGGCGCGGTGCGGTTGTCAACTGCAGGGCGCGTCAGAGGCGTTTGGCGAAGGAAGGCTTGGGAAGACCAGGGAAGACCAGGCCGACATGTCGGAACAGGTATCGCGTTCGTGTCCGTTGGATCATGTCGGTCGACAAGCAATTTTTGACTATCGGATGATGACTATGACAAGAAAATCCTCGGTTGTCGGTGGCGCCAGCATAGTGGCAAGCGTATGCGTCGGCGCGGGCATGCTTGGGCTGCCCAGTGCCGGTGCCGGCGCCTGGATGCTGTGGTCGGGGCTGGCGCTGTGTATCACCATGATCGTGATGACGCTATCCGGGTGGATGCTGCTCGAAACACTTGGACAGTATGAGTACAGGGCGTCTTTCAATACGGTCACAAAAGCCATTCTTGGCAAGAGAGTGTGCTTTTTCAACAACTTGATGGTGTATTTCGTTGGCGCTATCTTGCTTTATGCCTACACGACATCTTCCGGCTTGATGATAGAAAGTGCCTTGGGTATTAACGAGAAGCTGGCTTCCGTCATTTTCGTGGCAGTGTTTTCGTCCTTCGTGCTTCATTCCACTCGTGCCGTGGATCGGCTGTCCGTTCTACTGATTCTGTTCATGGTGTTGAGCTTCGTGTTTGGTGTCTTTGGCTTGACAGTCGAGGTAAATATTTCCTCTCTCGTGAGTAGCCTTGAAGAGGAAGTGAAGAGGTTTCCTTTTGTGCTGGCCATGTTCCCCGTCGCCCTGACTTCCTTTGGCTATCATCACTCCGTGGCCTCCCTGCGGTCGTACTATCAGGATGAGAGGAAAGCCGGGCAGGCCATTCTTGGCGGTACTGTCATCGCCCTTTTGCTGTATGTTTTGTGGGTCGTCAGCATATTCGGCAATCTGCCTCGGTCAGCATTTGATGGAATTCTTTCCCAGGGTGGTGAGGTCGACGTCCTTCTCTCTTCTCTTGGCGGGGTAATCGTGTCAGAGAGGGTTTCCGATATCATCGGTGCCTTTTCATCCGCTGCTGTATTTTCCTCCTTTGTCGGCGTTGGTCTGGGAGTTTTCGACTTCATGGCAGACTTGGCAGGGTTCGACGATGATCGAAGAGGGCGCCTGAAAACCTGGGCCATCACGTTCCTTCCCCCTCTTGTCCTGTCACTGCTGTTTCCATTCGGTTTCCTGCTGGCTATTGGCTACGCGGGGGCTGCTGCGACGGTTTGGACGTGCATCATACCTGCCATGTTGGCAAGAAAGTCCCGCATGACGGTGGAAGGGAAGCGTGCGTTCCTGGCGCCGGGCGGCAATGCCGCGATCTTTCTGGTACTGCTGTTCGGCGTTACCGTTGGAGTCCTGCATTTCATGGGGGTTTTTGGCCTGCTGCCGGTCCCTGAGTTCTAAATGACCGCATGAGCGTGCATGCTCATGCCTGGGGTGAAGGCCACAGGGTTGACGCGTCCGGCTTGCCGGCGGTCGCCAGGCTTGCTTGACTGACGAGGGCCGCGGGACTGCGGCCCTCTTCTGCCATTGGGAGTCTACGCATGTCGCCACCGCTGACCCGCCACAATCGCCCCCGCCGGGTGCTCGATGCCATCGAGGCGGCCAACGTCGACCTGAGCGCCGACGAGCGTGCCGCCAAGTACGCCAAGCTGGCCGAGTCGCCGTATCGCTTCTTCCGCGGCACCAACCATCTCTACTGGGACGACGTCTGGCACGACTGGCGCTTCGCGCTCTACGGCGGACTGCCCGAGACCCAGACCTGGCTGCAGGGTGACGCCCACGTCTACAACTTCGGCGCCTATGGTCACCACGACGATGCCGTGCGCTACGGCATGGACGACTTCGACGACGCCCTGGTCGGCGACTACCAGTACGATCTCTGGCGGCTGGCCATCAGCCTGGTGCTGGACGCCCGGGAAAATGCGGAGCTGTCGCGCAAGGGCATCGACAAGTCGCTCGCAACGCTTATCGAAGCTTACCTGGACGAGCTCGACGATCACGCCGAGGGCGAGATCCCCGGCGCGGTGACCCTGGATACCGCCAAGGGGCCGCTGGGTCCCTTCCTGGAGAAGGTGGCGCGCAAGGAGAGCCGGGAGAAAATGCTCGACAAGTGGACCACGCTTGGTGAGGACGGCCGGCGCTTCGCCGTTGACGAGCGTCCGGAAAAGCTGGCCCGGCTGCCGGCGCACCTGGCCAGCCAGCTACGCAAGGCCGTCGAGGGCGAGTATCGCGATACCCTGCGCGGCGCCTGTGCCGAGGCCGAGGAGGATCATTTCCGGGTCAAGGATATGGCGCGACGGCTCGATGCCGGCACCGGCTCGCTGGGGCTCGAGCGCTACTACGTGCTGATCGAGGGCGGGCGCGACCACGCTCATGACGACGTCATCCTCGACGTCAAGCGCCAGACCCCGCCCGATGGCTGGCGGCTGATGAACGCCGCCGAGAAACGAGACTGGCGCCGCGCCTTTGCCCACGAGGGCGCCCGTCATGCCGCCGCCTTCACCGCCATCGCCGAGCACCCCGATGTCTACCTCGGCTGGCTGCATCTGGGCCAGGCGGTGTTCTCGGTGCGCGAGCGCTCGCCCTTCAAGGAAGACTTTCCCACCCACAAGCTCGACGGCGACAAGCCCTATCGCAAGCTGGCCAAGCAGTGGGGGCGGATCCTCGCTCGCGAGCACCTGCGCGGCGCCCGGGTGCTTCACGCCGACGACCCCGGGCGTTTTGCCCGCGTGGTGGGCGAGCGTGTCGAGGGCGGGCGAGACCACTTCGTCGACATGGTGGCGACCCTGGCCTTCAGCTACGCCGATTGCGTGGCCCTGGATCATCGCACCTTCGTCGAGGCCCGGGAGGCGGAGTAGGCCTTCGCAGTAGATCGGCATCAAGTCCGACGGGGTCCTAGACTGACACTATCGGCGGCCACTTTCCCGGAGGGGCGGCGATGGGCGCGGTCATCGATCGCGAGGCCTTCTCGGCGTCGGACTACCAGCATTTCGGCAAGCGCCTGCGCCAGAGCCTCGACATCCTGCACGAGCTGCTTGGCCAGCCGGGCTTCGGTGTCGGCGCGCCCAGCATCGGCGCCGAGCTGGAGGCCTATATCGTCGACGGCCGAGGGCGGGTGGCGCTCCTCAACCAGGCGTTGCTCGAGGGCCTCGGGGATCCCCAGCTGCAGCTGGAGCTCAACCGCTTCAACATCGAGTACAACCTGGCGCCGTTGTCGCTGTCGGGGTGCCCGATGCATGCCCTGGAGGACCAGTTGCGCCTGGCCCTGCGGCGGCTCGAAGAGGCTGCCTCGGCGTACCGGGCCCATATCGTGCCGATCGGTATTCTGCCCACCTTGAGGCGCGCCGATCTGGGCAGTCATGCGATGAGCGACTTGCCGCGCTATCGCGCCCTGGAACGCGAGCTCCAGCGGATGCGCGGCGAGCCCTTCGATGTGGAGATCCGCGGCGAGGACAGCGTGCGGGTCTCGAGCGATCATGTGGTGCTGGAGGGCGCCAACACCTCCTTGCAAGTGCACCTGCGGGTCGACCCCGAACGCTTTGCCGACACCTATAACGCTGCCCAGCTGGTCACGCCCCTGGTGCTGGCGCTGGCCGCCAACTCGCCGCTGTTCCTGCAGCGGCTGCTGTGGGACGAGACCCGCATCGCGCTGTTCAAGCAGTCCGTGGACTGCCGGATGCGCGACGCCCGCTGGCGCGAGCCGGCACGGGTGAACTTCGGCCAGGGCTGGGTCCGTCAGAGCCCATGGGAGCTGTTCGCCGAGGCGGTCGCCCTCTATCCGCCCATCCTGCCGATCATCGCCGATGCCTGGCCCGAGGATTCGCCATCCGGCTCCACGGCGCCGGGCCTGGCGGAGCTGCGCTTGCACATGGGAACCGTCTGGCCCTGGAATCGGGCCGTCTACGATCCCGTCGGCGATGGTCATCTGCGCCTGGAGATGCGCGCCCTGCCGTCGGGGCCGACCGCCGTGGACATGGTGGCCAACGTGGTCCTGATGCTGGGCCTGGTGGCCGCCCTGCGCGACGACATTGCACGCTGGCTGAGCGCCATGCCGTTCCGCTATGCCGAATACAATTTCTATCGCGCCGCCCAGTCGGGGCTCGACGCCCGGCTGCTGTGGCCGCATCGCAAGCATCATCGGCTGGAGGAGACGCCGGTGGTCGAACTCCTCGAGCGGCTGCTGCCGGACGTTCAGTGCGGTCTACGTTCGCTGGGAGTAGGAGAGGCCGACACCGGCCCCTATCTGGCGGTGATCGGGGAGCGCCTGGCGGCGCGAACCAGCGGCGCCGTCTGGCAGCGTCGTGCGCTGTCGCACTTCGAAGGTCAGGGACGTTCCCGGAGTCGGGCCTGTCAACGCCTGCTCGAGGCCTATCAGGCGGCCATGGCGACCAATCGGCCGGTGGCGCGCTGGCCCCTGGAGGACTGAATGAGCGCGCTCGAACTGCCCGTGATCCGCGATCCCAGGGTCGAGCATGCGGATATCGCGGCCTGGCTACAGTCGCTGGGTGGCCCGGTATGGCTGATTCTCGAGGGTGAGGACACCCGGCGCTGTCGGGTCGTCACGACCCTGCTGCATGGCAACGAGCCGTCCGGGACGCTGGCGTTGCATCGCTGGCTGATGAGCGGCCCGCGGCCCCGCACGCGCCTGGCGGTGCTGCTGGCCAACGTGCGCGGGGCACTGAGCCATCCCCTGTTCACGCATCGCCATGCCCCGGACGGTCGTGACCTCAACCGCTGCTTCCGGCCGCCCTTCGAGGGACCATCCGGGGCCCTGGCCCGGGCGATCGCCCATGACCTGGCGGCGCTGGTGCCGGAGCTCGTGGTCGACCTGCACAACACCTCGGGCAACGGCCCGGCCTTCGCCGTCGCCACCCGCTGCCATCCCGTGATCGAGGCCCTGGCCGGACGCTTCTGCGAGCGGCTGATCGTCACCGACCTGCGGCTCGGCAGCCTGATGGAGCTGCCCCACGAGATGCCTGCACTTGCCGACTGCCCGGTTTTCACCCTGGAGTGCGGCGGCGCCCTGCAGCCTGCGGCCCGGGAGGTCGCCGAGGGGCTGCTGCGACTGCTTGCCGAGTGTCCCGAGCCGGCCACCATGCCGCCGTCTCAGGGCCTCGAGGTGCTGGTCCATCCGCTGCGCGTCGAGCTGCGCCCAGGGGGCAGCGTCGTCTATGCCCGTGAGCCGCGCCCCGGCTTCGATCTCACGCTGTGGGCGCGTATCGACGAGCACAATCGCGGCGTGACCCTGCCGGACGCGCGCCTCGGCTGGCTGGGCGAGCAGGGATTGGCCTGTCTGACGGCGTGCGACGGTCAGGGGCGCGAGCGCCTGGCCGAGCTGCTCGAGGCGCGTGACGGCCGACTGCATGCCCGGCGGCCGCTGCGGCTGTTCATGGCCACCACCAACAGCGAGATCGCGCGCAGCGACTGTCTGTTCTATGCGGTGCCCGCAACGCCTGAGGGTAGCCTACGCTGATAGCAACCCATGCCCGAGCCTCAAGCCCGGCCGGCCAGGCATGGCACGTCAATTCGGGAGGGCTCGATCATGCAGGATTCCCCGGTACGTCTGCTGCTGGTCGAGGACAACCCGATGCATCGCAAGCTGATCCAGAAGCTGCTGGGTGAGGATTCCCAGCTACGCTGCGAGGTCGAGGCGGTGGACAACCTGGCCGACGGCCTGACGCGGCTGGTCAAGGGCGGGGTGGACCTGGTGCTGCTCGACCTGGTGCTGCCCGACAGCGAAGAGCTGGAGACCCTGTTCCGGGTGCGCCTGGTGGCGCCCCAGGTGCCGGTAGTGGTGCTCACCAGCCTCGACGACGTCAAGCTGGCGGCGAGGGCGGTGGAGTCCGGCGCCTACGACTACCTGGTGAAGTCGCACCTCAAGAGCGTGTCGCTCGGCCGGGCGATTCGCTACACCCTGTCTCGGGCCAGGGCGCGGGGCGGCGAGTGGGACTCGCCGATGTTCCGCCTGGCCCAGCAGCAGTTCCTCAAGGCCGCCCAGTACATGGGGCTGGATGACAACCTGCGCCAGCGCCTGCTGTTTCCCCAGCGCACCCAGATGGTCAGCTTCCCGTTTTTCCGCGACGACCGTGCCCAGGTGGAGACGGTGTTCGGCTATCGGGTCCAGCACCTGCTCTCCATGGGGCCGACCAAGGGCGGCATTCGCTACCACGAGGACGTCGACCTGGGCGAGGTGGCGGCCCTGGCGATGTGGATGACCTGGAAGTGCGCGCTGATGAAGCTGCCCTTCGGCGGCGCCAAGGGCGGCGTGCGGGTCGACCCGACCACCCTTAGCGACCGCGAGCTGCAGCGCCTGACGCGGCGCTACACCACCGAGATCATCGACATCATCGGCCCCGACAAGGACATCCCGGCCCCGGACTTGGGCACCGACGAGCGTGTCATGGCGTGGCTGATGGACACCTACAGCCAGCAGGTCGGCCATACGGTGCCGGCGGTGGTGACCGGCAAGCCGGTAGTGCTGGGCGGTTCGCTGGGGCGCAAGGAAGCTACCGGCCGTGGGCTGGTCTATCTGATCGAGGCCTCTGCCCGCCACCTGGGGCTCCAGCTGAGCGGCGCCACCGCGGTAGTTCAGGGCTTCGGCAACGTGGGCAGCCATGCGGCGCGCTTCCTCGCCGAACGTGGGGTGAAGATCATCGGCGTCGGCGACGCGTCCACCGCGCTCCACGACGAGGCCGGGCTGTCGGTAGAGGCGCTGACTGCCTATGCCGATGAGCATCGCCGCCTGCATGGTTTTCCCGCGCCGGAGATCGTCGACCACGACGAGCTGCTGGAGCTGGACTGCGACATCCTGGTGCTGGCCGCGCTGCAGAACCAGGTCACGGTGGAGAACGCTGCGCGCCTGGAGTGCCGCCTGCTCGCCGAGGGGGCCAATGGCCCGACCACGCTGGAAGCCGATGACATCCTCCAGGAGCGCGGCATCTTCGTGCTGCCGGATATCCTCGGCAATGCCGGTGGCGTCACGGTGTCCTACTTCGAGTGGGTGCAGGGCATGCAGAACCTGATGTGGAGCCTCGACGAGATCCACGAGCGCCTGCAGGCGATCCTGCTCGATGCCTTCCAGCGCACCCTTACCAGGGCCGAGGCGCAGCACCTCGACATGCGCACCGCGGCGCTGATCGAGGGCATCAGCCGGGTCACCGAGGCCAAGCTGATGCGCGGCATCTTCCCGTGAGCCGCCGCAAGGGGGTGCGGCGATGAACGACGACGACCGCGAGCGGGCGGATCGGGCCGAAGCGGTACATCGTCAGTTGATCGAGGCCCTGGAGGCGATCTCCGAGGGTTTTACCCTCTATGACGCCGAGGATCGCCTGGTGGCGTTCAACCGGCGTTTCCGTGATGACTGCTCCGGTGTCCCGCAGATGGTCCGAGTCGGCATGTGCTTCGAGGACATGATTCGCAGCGTGGCCGAGCAGGGCGTCATCCTCACCGGAGAGCGTTCGATAGAGGAGTGGGTCGCCTGGCGCCTTGCACAGCGCCGCGATCCCGGGCCGCCCTTCAAGCTCGAGCGCGGCGACGGGAGGCGGCTGATGATCAGCGAGCGCCGCACTCGCAACGGTGGGATCGTGGCTATCTACACCGACATCACCGAGCTTGAAGAGCAGCGCGAGTGCCTCGAGGCTCAGATGCGGCTGACCGAGGAGGCTCGCCACCAGCTCACCGAGGCCCTGGAATCGATCGCCGAGGGCTTTGCGATCTTCGACGCCGAGGACCGCCTGGTGCTCTACAACTCACGCTTCAAGGAGCATTTCGTCACCCCGGTGGACGTGGTCGAACCCGGGCTGCGCTTCGAGGACCTGCTGCGGGCGGTGGTCGCTCGGGGCACGATCCCGCGTGAGTATGCCAGCGGGGAGCAGTACGTCACCGAGCGCCTCGCTCAGCACCGTGAGCCGGTCGGCCCCTACCAGTTCACCCGCAGCGATGGGGTATGCGTGCAGATCAGCGAGCATCGCACCCGCGACGGAGACTACGTCGCCGTCTATTCCGACATCACCGAGCTCGAGCGCCACCGGCACCGTCTGGAGGAGCTGGTCACCGAGCGTACCGCCGAGCTGCAGTCCACCACCGAGGCGCTGCGCCGCTCCCAGGACGACCTGCGCCGTGCCCGAGACCAGGCGGAGCGGGCCAGTCAGGCCAAGGGCGAGTTCCTGGCCAACATGAGTCACGAGATCCGCACGCCGATGAACGGCGTGATCGGGGTGGCCGAGCTGCTGGAGCGCACCACGCTCAACGAGCAGCAGGCCGAGTACGTGGCGCTGATCCAGAAATCCGCCGATACCCTGCTGGGACTGATCAACAACATTCTCGACTTCTCCAAGATCGAGGCCGGCCGGCTCGAGCTCGAGGCCACGCCCTTCCCGCTGCGCGACACCTTGAGCGACACCCTCCAGACCCTGTCGCTACATGCCGCCGACAAGGGCCTGGAGCTGGCAGTGCACATTCCGCCGGAGGTGCCCGACCGGGTGCTGGGCGATCCCGTTCGCCTGCGCCAGGTGGTGGTCAACCTGGTCGGCAACGCCATCAAGTTCACCGAACGCGGCGAGGTGGTGGTCGATCTGCGCCTGGTCGCCCGCGAAACGGGGCGGATCCGGCTGGGCGTCGAGATCCGAGATACCGGCATCGGCATTCCCGTTGCCAAGCGCCACAGGATCTTCGAGGCCTTCGGCCAGGCCGACAGTTCCACCACCCGTCAGAGTGGTGGCACCGGGCTGGGGCTGTCGATCGCCGCCCAGCTGGTGGAGATGATGGGGGGCCATATCGAGGTCCGTGAGGGACTGGACGGTCGAGGCAGCCGCTTCGTCTTCGAGATCGACCTGGAGGTGCTCGAGGACGGGGCCGCCATGTCGCCGCCCGGCCTGAAGGGGATCGACGTACTGGTGGTGGATGACAATGCCACCAATCGGCGCATCCTCGACGAGATCCTGGCCGGCTGGGGCATGCACCCGGTATGCGTGGAGAGCGGACGCGAGGCCCTGGCGGCCCTGGCCCGGGCCGAGCAGGCCGGAGAATGCTTCCCGCTGGCGCTGCTCGACATGATGATGCCGCACATGGATGGCCTGGCGCTGGCCGCACGCATCCGTGCTCACCCCTCCCATGCCGCCATGCCGATCCTGATGCTTTCCTCGGGTGGACGCTCCGGGGACGTGACCCGGCGACGTCGGCTGGGCATCGCCCGGCTGCTGCTCAAGCCGCTCAAGCAGTCCGAGCTGCTCGATGCCATCGGCGAGGCGTTGGGCGACACGGGCGCGGCGAAGCGGAGCAGCGAGTCCGTCGCCCCGGCCACGGTGACGCCCCGGCGGGTGCTGCTGGTCGAGGACGGGCGCATTAACCAGCAGGTTGCCTGCGACCTGCTGCGCCAGCGCGGCCACGCCGTGGTGCTGGCCGAGAACGGACGCCAGGCCGTCGATACCGTGGCGCGCGAGGCCTTCGACGTGGTGCTGATGGACATTCACATGCCGGTGATGGACGGTCTGGAGGCCGCCCGGGCGATCCGAGGTGCCGGGTATCGGTTGCCGATCGTCGCCATGACGGCTAGTGCCACTCGCGAGGATCGCGAGCACTGCCTGGCGGCCGGGATGGATGATTTCGTTTCCAAGCCGTTTCGCGCCGCAGAGCTCTATGCCGCGGTCGAACGCTCGGAAGGGGTAAAGGAGACGGGCCAGGAGGTGGTGGGGGGTGTCACATCGGACGCGTTGATATCGGCCGCAGTACCGGGTGGCGTCGAGGCCGCGCCAGAGGCCGGGCAGCTGCCCTGCCTGGACTGGGCAGGCGCCTTGAAGGCGTTGGACGGCAACCACGAGATGCTCGTCGAGATGGTCGAGATGTTTCGCCATGAGGGGCCGCGACTGATGGCGGAGATCGATACCGCCCTGGCGGCCGGTGAGGTTCGCGCGCTGCGCCGCGCCGCCCATACCCTCAAGGGCTCGGCGCAAGTGGTGGGCGGCCTGGCGGCCGGTGAGGCCGCCAGGCGGCTGGAGGCGCTGGCCAAGACCGGCGAGCTGGCGCGGGCCGTGTCGGCCAGGGAGGCACTGGCGCGCCGATTGGACGAGCTGATGCCTGCGCTGGAGGCGACGTGCCGCGACGAAGGCGATTGAAACGTCGGGAATCTTGGTCGTCCCCGTCTGTCTCTGTAGGGTAGGCGTCACCAACCATGAGGAGGCGCCATGTTTCCCCCCTTTACCCTGCGCTATGCCCGTTTCCCCGATCGGCTGCGCGCCGAATGTTTGCCGACCCCGGTCGAGCGGCCGAGGCTGGTGGCCTTCAACCGGCCGCTGGCCGAGGAGCTGGGCTTCGATCTCGAGGCCTTCGACGTCGAGCGGGCCGCCGAAGCGCTGTCGGGTAACGCCGTGCCCGAGGGCGCCGAGCCCGTGGCCATGGCCTACGCCGGGCATCAGTTCGGCAACTTCGTGCCCCAGCTCGGCGACGGGCGGGCGTTGCTGCTGGGCGAGGTGATCGACCGGATGGGCAGGGTGCGCGACCTCCAGCTCAAGGGCAGTGGGCGCACGCCCTTCTCCCGGGGCGGCGACGGCCGGGCGCCGCTGGGACCGGTGCTGCGCGAGTACCTGGTCAGCGAGGCCATGCACGCCCTCGGCGTGCCCACCACCCGGGCGCTGGCCGCAGTGACCAGCGGCGAACGGGTGTTCCGGCACATCCCCGAACCCGGCGCGGTGCTGACCCGGGTGGCCGCCAGCCACCTGCGCGTGGGCACCTTCCAGTATTTTGCTGCCCGTCGCGATACCGAGGCCCTGCAGCTGCTGGCCGACGAGGCGATCGAGCGCCATTATCCTCACCTCGCCGAGCGTGAGGGCGGCGAGCGCTATCTGGGCCTGCTCGAGGCGGTGGTGGCGGCTCAGGCCGAGCTGGTGGCCCGCTGGATGGGGATCGGCTTCATCCACGGAGTGATGAACACCGACAACGCCGCCATCTCCGGCGAGACCATCGACTACGGTCCCTGCGCCTTCATGGACGCCTACGATCCGCGCACCGTGTTCAGTTCCATCGATGAGCGCGGCCGCTACGCCTTCGTCAACCAGCCGACCATTGCCCAGTGGAACCTGGCGCGCTTCGCCGAGACGCTGCTGGCGCTGATCGACGACGACACTGACCGCGCCATCGAGCGTGCCACGGCGGCGATCGAGGCCTTCACCGAGCGCTTCGAGGCCAGCCGCCTCGGCGTGATGCGCGCCAAGCTGGGGCTCGAGACCGCCGAGGAGGGCGACGGCGAGCTGATCGAGTCGCTGCTCGCGGTGATGCACGCCGGTCGCGCCGACTTCACCCTGGCCTTCCGCCGCCTGGCCGATGCCCTGGCAGGGGCCGAGGGCGAGGCACGGCTGGCCGAGCTGTTCGCCGATCGCGAGGCGCTGGACGCGTGGCTGTCGCGCTGGCGCGAGCGGCTGACTCGGGAAAACGCCGACGCCGCCGAGCTGGCGCGGCGCCTGCGCGCCACCAACCCGGCGGTCATCCCCCGCAACCACCGCGTTGAGCAGGCCATCGTCGCGGCCGCCGAGGACGATGATTTCGCCCCCTTCGAGGCGCTGCTGGCGGCGATCACCCGGCCCTTCGAGGAACCCCACGGCGAGATCGACTACCTGCGCCCGCCGCATGACGACGAGAAGGTGCTGCGGACCTTCTGCGGCACCTGAGCCATTGCCTGGCGTTCGTTTACAGCGATGTGGCCTTTGGCCTCGTGAGCGCCCGACGCGGTCGCGAGGCCTGGGGGCGAGAGAACAGGTCCGGGCCATATCCGGCCGAACGAGACAGGGCTAGAGCGCGTTGTTTTTGCATCTGTTGTTATGATATAACCTTTCGCCTTTCGGCATCCCCAAGGCAGAAACATCTCGTGACCTCACCGGAAAGCGCCCCTGTTCTGAGGGTGGATCAATTGAGTGTGCGCCTGGGCGGACAAGACGTGGTGGATGGCCTGTCCTTCCAGGTGCAGCCCGGTGAGCGTGTCTGCCTGCTTGGCCCCTCCGGCTCAGGCAAGTCCCTCACGGCCAAGGCGATCCTCGGCCTGCTGCCCCCTGGGTCCTCAGTGGGGGGAGGCATACGGATCAATGGCATCGATGTCGGCAGGATGCGTGCGACCCGTCGCCCGTCGACAGCGCGCGCCGGCATGGTCTTTCAGGACACCCAGGCTGCACTGAACCCGCTGGTGAGTGTTGGCACCCAGCTTCGCGAGCCGTTCTTGCGCGCTCATGGCATGTCACGCCGTGAGGCGGAAAGGGCAGTCGTCGACCTCCTGGCGCGGATGAGGATCTCGGCCCCGGAGCGGGTCGTGCGACGTTCGTCGGCGGAGCTGTCCGGCGGCCAGCGCCAGCGTGTCTGCCTGGCCCTGGCGTTGGCCTGCAAGCCGGCGCTGATCGTCGCCGACGAGCCCACCACCGCGCTGGATGTGCTGTCCCAGGACGAGGTGCTGACGCTGCTGAGCGATGCCACCGGCACCGCTGGGACACCGTCGCTGCTGTTCATTTCCCACGACATGCACGCCGCAGCCCGGCTCTGCGAGCGGGCGGTGATCATCGACGATGGCCGGCTGGTAGAGAGCGGCGCCCTGGCGAACATCATCAAGGCTCCCGGGCATCGCTTCTCCCGCGAGCTGCTCGCGGCACTTCGCCATGGCGCTGGCCCCGGTGCCTATCGCGTGTCACCGGTCTGCGAGGTTACCGGATAGATCATGTCGGACACGGCACTCAACGACGACGGCTCCCTACTGCGGGTCGCCGGGCTCAACAAGTATATGCCCGGTTCCCGGCGGCTTTGGCGAGCGCGTGAGTGGTATCACACGCTCAAGGACGTGGACTTCCGCATCCATTGTGGCGAGCTCATCGGCCTGGCCGGGGTATCCGGCGCCGGCAAGAGCACGTTACTGAATCTGATGCTCGGTCTGACCCGGGCCGATGCCGGCGAGATCGTCTGTCAGGGCCGCCCGATCGTGCCCGGAACGGTGCGGGCGATGCGCTGGTACAGGCGCACCGTGCAGTACATTCCCCAGGACCCGGCGTCATCGCTGGACCCTCGCATGAGCGTGGGCGAGCTGATCCAGGAGCCGCTCGCGCGGCTGCGCATCGACTGCCACCGCGAGCGACGCGCAGCCGAGTCGCTGGAGCAGGTCGGCCTGGACGCCAGTTTCCTGCGCCGCCGGCCCACCGAGCTCTCCGGCGGTCAGGCGCAGCGCGTGGCCATTGCCCGGGCCATCGCCGTACGCCCACGCCTGCTGCTGGCCGACGAGCCGCTCAGCGGCCTGGACCTGCCGACTCAGTCCCGTGTCACCGAGGTACTGAAGTCGCTGCACCACGATGCCGGCATCGGGCTGCTGCTCATCTCGCATGACCTCTCGGTGGTCTGCCGACTGTGCCAGCGAACCATCGTGCTGGACGACGGCAAGATCATCGAGGATCGCCCCACGGCAGCTCTGTTCCGGTCTCCCGAGCACGCGCGCACCGCGGCCCTGCTGCGTGCCTCTCCCGGGCTGCCGCACTTCGCCACGCACCATGACGACACCATGCCGGCCACCTACGACAAGGAAAGCCCACCATGACGCTACGCCACGCCCTGCCCCTTCCGTTCGCCATGCTCTCGCTGGCCATGCTGGCCGGTTGTCAGCAGGAAGACAGCGATACCGCCAAGACCGAGACGGCCGAAACCGCCGAGGCCACCACCGAGCAAGGCGATCCACGCATCCGCGTCGCCATGCTGCAGCCGCCGCGCTCCGGTCTGAACCCGCTGACCGACGACGCCTTCAAGCTGTCTCGCTGGAGCACCGCCGAGACGCTGATTCGGCTCGACGCCGACGGCAGTCCCCAGCCCTTCCTCGCCACCGAGTGGGAGCGGCTCGACCCACGCACCTGGCGCTTCGCGATCCGTGACGATGTGATCTTCCACGACGGCACCCCGCTGACCGCAAAGCGCGTGGTGGCCTCGCTGACCGCCGCCACCAACGCCGCGCCCAAGCCGCGTATCCTCGACGGCGTGGATATGGTGATCGAGGCCGACGGCGACGACGCCGTCATCGTGCGTACCGCCGAGTCCGACCCGCTGGTGCCGAACCGACTATCCAGTCCCCAGCTCGCGATCCTCGCCGAGCAGGCCTACCGCGACAACGGTACCGTCAATCCGATCGAGGCCGGCACCGGGCCCTTCGTGCTTGAGGAGATCAACGGCACCCAGAGCGCCCACCTCGACCGCTTCGAGGACTACTGGGGAGAGCGAGCCGAGCTCGCTGGCATCGACGCCGACTATGTGCCGGACGGCACGGCTCGCGGCGCCGCCCTGCGCACTGGCGAGGCCGACGTGGTCGAAGCGGTGCCGGTTTCCCAGGTCGCGCTGATCGATCCCGAGCTGATCCACGAGGTGCCGATGCCGCGCACCAACACCCTCTATCTCAACACCGAGTCCGGCCCGCTGGCGGACCCCGCGCTGCGCGCCACGGCCCGCGAGGCGGTCGACCGTGAGGCCATCGTGCGCACCGTCTATGAGGGCCGCGCCGACGTCGCCAACGGCCTGCTGGGCCCGGCCTTGCAGTGGGCCGACGGCCTGCGCTCTCCGGTCGAGGGCCGCCCCGAGGCCAAGGATGCGGACGGCGTGTCCATCACGCTGGGCACCTTCACCGACCGGGCGGAGCTGCCGGAGGTTGCGGTGCTGCTGGAGCAGCAGCTCGAGGCTGTCGGTTTCGACGTCCAACAGGAGGTGCGCCAGTACGCACACATCGAGGCCGACATGCTGGCCGGCGAGTTCGACGCCTTCATCCTGTCCCGGGCGACCATGCTCGACTCCGGCGACCCGGTGGCCTACATGGTCAGCGACTTCGCCTGCGAGGGCTCGTTCAACATCGCTCAGCTCTGCGATCCCGAGGTCGAGGCGGCACTGGAGAAGGCCGCTGACCTGGCCCCGGGTGAGGCGCGTCGCGAGGCGATCATCGACGCCGAGGCCGCCATCCTGGCCACCGACGCCGCAGTGCCGATGCTCCACGAGCGCGTCATCCAGGGAGAATCTACCCGCGTCGAGGGTGCGGTGCGCGACCCGCGCGAGCGGGAACTGATCAATGAACACACCCGGCTGATCGACGATGGCGACGCATAGCGTCGACCCCGACGTTCGACAGGCCCCGGCGCCGCATCGCCCCCTGGAATGGGGCGCCCTGCTGCCGGGGCTATCGCGTCTGGTGACGTTGGCCGCCGTGGTGGCACTGGTGGGGTTGTTGCCCTGGTTGTCCGGGCGCGACCCGGCGCTGAGCATCCTGCGTGCCCGGGCCGGCGACCAGAACCCGACCCAGGAGGCGCTCGACGCCATCCGCGCGCAGCTCGGCCTCGACATGGGGCCGCTCGAGAAGCTGCAGCACTGGCTCACCGGCCTGCTGCACGGTGACGCCGGTACTTCCTGGATCTCGGGCACGCCGGTGCTGCCGGGCATGCTCGAAGCCACTACGGTGTCGCTCATGCTGATGGCCGCGGCCCTGGTTGTAGCGCTCGTCACCGCGACCCTGATCTGCTTGCCGGCGCTGCGCCGCGGCCTGGCCGGGCGGCCGGTGCCGACCTCCGGCGCGGTCGGGGCGGCGATCACGGCGCTGCCAGAGTTTCTGCTGGCCGCCCTGCTGCTGGTGGTGTTCGCCGCCTGGCTTCGCTGGCTGCCGCCCTACGGCTGGGGCGAGTGGCATCACGCGATCCTGCCCGCCCTGTCGCTGGGCCTGCCTGCCGGCGGCCTGCTGGGCCGGCTGTTCAGCGATGGCCTGACCTCGGCCTTCGCCGAGCGCTGGGTGGCGACCTGGCACGTGGCCGGCTTTTCGCGGCGACGCATCGTGCTGGCCGTGCTGCAGCGCACGCTGCCGAGCCTCATGCCCCAGGTGGGCCTGGTAGTGGTCGGGCTGACCGGGGGCGCCATCGCCGTCGAGCAGGTGTTCTCGATCCCGGGGCTTGGCCGGGCCACCCTTGGCGCGGCTTCCGCCCAGGACTTGCCGGCGCTGCAGACCGGTATCCTGATCCTGCTCGGTATCGCCGTGGTGCTGGGTGGGCTGGCCAACCTGTGTCGCACCCTGCTGCTTGGCGGGGCGATGCGGGCGGGGGCCGTGCCTGTGTCGGTGCCGACCGACCACGGTGGCGGTCACCGTTGGATCGTACCGGCTCTGGCTGCGCTACTGCTGGCGGTCATCGTGGTGGCCGGCCTGTCGCGGGACCCGATGACCTCCGCCTATCTGCGCCTGCAGCCGCCCAGCCTGGGGCTACCGCTGGGTGCCGACGGCATCGGGCGGGATATCCTGGCGCGAGTTAGCCATGGCGCGATCTCCACCATGGGCATGGCGCTGGCCACGGTACTGGTCACCTTCGTGCTGGGTCTGGCGATCGGCCTGATGCCGCGGCTAGCCGCTGGCCCCATCGAGATCACCAACGCCACACCGCCAGTGATCGCCGGGTTGATCGTGGCGGGCCTCATGGGCCCCAGCGCCAGCGGCGCCGTGATTGCCGTCACGGCGGTGACTTGGGCGCCGCTGGCCGCGCATACGTCGGCGCTGGTGAGCGAGACGCTGGGCCAGCCCCATGTCCGCATCACACCGGTATTGGGCGTCGGGCGCTGGCGGCTTCTGTCGCGCTATGTGCTGCCCGCCGTCGCCGGCCCGGTGTTTCGTCATGCGATGCTGCGTCTGCCCGGCACCGCCCTGGCGCTGGCCGCGCTGGGTTTCCTGGGCCTTGGCCCGCGCCCGCCGGCGCCGGAGTGGGGCCTGCTGCTCTCCGAGAGCATGCCATATCTCGAACGGGCCCCCTGGGCCGTGCTGGTGCCGTCGCTGGCACTGGTGCTGATGTCGATTCTCGCGGTCTCGCTGGCCAGCCTGTGGCGAGTCCCAAGTACTCGTCATGCTGTATCCCCGCGTGGGTGATTCTCTGCAGATCGGGGGCATTCGAGGGCAGGGTAGATGACCGCCGGGGCAAAGCACCGCGCCGACCCTCGGGTCGGCGCGGTGGTCTGAGATGGGTGGCGTAACAAGCCTCGCCGCCGTGGGTGACGGCGAGGCTTGGCGGTGGATCTCGATCAGGCCAGGTCGAAGCGGTCGGCGTTCATCACCTTGGTCCAGGCGGCGACGAAGTCGTCGACGAACTTCGCCTGGTTGTCGTCCTGGGCATAGACCTCCGCGTAGGCGCGCAGGATGGAGTTGGAGCCGAACACCAGGTCGATGCGGCTGGCGGTCCACTTCACCTGGTCGCTGTTGCGGTCGCGAATCTCGTAGATCCCGTTGCCGGCGGGCTTCCAGGTGTTGGCCATGTCGGTCAGGTTGACGAAGAAATCGTTGGTCAACTGACCCTCACGGCTCGTCAGTACGCCATGCTTGGTACCGCCATGGTTGGTGCCCAGCGCCCTCAAGCCGCCGATCAGCACGGTCATCTCGGGGGCGGTGAGGCCCAGCAGCTGAGCGCGGTCGAGCAGCAGTTCTTCAGGCTTGACCACGTATTCCTTCTTCTGCCAGTTGCGGAAGCCGTCCGCCAGCGGCTCCAGCGGCTCGAAGGACTCGGCGTCGGTCATCTCGTCGCTGGCGTCGCCGCGGCCCGGCGAGAAGGGCACCAGGATGTCGTGGCCGGCGGCCCGGGCGGCCCGTTCGATGCCTACGCTGCCGCCCAGCACGATCAGGTCGGCCAGGCTGGCGCCGGTGTCGGCGGCGATACCCTCGTAGACCTTCAGCACCTTGCTCAGGCGATCGGGCTCATTGCCTTCCCAGTCCTTCTGCGGGGCCAGGCGAATCCGTGCACCATTGGCGCCGCCGCGCATGTCGGAGCCGCGGAAGGTCCGCGCGCTGTCCCAGGCGGTGGCGACCATGTCGGAAACGGAAAGCCCGCTCTCGGCGATCTTCTGCTTGGCGACTTCCACCGAGTAGTGGGTGCTGCCGGCCGGCACCGGGTCCTGCCAGATCAGGTCCTCGTCGGGCACTTCCGGACCGATGTAGCGCGACTTCGGTCCCATGTCGCGGTGGGTCAGCTTGAACCAGGCGCGGGCGAAGCAGTCCTCGAAGTAAGCGGGATCCTGGCGGAAGCGTTCGATGATGTCCCGGTAGGCGGGATCCATCTTCATCGCCATGTCGGCGTCGGTCATCATCGGGTTATGGCGAATCGACGGGTCGCTGGCGTCGACCGGCTTGTCCTCTTCCTTGATGTCGACCGGCTCCCACTGGTTGGCGCCGGCGGGGCTCTTGCGCACCTCCCACTCGTGGTCGAGCAGCATGTCGAAGTAGCCCATGTCGAACTTGGTCGGGTACTTGGTCCAGGCCCCTTCGAGGCCGGAGGTCACCGCGTTGGCGGCCTTGCCGTGCATGTTGGGGTTTCGCCAACCCAGGCCCTGTTCCTCGACGCCGGCCGCTTCGGGCTCCGGCCCGAGGGCGTCGGCGTCGCCGTTGCCGTGGGTCTTGCCGACCGTGTGGCCGCCGGCGGTCAGGGCAGCGGTTTCCTCATCGTCCATCGCCATGCGCTTGAAGGTCTCGCGTACCTGCTCGGCGGTCTTGAGCGGGTCCGGATTGCCGTTGACGCCCTCCGGGTTCACGTAGATCAGGCCCATCTGCACCGCGGCCAGCGGATTCTCCATGGTGTCGGGCTTGTCGACGTTCTCGTAGCGCTCATCCGAGGGCGCCAGCCATTCCTTCTCGGCGCCCCAGTAGGTGTCTTTCTCGGGGTGCCAGATGTCCTCGCGGCCGAAGGAGAAGCCGAAGGTCTTCAGCCCCATACTCTCGTAGGCGGCGTTGCCGGCCAGGATGATCAGGTCGGCCCAGCTGATCTTGTTGCCGTACTTCTTCTTGATCGGCCACAGCAGGCGACGCGCCTTGTCCAGGCTGACGTTGTCCGGCCAGCTGTTGAGCGGGGCGAAGCGCTGGTTACCGGTACCGCCGCCGCCGCGGCCGTCGGCGATGCGATAGGAGCCGGCCGCGTGCCAGGCCATGCGGATCATCAGGCCGCCGTAATGCCCCCAGTCGGCCGGCCACCATGCCTGGCTGTCGGTCATCAGGGCGTGCATGTCCTTCCTGAGCGCCTCGAAGTCGAGCTTCCTGACTTCCTGGCGATAGTCGAAGTCCTCGCCCATCGGGTTGGTCTTGCGATCGTGCTGGTGAAGGATGTCGAGGTTCAGCGCTTCCGGCCACCAGTCCATGTTGGAGTGGCCGGTGGCGGTGTTGCCGCCGTGCATCACCGGGCACTTGCCTGCACTGCCTTGCTGCGTTGCGTCACCCATCTCGTGTCTCCCTCATCGCGAAGTCGTTGGCTGCTCCAGAAATGCTTCAAGGTGGTCTTCCTGACCCTCCGGCGGCCGAAACGCGCCACTCGACCCGGGGATCTCCATCCTCTTGTTTTCAGCTTAGTGATGAGGATCGAGACTTCCATTGTTCTTTCTCGAAGGCGTCGATAGCCCTCCTTTATCGTGAATCATGCATACAGCCGCGGCCAGCGTGTCGGTCATTCTCGCCGGGGGCGTGTCCACTCACGAATGCCGGCCGCGGCAAGCCGGTAGAGCAGGTACAGGAAGCCCAGCGGAAACAGCATCGTCTGGGTGATGAAGATCATGGTCAGGTCGATGACGCGATCGGTGAGGGCATCGAAGCGTTCCGTCATGCCTTCCACCGGATTGTCCACCAGGCTGCCGACGCGATCGGTCAGGCCTTCCCACCAGCTCCTGTCGTCGGCCTCGCCCTGGGCGAGGCGACGCTCGGCCAGCGTTTCCAGTTGCTCCTGGCTGCTGCGCAGTTCGGTCATGGCTTGGCTCCTGGGGGCTTCCAGGAAGGCGTGCTCGGCCATTCCGCTGGCCAGGGCGACGGCGACCACGGCGAAGCGAAGGAAGGCGCACACCAGCACGCCTCGTAGCGCCGCACGCCGCCAGCGCGGTGCGTTGCCGGCGAGCGCGAGTGCGGCGATCAGGCAGGCCAGGCTCAGCAGGCCCTTGATGATGGCACTCGAGGAAATGCCGAGCAGCAGCTTCTGCAGCGCCAGCGACCCCGAAGCGGCGAACATCACCCACGAGAAGCGCTCGATCATGTCGTTGGCTGGGTCCAGCGCCTCACCCACCGAGAGCTGGAAGACCTGGAAGTCCAGGGTCGAGGACTGCAGCACCGAGATGCTGGCGTTGAGCCCCTTGGCGATGGCGAAGGCCGAGAAGGCGTCGCCGAGGGCGGCGTCGAGGGTCTCGGTGGCCAGGGTGCGGGGCAGGTCCAGCCAGGCCAGGGCGGCGAGCAGCAGCAGCGCCGCCAGCAGCGGGAGGCGTCGAGTCATGATGCCGGCTCCGAGGAGGCCTCCGAGGCCTCGTTGGGTGGGGATGGCTCGGCGGCGGGAATCACCAGCTCGCCGCGTCGTTCGCCCATCAGCAGGTCGCGGTTGGCCTCGACGGCCTCGCGCAGGAAGTCCCACAGCAGGCGGACTCGGGACAGCCGTCGCTGCTCCTGGCGAGCGGTGATCCAGAATTGGCGCACCACTTCCACCTCATCCTCGAGCACGGCGACCAGGTCGTCGTCGGGCTCGGCCATGAAGCAGGGCAGGATCGCCAGGCCGGCGCCCTGGCGAACGGCGCGATACTGCGCGGTGACGCTGGTGCTGCGGATGCCGAAGTGGGGAGGCGTGTCGATACGGCCGGGGGCGAGCAGCGGATCCAGGTAGTGCAGCTGGTCGCTGAAGATCAGGTCGTCGACGTAGCCGATCAGTCGGTGCTGGCCCAGCTCGGCGAGCCGCTCGGGGGTGCCATGTCGGGCTAGATAGCCGCGGCTGGCGTAGAGGCGCAGCCGGTAGTCGCACAGCCGCGAGGTCACCAGGCCGGCGCTGCCGGGACGCTCCACGGTGATCGCCAGGTCGGCCTCGTGACGGCTCAGGTTGACCACCCGCGGCAGCGCCAGCAGGTCCAGGGTCAGGCGAGGATGGCGCTCGCCGAACCCCGCCAGCAGCGGGGTGATCACCCAGGTGCCGAAGCCCTCGGTGACGCCGAGGCGGATCTGGCCGCTGAGCTGGCGATTCTGGTCGCTGAGCGTCTCCAGGGCCTCGTTGGCATGTCGGGCCATTTCCTCGGCGTGGGCCAGCAGCCGCTGGCCGGCCTCGGTCAGCCGGTAGCCGTGGGTGCTACGCTCGAACAGCTGGGCGTTGAGCCGCTGCTCGAAGCGGCGGGTGCGCCGCGACAGGGTGGAGTGGTCGACGCCCAGGCGTCGGGCGGCCTCGGTGAGGCGCTCGGTGTGCGCCACCTCGAGGAACAGCTGGATGTCCTGCCAGTCGAGGATCACGGGGCGTCTCCGTTTGATCTGCTTGTGCATAATGGCACAAGCAATGTGCGCGCCTGGCGGTTGCCTGTCAATTCGCCTCCTTTCTACACTCGAAACACCCGCTTTCGGTGAGATGGCCTTGTCGATATGCACATAAAGTCGAATGTCGGATAACAACCACAATGCTTGGGTCTATAGGAGGAGGGTGGCACGCCGAGCCATCCATTCCTGGGCCCGCCAAGGAGCCGCAACCATGACTGTCCGAGAGATTCCGCTATACATCGATGGCCAGGCCGTGCCGTCCCAGAGCCAGGAGTGGCGCGACGTGGTCAATCCGGCCACCCAGGAGGTCGTCGCCCGGGTGCCCTTCTGCACCGTGGAGGAGGTCGACCGTGCCGTGGCCAGCGCCAAGGCCGCCTTTCGGGAGTGGCGTAAGACGCCGCTGGCCAAGCGGCAGCGCATCATGCTCAAGCTGCAGGCGCTGATTCGCGAGCACACCGAGGAGCTGGCCGCGCTGATCACCGAGGAACATGGCAAGACGCTGCCCGACGCCGCCGGCGAGGTGGGCCGCGGCCTCGAGGTGGTAGAGCACGCCTGCTCGATCACCTCGCTGCAGCTCGGCGAGCTGGCCGAGAACGCCGCCACCGAGGTCGACGTCTATACCCTCAACCAGCCGCTGGGCGTGGGCGCCGGGATCACCGCCTTCAACTTCCCGATCATGCTGCCCTGCTTCATGTTCCCGCTGGCCATCGCCACCGGCAACGCCTTCGTGCTCAAGCCCTCCGAGCAGGATCCCAGCTCCACCATGCGCCTGGTCGAGCTGGCGCACGAGGCCGGCGTGCCGCCCGGAGTGCTCAACGTGGTGCACGGCGGCCCGGACGTGGCCAACCGCCTCTGCGACCATCCGGACATCAAGGCGATGTCGTTCATCGGCTCCACCCACGTCGGCACCCACCTCTATCGTCGCGCCTCCGAGGCCGGCAAGCGCGCCCAGGCGATGATGGGTGCCAAGAACCACTGCGTGGTGATGCCCGATGCCAACCGCAGCCAGGCGATCAACAACCTGCTGGGCTCGGCCTTCGGCGCCGCCGGCCAGCGCTGCATGGCCAACTCGGTGGTGGTACTGGTCGGTGAGGCTCGCGAGTGGCTCGACGATCTGGTCGAGAGCGCCCGCAACATGAAGGTCGGCCCCGGCACCCAGCGCGACGCCGATCTCGGCCCGCTGGTCTCGCCGGCCGCCAAGGCGCGGGTGGAGGACCTGATCGCCACCGGCGAGCGGGAAGGCGCCAGGCTGCTGGTCGACGGCCGTGGCTGCCAGGTGAAGGGCTACCCGGACGGCAACTTCGTCGGCCCGACCCTGTTCAGCGACGTCACCGCCGAGATGACCATCTATCGCGAGGAGATCTTCGGCCCGGTGCTGTGCGTGGTGAGCGTCGACACCCTCGACGAGGCGATCGAGTTCGTGAACGCCAACCCCAATGGCAACGGCACCTCGATCTTCACCAACTCCGGCTGGGTGGCGCGGCGCTTCGAGACCGAGATCGACGTCGGCCAGGTGGGCATCAACGTGCCGATCCCGGTGCCGGTGGCCTACTTCAGCTTCACCGGCTCGCGGGCCTCCAAGCTCGGCGACCTGGGGCCCAACGGCAAGCAGGCCATCGCCTTCTGGACCCAGACCAAGACGATCACCGCTCGCTGGTTCGAGCCCGAGAACGTCTCCAGCGGTATCAACAGCACCATCTCGCTGCACTGATTCCGGCCAGCGATACGGCATCCGCCGGCCCCGTCTCGATAGAGGCGGGGCCGCTTTATGTGTGGGCCACGAAAGATGAGTGGAAATTAAGTTTACGCTAACGTTAACTAGAAGGGTGTAGTCCGTCACGATCATCGCTCCAGGAGCCGCCATGAACGCCCCCATCAGCCGTTTCCCCGTGCCCGATTCCCTCGATGACCTGCCTGAAGACATTCGCGACGCCATCCTGGCGGTGCAGGAAAAGGCCGGCTTCGTGCCCAACGTCTTTCTGATGCTGGCCCACCGGCCGGCGGAGTTCCGGGCCTTCTTCGCCTATCACGACGCCCTGATGGAGCGCGAGTCCGATACGCTCACCAAGGCCGAGAAGGAGATGATCGTGGTGGCCACCAGCGCTCGCAATCGCTGTCTCTATTGTGTGGTGGCCCACGGCGCGCTGGTGCGGATCTATAGCAAGGATCCGCTGCTGGCCGACCAGGTGGCCATCAACCATCGCACCGCACCGATCGACGAGCGGCACCGGGTGATGCTCGACTTCGCCCTCTACAGCGGCCTGGAGGTTGGCGAGCTCACCGACGAATGGGAGACGCGGCTGACCGAGGCCGGCTTCACCCGGGAAGACATCTGGGACATCGGCGCCATCGCGGCCTTCTTCGGCCTGTCCAATCGCCTGGTGACCCTCACCGCCACCCCGCCCAACGAGGAGTTCTACCTGATGGGACGGGTGCCGAGGGAGGTGTGAGTACGCTGGTAACGTTCCACTCTGCCAAGGTAGTTTAGTGCCAGGAAACTGGAAGAGAACGCCATGGGGGTAGCACGGAAAGCCTGGACGGATCAGGATCGATTGCAGGTACTATTCCTCTATTGTCAGCTGACGTTCGGACAACTACACAAGCGTCGGCCGGAGGTGATGGTATTAGCCGAGCGCATGGGGCGCTCGGTGAACTCCGTGGCGATGAAACTCACCAACTATGCGAGTCTCGACCCCGAGGTCCAGGCCCTTGGAAAGAAAGGCCTTTCCGGTGCCTCTCGACAGGATGCTCTGCTCTGGCAGCGATTGATTGCCAGCCCAGAGCAGGTAGGGAAGGAGTGTGAGGAAGCCTGGGCGGAATTGGCGTTCCACGAGCAGGAAGAGAGCGCGAACGTCGAGAAATATGGCGACTTCTCAGGCCAGGAAACGAGTGGCCTGCAGAAGCGGCGTCTCGGCCAGCCTCTTTTCCGCAAGGCGGTGATGATCCGCTATGACACACGCTGCGTGATCACCGGCCTACGCCACGAAGACCTGCTGATTGCCAGCCATATCGTGCCCTGGCGAGCGCGGCCAGAATCGCGTCTCGATCCGGCCAACGGGCTCTGTCTCAATGCATTGCATGATCGAGCCTTCGATATGGGGCTCTTGGCCATCGATGACCGAGATCGCATCCGGATAGCGCCGGAGCTGAACGATGCGGATGTGGTGGGGCAGCTGAAACACCAGCTACAGGATCTCGATGGCAAGCCCTTGAGTCTGGGACCCGAGGTTTTCCCCAATCGTGACTGTCTCGCTTGGCACTATCGGGAATGCTTTCGCCGATAGTGCCTCAATGGTCGATCAGGCTCTCTCCGATGAGTTGCTCCACCGGCCCTAGCTGGCTCTCATGCAGCAATAGCACGCTTTGGCCGAGCTCGCCGTCGGCGGGCAGGACCACGGCAAACTCGCCTTCTTCCAGGTGGAATTCGTGGATCTGCCGGCTGCCCTCGGGCGTCTCGCAGCGGATCGAGCGGTAGGCGTCGTCCTCGCCGTAGATCAGGCGGTGATAGACCTTGAAGAAGGTGTACAGCGACAGGCCCCAGGGGAAGGCCGACCAGCGGGCGGGATTGTTGCGCGTCTCGGCGTCGACCTCGATGCCATCCGATCGGGCCGCGGCGATGGCAGCGGCCAGCGGCTCGGCGAGCAGCGATGCCTCGTCACGGGGCAGTGGGGCGAGCGCCTCAGCGGCCCGGTGGTAGCGCTCGGCCACGGCCCGATAGTCCGCCAGGTTATTCAGCCGGTGGTCGCTGTGCCGCAGGTCTCCGGCGGCGCAGCCGCCGTTTTCCCAGCCGTGGATCACCCGCAGCGTCAGGCATTCTTCACGCATCGGCGTCGCCAGCAGGGCCTGAAGGGCCACGCGCAGGTGGAGCAGGCGTTCGCCGACCAGATTGTCGAAGGCGGTATAGGGGTCGGCGAAGATACCGTGCAGGCATCCGGGGGCATGTTCCTTGGCTTCGGTGAATGGCATGGCAGGCTTCCGGCGTGTGGGACGTTCGAATTCGGGTGTCGTTGTGTCATGCTGGTCGGGCGATACCGATATCGGCCGTCTCGGTCGTGGCTTGAGGGTCGCCCTCACAATTCACTCACTGTCGCCAGGGGAGTCTCGCCGTGCGCGAGGCTGAGAGAGCGTTCGTCGCTGACCCTGGAACCTGATCCGGTTCATACCGGCGGAGGAAGTGCGACATGCCTTACCTGACGTCTGCCGTGCTCGGCGCGGCGCTGCTGTGCTTTACCGTTCTGGGCCTCAGGGCCCGCCGGGCCGATGGCCCCCTCGACGACTACGTCACCGCCCGCAACTCCCAGTCGGCTCCGACCCTGGGGCTGTCCTTCCTGGCCTCCGGCATGGGTGCCTGGATCCTCTTTGCTCCGCCCGAGATCGGCGCCTTCGTGGGGCCGCTGGGTCTGGCCGGCTATGCGATCGGCTCGGCGCTGCCGTTCATCGTGCTCGGCGCTTTCGGGCCGGCCATCCGCCGCCGGCTGCCCGAGGGCCGCAGCATCGGCGAATACGCCGAGGCCTGTTTCGGCGCCGGCGTGCGGCGCTGGGTATCGTTGGTCTCGGTGCTCTACATGGGCTGCTTCCTGGCCGCCGAGCTGACCGCCATCGGCGCCATCACCGGCCTGCTGTCCGACGTGTCGGTCAACCTGGTGGTGATCGGGGTGGCGGTGGCGACCCTGCTCTACACCGCGGTGGGTGGCCTGCGGGCTAGCCTTGCCACCGACCGCTGGCAGGCCTGGCTGCTGCTGGCCCTGCTGCTGGTGGTGGGCGGCGTGGCGCTCGCCCGGTTGCCTGCGCTGCCCGTCGACGCCTCGCTGCCGTCGATCCCTGCCGGTGACGCTCTCTCCGTGGCGCTGACGCTGGTGATCGCGGTGACCGCGGCCAACCTCTTCCACCAGGGCTACTGGCAGCGAGTCTGGGCGGCGCGGGACGAGCGTGCCCTGGGCCGCGGCGCCTGGCTGGGCGGCGTGACCACCGTGCTGGTGGTAGCGGTGGTCGGCGGTCTTGGCATGTTGGCCGCCATGGCCGGGGTGTCGCTTGGCGAGCCGCCGATTCCGTTCTTCGCGCTACTCGCCGAGGCGCCGGGCTGGCTGGCCCTGCCGGCTCTGGTGCTGGCGGTGACCCTGGTGGCCTCCAGCGTCGATACCCTGCAGAACGGCATCGCTTCGCTGGTGGTGGCCGGCAGCGGCCGTCGTGGCCTGTCGCTGGGCGCGGCCCGTTGGGTCACTGTGGCGCTGATGGTGCCGGTGGTGGCGATCGCCTTGCAGGGGCTCTCGGTGCTGCGGCTGTTCCTGATTGCCGATCTGCTGTGCGCCGCCATCGTGATACCGGTGCTGCTCGGGCTGTGGGCGCGGATGAGCGCCGCCGCGGCCGTGGCCGGCGGGGTGGCCGGCCTGGTTGGTGCCGCGCTGCCGGGCTGGGTCGCCTCCGGCAGCCTGGTCCAGGGCCTGCTGGCGGCGAGCTTCCCCGGTGGCGTGCCGACCCTGCCGCCCTTCCTCGGGGCGCTGGTGGCCTCCAGCCTGGTCGCCCTGCTGGTGGCCTGGTGGCGACCGGCCGAGGTCCATCGCACGGTCTGAACGGTTGCCAGCACGGGCGCAGGCGGCCACCCTCTGAAGGTTCACTGTGACCGAGCCGAGGAGACCATGCCATGAGCGATACGCCCCAGGATCCGCGTCGACGCCATTCCGCCCCGGTGGTGGACGGCGTCGGCAAGTCGGCCAGCCGTGCCATGCTGCGCGCGGTGGGCTTCGAGGACGCCGACTTCAGCAAGCCCCAGGTGGGGATCGCCTCCACCTGGAGCCGGGTCACCCCCTGCAACAGCCACATCGGCGAGCTGGCCGAGCGGGCCAGCGATGGCGCCGATGCCGCCGGCGGTAAGGGGGTGGTCTTCAACACCATCACCATCTCCGACGGCATTGCCAACGGCACCGAGGGCATGAAGTACTCGCTGGTGTCGCGGGAGGTGATCGCCGACTCCATCGAGACGGTGGCGGGCTGCGAGGGCTTCGACGGCCTGGTGGCCATCGGCGGCTGCGACAAGAACATGCCGGGTTGCCTGATCGGTCTGGCGCGGCTGAATCGTCCCAGCGTCTTCGTCTACGGCGGCACCATCCTGCCCGGGGCAGGGCACACCGATATCGTCTCGGTGTTCGAGGCCATGGGCGCGCACTCTCGCGGCGATCTCGACCGCATCGAGCTCAAGCAGATCGAGGAGACGGCGATTCCCGGCCCTGGCGCCTGCGGCGGCATGTACACCGCCAACACCATGGCCTCGGCGATCGAAGCGCTGGGCATGAGCCTGCCGGGCAGCTCGGCCCAGAACGCCGTGTCGCAGGAGAAACGCGACGACTGCCATGCCGCTGGCGCCGCGGTGCTGGCGCTCCTCGAGCGCGACATCAAGCCCGTCGACATCATGACCCGTGAGGCCTTCGAGAACGCCATCACCGTGGTCATCGCGCTGGGCGGCTCGACCAATGCGGTGCTGCACCTGATCGCCATGGCCGACGCCATCGGCGTGTCGATCACCCTCGATGACTTCACGGCGATCGGGAAGCGAGTGCCGGTGCTGGCCGACCTGCGGCCCAGCGGCCAGTACATGATGAGCGAGCTGGTCGAGATCGGCGGCATCCAGCCGCTGATGAAGACCCTGCTCGAGGCCGGGCTGCTGCACGGCGATTGCCTGACCGTGACCGGCCGGACCCTGGCCGAGAACCTGGCGGACATCGCCCCCTACCCGGAAGGCCAGGACATCATCGCCCCGCTCGAGGCGCCGCTGAAAGCCCAGAGCCACCTGCGCATCCTCTACGGCAACCTGGCCCCGGCGGGAGCGGTGGCCAAGATCACCGGCAAGGAGGGCACCCGCTTCTCCGGCACGGCGCGGGTGTTCGGCTCCGAGGAGGAGGCCCAGGCGCGCATCAACGACGGTAGCGTGGTGGCCGGCGACGTGGTGGTGATCCGCTACGAGGGACCGCGGGGCGGACCCGGCATGCGCGAGATGCTGACCCCGACCTCGGCGATCATGGGCCGCGGACTCGGAAGCGAGGTGGCCTTGATCACCGATGGCCGCTTCTCGGGCGGCAGTCACGGCTTCGTGGTCGGCCACGTCACCCCCGAGGCCTTCGACGGCGGCCCATTGGCGCTGGTGGAGGACGGCGACACCATCACCATCGACGCCGAGGCAGACACCCTCGAGGTGGCGCTGGAGGCCGCCGAACTGGAGCGCAGGCGTGCGGCCTGGCGGCAGCCGGCGCCGCGTTATACCCGCGGGGTGCTGGCCAAATACGCCCGTACGGTCGGGCCGGCCTCCGAAGGCGCGGTGACCGACCGCCCGGTCTAGTCGTCGTGACCCGATGGCGGTGGCTGGCGACGCTGGTCGGCGTCGCCTGGCTCGCCGGCTGCGCCGTGACCCCGGCCTGGCGGGCCAACCCGACGCCGGACCAGCGACAGTGTCGTGACCGGCTCGCCGCCTTCGATGCCGCCGTGGCCGAGGCCGGCGTCGGTGATGCCGGGGCGGCCCACGTCGCGGGCTTTCCCTATCTACGCACCGATCGGCTGTTGGCGAGCTTCGCCGACGAGCTGCGCGATTCTCCCGAGACGCCGCGCCATGCCGACTGGTTGGCGCGGCTGCGCGGCCTGGACGCCGGGGCGCGTCGCATCGAGGCGGCCAACCTGCCCGCCGAGGCCCGACAGCGCCTGACCCGGCGCTTCGGTGATGCCCCGGCCGCGGCCGTCAATGCCTGTGCCGAGCGCCTGTTGGGCAAAGAACTGCTGGGCAAAGAACTGCTTGATGAGGAACTGCGCGGGTCGGAGGATCGCCCGGCGCGCAGGGCGCTGCATGAGGCGATCGAGATGCCCGACCACTACGTCGATAGCTGGCGGGTGCTGGGGCTCTATCCGTTGACCCGGCTAGGGCTGGCCTGGGGCTATACTCGCTGGCGGGAAGAGTATCTGGCGACGTTCGGTCGGCCCTTCCCGGCGAGCGCCGAGGTGCGTCGCTATGCGCCCGAGCCGTTGGCGGCCGAGGGGCTGGACGCCGCCTCGGCCGCCCGGCTGGTGCGCGAGGCGCCGCGCAGTCCGCTAGGGATGCTGGCGCTGGATGACGCCCGCCTGCGGCGCCTGGCGGCCTACCATGCCCCGGCCTTCGCCATTGAGACGCGCAGTCACGACGATCGCCCGGGTACGCCCGTCTGGCGGCGTGGTGCGGCGGGCCCGCGGCCGGGCGTGGACACCACGCGGCCGGAGGTGGACGTGCGCCTGGCCCATACCCGTTTCCATGGCGCCGTGCTGCCGCAGCTGGTCTACACGCTGTGGTTTCCGGCACGCACGCGCAGCGGGGCCTTCGACATCCTCGGCGGGCGTCTGGACGGCGTGATCTGGCGGGTGACCCTGGGCGAGGACGGCCGGCCGCTGATCTACGACAGCATCCATGCCTGTGGCTGCTATCACCTGTTCTTTCCGGTGCCGCCGCTGCGCCGAGTGTCGGTGGCGGCGGACCACGACCTGCGCGAGGCGCCGCTGACGCCGATGTCGGCACACCCGAGAGGAGAGGGCGAGCGTCTGAGGCTGCGCCTGGCGGCGGTCAGCCATTATCTGGTCGGGGTCGAATCGGCGAGAGCATCGCAGCCATCACAGGCGACGTATGCGCTGACCCTGGCCCGCGAGCCGCCGCGCTTCGGCCAGCGTTCCCTGGTACTGCCGAGCGGCGGGCGGCGCAGCCTTTACGGGCCCGAGGGCATCGTGTCGGCGTCGGCGCGGCGCGAGCGCTTCCTGCTTTGGCCGGCGGGAATCCGCAGCCCTGGCGCCATGCGCCAGTGGGGCACTCACGCCACGGTGTTCGTGGGGCGACGCCACTTCGACGAGCCTTACCTGTTCGAGGCGGCCTTCGCGCTGCCGTGAGGCGGCGTTACTCCGAGATGGCCGAGCGCATCATGTCCTCGAAGGTCATGGCGTCCTCGGGCAGTACGAAGATATCGGCTTGCGGCGTCTCGTCGGACAGTTCGGCGATCTGGAAGCGGTCGCTGAAGCGCAGCATGCCGAGCTCCCGCTCTTCCAGTTCCGTGGCGATGGGGTCCGGCTCGCCGGTCATGGTCCGCTGGTAGGCATGAAATGCGGTCATCAGCTCGCGAACCTGGGGATCGTCGCTCAGCACCAGGGTGTCGTCGTGAGCGTTGCCGGCCTTGTCGGTCCACTGCAGGCGATAGACGTCGCCCTCCAGGCCGGCGATGGTCTCCTGCTCGCCGGTGGCCTCCAGGGAATCGACCGAGCTGGCCTGCTGGTCGGTGAGCCCGGCCGCGGCCTTGTCGCCGCCCATGCCTTCAGCCATTTCCTTGAGCTGGGCCAGATCCATGACCATGGTCTGCCCCTGCATCTGGCTGACCATGTAGCCCTTGCCGTCCTTGAGCAGCATGAAGCCCGCCTGGGCTTGCTGGGGGAAGTCCATGCGCAGGTCGTCACCTGCCCAACTGACTTCCATGGTGGCGCTGCCCTGGGCGGAATGGCTCTCCAGGGTGGCCTTGCCGTCGGCCAGGGCGGGCAGCGAGGCGGCCAACAGCAGGCCGGTCACGAGGTGTCGCATTGGGAATCTCCCTAGTGTCTCGAATCCATGAGGCGAGTCGGGCCGGCGGAGTCCGGCCCGAGCCCTGGTCGCGCAGCGAGGTGCCGGGCGGCTAGGGCGGAGTGAGTTCGTGGTCGATGGTCCGGCGCAGTGTCTGGAGCTCGTCGAGGGTGAGCTGCTCCAGGCGTCCGGCGAGGAGGTCGCTGATCTTCTGCATTGGCAGTCCCGCTCGGCGGGCGATCTCGCGGTTGCCGAGATCCGATACGGCGATCAGCCGGGTGATGATGCGCATCAGGCGCGTGCGTTGTTCGAGATCCCTGACGTCGAGGTCAGGGCACCTTGGCGGAGGTTCGACGCGATCCGCGCGGGTGGAGGGGCTTGCCGTGCTCATGATGCTCCAGAGGACAGAATCGACCGCTACAGCATGAAGGCTTTTTTCGGGTTTCGCTAGCCCCGAAATGTCCTCTCTCTTGACCTCTAACGAGGGGCCTTCAAGCAGCCCGCGGTGCCAGGCCTTGTCGGGTCGGTAGGCGATGGGTTGCGACCAAGGTTGTAGTCGGGACGTTGCTCGGGTGACTTGTGACGGCGAAGAAGAGGAGCTATTTTGTCGATGATTTTAAAAAAAATATTAATTAATACAAAAAATCTTCTAAATGGGAGAGGTATATGAACAACGACCCGACGCAAGCGACACAGCTGACGCGAGTGCTCGCGCGCAAGGACGTGCTGGCCCTGGCCTTCGGCGCCATGATCGGCTGGGGATGGATCGTGTTGACCGGCAGCTGGATCCAGTCGGCGGGCAGCCTGGGCGCCATCACTGCCTTTTTGCTCGGCGGCGCGGTGATCGTGCTGGTGGGCCTGACCTACGCCGAACTCGCCTCGGCGATGCCTCAGGTCGGCGGTGAGCACGTCTATAGCTACCGGGCCATGGGGCATTTCGCCTCGTTTCTCTGCACCTGGGCGATCACCCTTGGCTATGTCAGCGTGGTGGCCTTCGAGGCCGTGGCGCTGCCCACGGTGGTCGAGCACTTGTTTCCGGACTACGCGGTCGGGCAGCTGTGGACGATTGCCGGCTGGGACGTGAAGGCTACCTGGGTGGCGGTCGGCGTGGCCGGCTCGCTAGTGATGACCTGGATCAACTACCTCGGCGTGCGCACCGCGGCTCTGGTGCAGAAGGTAGTGACCCTGCTGATCCTGGCGGTAGGCGTGATGTTCATCACCGGCGCCCTGTTCGAGGGCAGCGCCACCACCCTCGAACCGCTGTTCAATGTCGAACAGGGCGTCGTCGGCGGCATCATGACGGTGATCATCATGGTGCCCTTCATGTTCGTCGGCTTCGACGTGATTCCTCAGGCCGCCGAGGAGATCGACCTGCCGTTCAAGGAGATTGGCCGGGTGCTGATGATCTCGGTGATCCTGGCGGTGTTCTGGTACGCCTTCATCATTCTTGGCACCGCGCTGATGCTGGATCCGGCGGCGCTGGGCGAGAGTTCGCTGGCGGTGCCCGACGCCATGCAGGCGGTCTTCCAGGCGCCCTGGGCGGGCAACCTGATGATCCTGGCCGGTATCGCCGGCATCATCACCAGCTGGAACGCCTTCTACATCGGCGGCTCCCGGGCCATCTACGCTCTCGCGCACTCCGGCATGCTGCCGGCCTTCCTCGCTAGGCTGCATCCCAAGCACCGTACGCCCACCAACGCCATCCTGGTGATGGGGGGGCTGTCTGCCGCGGCCCCCTTGCTCGGTCGGCCGGCGCTGGTCTGGCTAGTGGTCGCCGGAGGGTTGGGCATCGTCGTCGCCTATCTGTTCGTGTCGCTGTCCTTCGTGCTGCTGCGTCGCCGCGAGCCGGACATGCCGCGTCCCTTCCGCGTGCGCCGCGGCAAGACGGTGGGCGCGCTATCGGTGATCCTGTCGCTGGCGCTGATCGGTCTCTATCTGCCCGGCAGCCCGTCCGCGCTGTCGCCGCTGGAGTGGTCGCTGTTCGGTGGCTGGATGCTGCTGGGACTGGCGCTTTATGCCTGGTCGCGGGCCCGCTACGGCATCTCCTACAGCGATGCCGTGATGCAGCGTGAGTTGCGGGGCGCCGCCCCTTCTTCAAAGCCCTGATCGTCCGCGTCGACGCCGTTTGACCCCGAACCCCGGCCCTGAGGCCGGGGTTCTTGCGTTGGGCGATCGATGAGGAGCGCATGAGGATAAAGTGCTTTTATGTTGACGATTTTTAAAAATGTAGATATTTTTTAATCATCAACGCTCGAGACCATGGAGACCCAGATGACCGCGCTGACCCGGATTCCCGCCATCGCCATGCCGCTGCCCACCGACATCCAAGGCTTCACCCTGACGCCCTCGACGCAGTCGCCGCGTCTGCTGAAAATGACGTTCTGCCGTGAGGTGGTCGAAGCCTTCCTCGCCGCCGTGGCCGACTGGCCGGTGCAGGCCCTGGAGTACAAGTCGATGCTGCGCTTCCGGGTGGCGAAGATCCTCGACGATCTGTGCGGCAATACCCTGCAGCCGGTGCTGATCAACACCCTGGTGGATCGCCAGACCGGCGGGCTGCAGGTGGTGCCCGAAGGTCTCGACGACGTCGAACAGGCCGACGACATGGTCAAGTTCGCCACCGCCGTGGCGCACTTGATGGGGCGCTCCAACTTCGATGCCATGAGCGGCCAGTACTACGCGCGCTTCGTGGTGAAGAACGTCGACGAGTCCGACAGCTACCTGCGTCAGCCGCACCGGGTGATGGAGCTGCACAACGACGGCACCTTCGTCGAGCAGGACACCGACTACGTGCTGATGATGAAGATCGACGAGCGGCACATGCAGGGCGGAGACTCGCTGCTGCTGCACCTTGACGACTGGGAGCACCTGGAGTGCTTCTATCGCCATCCGTTGGCACGCCGCGAGATGCGTTGGGCCGCGCCGCCCAGCAAGAGGGTCGCCAAGGACGTCTTTCATGCGGTGTTCGACGTGGATCGCGAGGGGCGGCCGATCATGTCTTACATCGATCAGTTCGTGCAGCCGAAGGACTTCGAGGAGGGCAACTGGCTGAGCGATCTCTCCGAATCCCTGGAGAGCAGCGCGGGGATTCTCTCGGTGCCCAATCCGGTAGGCAGCTTCCTGCTGATCAACAACCACTTCTGGCTGCACGGGCGCGATCGCTTCACACCGCATCCGGAGCTGCGCCGCGAACTGATGCGCCAGCGGGGCTACTTCACCCACGCCAGCACCCTGCGCCAGCGTTGAGCGCAGCCGTGCGGGGCGCGACGCCTCGACAATGAGGTACCCTGATCCGGCCACGCCGCCATCGCGGCGTGGTCGTCGCATTGGCACAAGAGGACGGCATGTACGATTTCATCATCATCGGCGGCGGTATCCTGGGCATGTCCACCGCCATGCAGCTCAAGCAGGCCTATCCGGATCGCCGGATGCTGGTGGTGGAGAAGGAGCGCGAGGCGGCGCGCCACCAGACCGGCCACAACAGCGGAGTGATTCATGCCGGGGTCTACTACACCCCGGGCAGTCTCAAGGCGCGCTTCTGCCTGGAAGGCAATCGGGCCACCAAGGCCTTCTGCGAGGCCCACGACATTCCCTTCGAGAGCTGCGGCAAGCTGCTGGTGGCCACCAACGACCTGGAGATGCAGCGCATGCAGGCGCTGTGGGAGCGCACCGAGGCCAACGGCCTCACGCGTGAGTGGCTGGGGGCCGAGGCGCTCGCCGAGCGGGAGCCCAACATCACCGGCGTCGGCGGCATCTTCGTGCCGTCCAGCGGTATCGTCGACTATGCCGCCGTGACCCGGGCCATGGCCGCCGAGTTCGAACGCTTGGGCGGAGAGGTGCGCTTCGGGGCGGAGGTCACCGGGCTTGCCGAGCGTCGCCAGGAGGTCGTGGTCTCCACCACGGCGGGCGAGTTCAGCGGCCGCTACCTGGTGAGCTGCTCGGGGCTGATGGCAGACCGGGTGATTCGCATGCTGGGCCAGGATCCGGGGTTCACCATCTGCCCCTTCCGCGGCGAGTACTATCGGCTGCTCGAGCGCCACAACGCCATCGTCAACCATCTGATCTATCCGATCCCGGATCCCTCGATGCCGTTTCTGGGCGTGCATCTGACGCGCATGATCGACGGCTCGGTCACCGTGGGCCCCAACGCCGTGCTGGCCCTCAAGCGCGAGGGATATCGCCGTCGCGACGTCTCTCCCCGTGACCTGGCGCAGATGTTCACCAATCCTGGCATCCTCAAGGTGCTGGGTAGGAATCTGCGTCCGGGGCTGGTCGAGATGAAGAACTCCCTGCACAGGCGCGGATACCTGGAGCTTGTGCGCAAGTATTGCCCGAGCCTCACTCTTGACGACCTGGAGCCCTATCCTGCTGGGGTGCGCGCCCAGGCGGTGTCCCGGGACGGCAAGCTGGTCGACGACTTCCTGTTCGTCAACACGCCGCGAACCGTCAATGTCGGCAATGCCCCGTCGCCGGCCGCCACCTCGGCGCTGCCCATTGGCGCGCATATCGTCACCAAGGTGAAGGCGCTGGTTGGTGAGTGAGTTCGACGTTGAAACGAGAGGCTGAGGAAGGGGTAGACGGTGGCGGAAAGTGAGTGAAAGACGGGCGAGGAAGCCGGGAAACGCAGCGTGCGACCCACGCGAATGGGGCTTTCAAGCCGTTTTTCAGCATGTTGAGACAGAATGTCTGCAATATTTCGTCATTGGCTAAAGTTGTAGCGCGTATCGACATTAGTGGTCTGGCCGCTTTGCCTGGCGCCTGCTAGCGTTTTTGCAGGCGGCGGCGCCCGGTGGTTGACTGAGCCCGTATCGCCCCACAAGGACAACAAGCTCCGCGATATTCGCGAGGGAGGACTCTTTCATGCGCGCACTCAAGACGGCCCTGGCGGCCACCCTGCTGGTGGCGGCACCCGCGGCCCTGGCCCAGCAGCAGCTGTCCATCGCCACGGGCGGCACGGGCGGCACCTACTATCCCTACGGCGGTGGCCTGGCCGAGCTGATCAACGAGCATGTTGAGGGATACGATGCCGTGGCCGAGGTCACCGGGGCCTCGGTCGAGAACATGGGGCTGGTCTGGCGCGGCGATTCCGACCTGGCGCTGGCCCTGGCCGATACCGTCTACCAGGCCTACAACGGCACCGGCGACTTCGAGGGCCGCCAGCTCGAGAACATCCGCGCCTTGGCCTCGATCTATCCCAACGCCGTGCAGATCGTCACCATGGCGGACTCCGGCATCGAGTCGCTGGCGGATCTGAAGGGCAAGGTCGTGTCGGTGGGTGCGCCGGGCAGCGGTACCGAGATCAATGCCAGCACTCTGCTGGAGGCCAACGGCATCACCTATGACGACATCGACGCCCGCCGCCTCAACTTCAACGAGACTGCCGACGCGATCCGCGACGGCGACATCGATGCCGGCTTCTGGAGCGTGGGGCCGCCCACCAGCTCGATCATGAACCTGGCCACTACTCGCGATATCCGCCTGGTTGGCCTGACCGACGAAGAGGTCGCCAACGCCCAGGGCGAGGAGCCGGTGTTCGCCGCCTACCAGCTCAAGGCGGGGCTCTACGAGGGCATGGAGGAGCCGGTCCAGTCCATCGGCATTCCCAACGTGTTAGCGGTGAGCAGTGAGATGGACGAGGAACTGGCCTACCAGATCACCAAGACGCTGTTCGAACATACCGACCAGCTTATCGCCATCCACCCGGCGGCCAACGACACTACCGTCGAGTTCAGCGTCGAGTCCACGCCCATCGCCTTCCACCCCGGCGCGCTGCGCTACTACGAGGAAGTGGGCGCCGAGATCGCCGACCGTCAGCGTCCCTGAGGGGCGCTGCCATGCCATCACCGATGATCAAGGGGCGAGCCGCCGGGCTCGCCCCCTTGTCGTGGCTGGTCCTGGCGATGGCAATGCTGACGATGGTGGCGCCGGCGCTGGCCGAGTGCCCGAGCCATGAACTGCGGGTGCGGAACGCCGAAGGGCAGTTGCTGGTGCGCTTGCCGATGTCGGAAGGCGATGGCTGGTGCCTGGCCTGGAACCACTCGGTCGAGGGCTTCACCGTTCACGACTGTTATCGCAACATCGATGGCCGCATGGTGCTCCAGCGCAGCCACCTGCCGGACTTTGCTGCCGGCCTCGATCACATCCCCGGGCGCGGGCACCAGGTCTCTGACGGCCAGGGCGGCTACTGGATCGAGGATCTTGACGAGCCGGTGCCCGGTGCCGCTTACCGGCTACGGGTCGGGGCGATGCGTGTCGACCACCGCCTGGTCAGCCGCCTGGACGGGACGAGCCTGGCGACGCTGCTGGATGAGGCCCGCGACTGCGGCGTCGGCGATCGCTATGCCGATGACCTGATCGCCATGGCCGGCGAGCCGCCGGTGGTCGTCAGCCTCAGCGAGCGCGCCGCCAACCAGCGCGTGATGTTGTCGCTGGAAGCGCTGGCCCCGGAATCCCGAGGCCACGACAACGCGGATCCCTGAACATGACATCGTATCTTCGAGAGAGACGCCAATGAGCGAAGCGGGCACTTCCCCCATCGTCCCCGGCAGCCAGGCGCCGCACTCGCGCCCGGTACTGTGGCTGATCAGTCTGGTGGCCGTGGCGCTGTCGCTGTTTCAGCTGTATTCGGCCGGCATCGAGCCGCTGGGGCTGTTCTACCAGCGCAGCATCCACCTGGCGTTGATCATGATGCTGGCCTTCCTGATGTTTCCGGTATTCGGCCCTCGCCACAAGCGGGGCGTAGTCGGTGGTTTGATCGACCTGACGTTCTTCGCCGGGGCGGTGATCACCGGCGGCTACATGGCGCTGTACCTCGACGAGATCATCAACCGCGCCGGCTTCTGGAGTCAGACGGACATCACCGTCGGCATCATCGCCACCGTCACCGTGCTCGAGGCCAGTCGCCGTGCGGTGGGGCTCGGCATGACGATCATCGGCGTGCTGGCGATCCTCTATGCCTTCGCCGGCCCGCGCGGTGAGCTGCCCTGGCTCGGCGAGTGGCTGCCCGGCATTCTCGAGCACCGCGGCTACGGGCTGGACCGGCTGGTCGGCCAGCTCTACCTGGGGCAGGAGGGCATCTTCGGGCTGCCGATGGGCGTGGCGGCCACCTACATCTTCATTTTCGTGCTGTTCGGCGCCTTCCTGGAGATCACCGGTGCCGGCAAGTTCTTCATCGACCTGGCCTACGCCGCCACCGGGCGCCAGCGCGGCGGGCCGGCCAAGGCCGCCGTCATCGCCTCCGCCGGCATGGGTTCGATTTCCGGTAGCGCCATCGCCAACGTGGTGACCACCGGCGCCTTCACCATCCCGCTGATGAAGCGCCTGGGCTATAAGCCTCACCAGGCCGGGGGCATCGAGGCGGCGGCTTCCACCGGGGGCCAGATCATGCCACCGCTGATGGGCGCCGGCGCCTTCCTGATCGCCGAGTACACGCGGATGCCCTACCTGGACGTGGTCAAGGTCAGCATCCTGCCGGCGATCATGTATTTCGGTACCGTCTACCTGTTCGTGCATATCATCGCGCTCAAGCAGGGCATGCAGGGCATGGCCAGGAGCGAGCTGCCGCAGATGCGCGACGTGATGGGTGCCGGCTGGCACTTCCTGCTGCCGCTGGCGGTGCTGGTGTGGCTGCTGGTGATGAACATGTCGCCGATGCGGGTGGGCTACTACGCCATCCTTACCATGCTGGCGGTGGCGGCGCTGCGCTTCGCGGTATGGTTCTTCTTCGTTGCCCCGAAACGGGGCCAGCCGGTGACCGGGGCGGCGTTGACCCAGGCGCTGAAAAAAGGAGCGCTCAAGGTGATCGAGGGCCTGGAACTCGGGGCCCGCAATGCCGTGGCGGTGTCCATGGCCTGCGCCGTGGCCGGGATCATCGTCGGGGTGGTGGGGCTGACCGGCCTGGGGCTCAAGTTCTCGGCCATGATGATGGCGTTCTCCGGCGGCAACCTGCTGCTGGCGCTGGTGATGGTGCTGTTGGCCAGCCTGGTGCTGGGCATGGGGCTGCCGGTGACCGCCAGCTACATCGTGCTGATCGTGCTGGTGGGGCCGGCGCTGACCGCCGAGTTCGGCGTGCCGCTGCTGATCGCTCACCTGGTGGTGTTCTGGTACTCCCAGGATTCCAACGTCACTCCGCCTATCGCGCTGGCCGGCTTCGCCGGGGCGGCGATCGCCGGGGCCAAGCCGATGGATACCGGCTTCCAGGCCTGGAAGTTCGCCAAGGGCCTCTACCTGATCCCGCTGTTCATGGTCTTCAATCCGGAGATCATCATGGGCGGCCCGCTGCCGCTGCTGGCCTGGACGACGCTGACCGCCTTCCTGGCGCTGGGAGCGTTCGCGGCGGCCCTGGAGGGTTACCTGTTCACGCGCATGTCGGCGCCGGTGCGGCTGGTGCTGCTGCCGGCCATCGTCGGCGTCTTCTATCCGAGCCTGATCGCCGAGGTCGCCGGGGCCGCGGTGATGGCCCTGGCGCTGGTCGGCAATTGGCTGGCCAGCCGTCGCGAGGCGGCGGCCGGCTGAAGCGGAGCTTTCCACTGACGACACGCGGCCCCGCCCGGGCCAGCCGGGCGGGGCCGCGTGTCGTCGCTCGTCGGTGTTACTGGTTGGCTTGGCCGTCGTCCTGGGTCGCTTCTTCCAGCTCCTCCGCGGTCTCCTCGGCGGCCTGCTGGGTGGCTTCGGCGGCGTCCTCGGCGGTTTCCTGGGTCGCCTCGGCGGCGTCACCGGCGGCTTGTTCGGTCGCCTCTACGGCCTCTCCGGCGGTGTTAGCGACGGCGTCGCCTGCTTCGTCCAGTGCCTCACCGGTCTTTTCCAGCGGCTCGCCGGCCATGGCCTCGGTGGCCACCGGCTCCAGGGTCAGGGTGATCGGCGCCTGATCGGCTTTCGGACCGACCTCGACCGAATGGCGCTCGGGGCTGTTCCAGAGCAGGTTGCCCTCGTCGTCGAAGACCTCGGCATGCAGGGCGTGGGCATGACCGGGATCCACCTGATCGACCGGGTAGTCGAGGCTGAACTCGACCGGATCGTTGCCCGACGCGTCCACGTTGGTCTCGGTAATGATGGTGGCCGGGGCATCGGCCAAGGCCACGTCACGCAGGCTCACCACGACCTTGGCGTCGTCCGGCAGCGGGGTGTCGGTGGCGGCGAATTCCAGCACCCCGTCGAGCGTCTTGCTGACCTGCTGCTCGGTGTCCTGAGCCGTGTCGTTCTGAGCGCTCTGCTCGTTCTGGGCCTGCTCGGTCTGGGTGGTGCCGGCCTGGGCATCCTGTTCGGTGTCGTCGGCCTGGTCGCAGCCGGCCAGCGCCAGGGTGCCGGTCAGGGCTGCCACGATGAAAAGATGACGCTTCATGGTCGGTCTCCTTCTGCACGTTGTCCGTGTGGGGCTGAGCGGCCGCGTCCTGTCGACCGCTTTGACTATGACCCTACCAAGGTAATCTGCAGGAAGGTTGAAACCCGCTGTCGCCCGACGGCGACGTATCTGCGGGCGACGCCGAATCTCATGTCTCCACGCGCTTGCTGGTTTCCGTGCGGCGAGGAGAGGTAGGCGCGGCGCGGCTCTGCTAGAATAGCGGGCTTCCACTTTCATCATCTGCCCGCGGCGACGGCCGTGCGGCGTCGTCATTGCCGTTTTCGAGGAGCCCAGGATGCCAGCACCGAAAGAGTCGCCGCGGGTCGGCGTGATCATGGGGTCGAAGTCCGACTGGCCGGTCATGGAGCATGCGGTCGCCATGCTCGAACGCCTTGGGGTGCCCTGCGAGACCCGCGTCGTCTCGGCCCATCGCACCCCGGACCTGTTGTTCGACTATGCAAAATCCGCCGCCGAGCGCGGCCTCTCGGTGATTATCGCCGGTGCCGGCGGTGCGGCTCACCTGCCCGGCATGGTGGCCTCCCAGACGGCGCTGCCGGTGCTTGGCGTACCGGTGGAGTCCAAGTCCCTCAAGGGGCTGGATTCGCTGCTGTCGATCGTGCAGATGCCGGGCGGCATCGCCGTGGGCACCCTGGCCATCGGCAAGGCCGGGGCGACCAATGCCGGCCTGATGGCCGCCCAGATCGTCGGGCTGCAGGACGACACGGTGCGCGAGGCCGTGGAGGACTTCCGCGCCGAGCAGACCCGGACGGTGCTGGACAATCCCGACCCGCGGCCCACCCCCTGACCGAGAGCGACGAGCGAGGCAACCACGATGAACATCGGCGTACTGGGAGCCGGCCAACTGGGCCGGATGCTGGCCTTGGCGGGCTATCCGCTGGCCAACCGTTTCACCTTTCTCGACACCACCGGCCACCCCAGCGCGGGAATCGGTGATGTGATGGTGGACACCGACCAGAAGCATCTCGAGAGCTTCCTCGACAAGGTCGACCTGGTCACCTACGAGTTCGAGCACCTGCCGGTCTCGCTGGTCCAGGCGATCGAAGAGCGCAAGCCCGTGCATCCCTCCAGCGAGGCGATTCGCGTGTGCCAGCATCGCGCCGAGGAAAAGGCGCTGTTCGACCGCCTGGGTATTCCTACCCCGGCCTATCGCCTGGTGGACAGCGCCGAGGCGCTGGAGGCCGCGGTGCGCGAGCTGGGGGCGCCGGTGGTCGCCAAGTCTGTCACCGAGGGCTACGACGGCAAGGGTCAGGCGGTGATCAAGGACCCGGCCGATGCGTCCGAGGCGTGGCGCACGATCAACCACCCGCGGCTGATCGTCGAGGCCTTCGTCGACTTCGTGCGCGAGGTATCGATCATCGCCGTGCGCGGCCGTGACGGCGAGGTGGTCTTCTACCCGATGGCCGAGAACGTCCACGTCGACGGCATCCTTCGCTATTCGGTGGCGCCGATGCCGGACCTGGACGACGCCGTCCAGCAGACCGCCGACGGCTACATCCGGGCGCTGCTCGACGAGCTCGACTACGTCGGCGTCCTCACCCTGGAACTGTTCCAGACCCGCGACGGCGGTCTGTTAGCCAACGAGATGGCGCCGCGTGTGCACAATTCCGGCCACTGGACCCAGGACGGCGCGGTGACCAGTCAGTTCGAAAACCATCTGCGTGCCATTCAGGGCCTGCCGCTGGGCAGCACCGCCGCCCGCGCACCGACCTGCATGGTCAACGTCATCGGCCGCGAAGGCGAGGCGGCGAAGCTATTGGAGATCGAGGACGCCCACCTGCATCGCTACGACAAGAGTGAGCGCCCCGGCCGCAAGCTGGCCCACGTCAACCTGGTGGCACCGACCCACGAGGCGCTGCTGGAAAAGGTTCGCGCCTGCGCGGCCCTGCTGCCTGACGCTCCGGCGCCGAGCTTCAGCTTCGAGTGAGGCGTCGCCTCATCGGCTGAGATGAAAAAGGCCGCGCCCCAGGGCGTGGCCTTCGCCTGTCTCCTCACGTCGACTTCCTCAGTCCTATCTCTTGGCTCTTCCTTCTTCACCCTTCAACCCATCAGCAGTGCACTAGCCAGTCCTCCGCCGCCCATCAATAGGGCGAACAGAATCAGCGCCAGCACGAAGGGACGCAGCCCCAGGGCGCGCAGTTTCTCCAGGCGAGTCTCGAAGCCCAGCGCCGCCATGGCCATGGTCAACGACAGCTGGCCGAGCTGCACCAGTGCTGAATGGAGCGGGGCGGGCAGGGTCACGAAGCTGTTGAAGCCCACCATGGCCATGAAGCCGAAGGCGAACCAGGGCACCGTCATCCCGGCCTTTCCCTCGCTGCTGCCGGCGGTGGCGTGGCGCCGCAGCCACCATTGGCCGACGATCAGCAGGAAGGGCACCAGCAGCATCACCCGCACCAGCTTGACGATCACCGCATTGGCCAGGGCGTCCGGGCCCACCGCCTCGCCTGCGGCCACCACCTGGGCGACCTCGTGGACGGTGGCGCCGATATAGACGCCGAACAGGCTCTCATCCATGCCCATCAGCGGATACAGCAGCGGGTAGACCAGCATCGCCAGCGAACCGAACAGCACCACCGTGGCCACGGCCATGGAAGTGGCCGCGGGGCGCGAGCGGATGGTCGACTCGGTGGCCAAGATCGCCGCGGCACCGCAGATGGCGCTGCCGGCGCTGGTCAGCAGCGCCGTCTCGCGATCAAGCCCCAGCAGGCGGGTGCCGATCAGGTAGCCGGCGCACAGCACGCTGGTGATGACCAGCGCGTCCAGCAGCAGCACCATCGGCCCCAGGCCAACCACCTGCTGGAGCGTCAGCGACAGGCCGAACAGTACGATGCCGCCGCGCAGTAGTCGGCGAGTGGCGAAGGCCAGCCCCGGCCCGGCCTTCGTCAGGTGACGGGAAAGCGGCAGATTGCCCGCCACGATGCCCACCAGCAGGGCCAGGACCAGGGGGCTCACGCCGGCCTCGGCGAGGAGCGGCAGCCGGGCGAGGCCGGTGCCGGCGACGGTCAGCAGGGTACAGATCAACAGGCCTTGCCACATGAGATTGGGCTCCGGACGGTGGGCGGGTGCTGTGAACGCGCTTCGTGACGGTCATGCTATGTCCTGATAGCTCATATGGTTATCAGCTAATAACGAAATCTCTCTTCGGAAAAACCGATATGACGCCCCAGGTCAGCTTGCGTCAGCTTCAGGTCTTTTCCGCCGTTGCCAGCCAGCTCGCGCGGGCCGGGCTGGTCCTGCCCTGGACCTTCTCGCTGGTGTGACGACCGAACGCTATCGACGTCCCTTGTGGCAGGCCTTCAAGGTGTTCCCGATCGAGGCGCCAGGCCTCGTTCGGTGTCATGAGGGTTACGGCTGGCAGCGCGCTCGGGGCCGAGTAGACTGGAGCATCATCCACGTCACCGAGGGATTGGGATGCGTCACGGCTTCGGCTTCGACCTGCGCAGCATGGAAATCTTCGTCGAGACCCTGGAGCGGGGCAGCCAGACCGCTGCCGCCCGCCACCTTGGGGTCAAGCAATCCTCGATCTCCCAGAGTTTGGCCAACCTCGAGGAGGCCCTGGGGGTGATCCTGCTCGACCGCCATTCCCGACCCCTGGAGCCCACGGGAGCCGGGCGCTTCTTCTATGACCGGGCCAAGCGGCTGCTCGACGAGGCCCGCACCACCCGGCGCGAGCTCCAGGCCGGCGCCTTCGGCCAGCTGCACCAGGTGCGCATGGCCCTGGTCGATTCCCTGGCCACTGCCGTTGGCCAGCCGCTGCTGGAGGTGATCCGCCGGCATACCGCTGACTACACCCTGACCACCGGGCTCTCCCACATGCATGGCCATGCGCTGCTGACCCGCCACGTGGACATCATCCTCTCCGACGATCGCCTGGAGAACTACGACGGCCTTGAGCGCCACCCCGTGCTCGGCGAGCCCTTCGTGCTGGTATTGCCCGCGGACTGGGATGGCCCGGTGGATAACCTGCGCTGGCTGGCTCGGCAGCTGGACTTCGTGCGCTACACCCCTCAGGCGCTGATCGGTCAGACCATCGAGCGCCACCTGCGCCTCAACCAGCTGGAGCTGCCGGGCAGGCTGCACCTGGACAACACCTACGCCGTGTTGAGCCTGGTCGCCGGCGGAGCCGGCTGGACCATCACCACCCCGCTGTGCCTCTACCAGGCCGGGCTGGATCACCTCGACGTTCGCGCCGTGCCGCTTCCCCTTGCTCCCCTGCGCCGCGACCTGACCCTGGTGGCACGCCGGGACGAGCTCGGTGGCTTGCCCGCCCGGCTGGCCCGCGACAGCCGCCGCCTACTGGAGGGTCGCTTCCTCGGTGAACTGCAGCGCCACCTTCCCTGGGTGGTGCCCGATATCCAGGGGCTCTGAGCCCTCGCGTCACGGGGCCGGATGGCTCTGGGACGCACCCTGGATAGGCACTATCGATTTTACCTATAGCCAAGCCGTCGGCCATGCTGATGCTGTTTGCCGCCGGCAATCGCCCAGGACCACACTGGCCCGAGCTCGTGGCAATTCCCGCACGGCCGGGCCCCGGTCCGGTCGTCACCGACAATGACAAGAAGCCATAGGGAGACTTCGATGAGCCATTCCCACCCCTCTTCGGTGGACTATGAGTCCGTCGACACGGACTACCTCGAGAAACGCAAGCTGAAGAAGGGCGCGGCGGGCTGGATCCTGCTGGCCAGCCTCGGTGTGTCCTACGTGATCTCCGGCGACTACGCCGGCTGGAACTTCGGCCTGGCCGCCGGCGGCTTCGGCGGCATGCTGGTGGCCACCGTACTGATGGCGATCATGTACACCGCCATGGTGCTGTCCATCGCCGAGCTGTCCTCCTCGCTGCCCACCGCCGGCGGCGGCTACAGCTTCGCCCGGCGCGCCCTGGGCCCCTGGGGGGGCTACATCACCGGCACCGCGATCCTGCTGGAATACGCCATCGCCCCGGCGGCCATCGCCATCTTCATCGGCGGCTACGTCAACGAGCTGATCGGCCTCAATGGCCCGCTGGTCTATGCCGCCTTCTATGCGCTCTTCGTTGGCATCCACCTGTGGGGCGCCGGTGAGGCGCTGAAGATCATGATGGGCATCACAGCGCTGGCGGTGGTGGCCATCCTGGTTTTCGTGGTCGGCATGATGCCGCACTTCAGCGTCGACAACCTCTTCGACATTGCCCCCACTGCCGGGGCCGTAGGGGCCTCGGCCTTCCTGCCGGAGGGCGTCATGGGCATCTGGGGCGCGCTGCCCTTCGCCATCTGGCTGTTCCTGGCCGTAGAGGGCGTGCCCCTGGCCGCAGAGGAAGCCGGCGATCCGGGCCGCGACATGCCGCGGGGCATCATCACTGCCATGCTGGTGCTGTTGGTGTTCGCCGCCTGCGTGCTGCTGCTGGCACCCGGCGGCGCCGGGGCGGCGGCCATGAGCGAGCACGCGGCGCCCCTGGTCGGTGCCCTGCAGGCGGTCTATGGCCCCGACTCCTGGGCGGCCGGCTTCGTCAACCTGGTGGGCTTGGCCGGGCTGATCGCTTCATTTTTCTCGATCATCTTCGGCTACTCCCGCCAGACCTTCGCCCTGTCCCGGGCCGGCTACCTGCCGCGCTGGCTGTCGGTCACCGGCGCGCGCAAGGTGCCCTACCTGGCACTGATCGTGCCCGGCGTGATCGGCTTTCTGTTGTCGCTCACCGGAAAGGGAGACCTGATGATCACCATGGCGGTGTTCGGCGCCACCATCTCCTACGCCATGATGACCCTCTCCCATATCCTGCTGCGCCGCCGCGAGCCCGAACTCGAACGCCCCTACCGGACTCCGGGAGGCACCCTGACCTCGGGCGTGGCCTTCGGGCTTGCCATCGTCGCTTTCCTGTCGACCTTCGTGGTCAGCGTCGAGGCGGCCCTGTGGTCGGCGGTCTTCTATGCCGTGATGCTCGCCTACTTCGGCCTCTACAGCCGGCACCACCTGGTAGCCCAGGCACCGGAGGAGGAGTTCGAGGCCATCGCTCGGGCCGAGCAGGAGCTGGCGGACGAAGAACTGGCTCCGGGCACGGTCTAATCCTTACGACTCGTCACTCCGGCAGTGGTCCGGCGACGACGTCGACAACAACAGCAACAGACTTAACGAGGACCCCACGATGAGCGGAATGCAGGCCAGAGAGATCAAGACGGCGGAGGATGCCCGGCGCATCGTCGAGGAGCGCGGCCTCAGCCACGTCAAGGTGGGCATGTTCGACATGGATGGCGTGATGCTCGGCAAGTACATGCAGCGCGAGAAGTTCTTCTCGGCCCTGGAGGATGGCTTCGCCTTCTGCGACGTGGTGCTGGGCTGGGACAGCAAGGACGAGCTCTACGACAATGTGCAGTTCACCGGCTGGCACACCGGCTATCCCGACGCCCCGCTACGGGTCATTCCCGAGAGCTGCCGCGAGCTGCCCAGCGAGGGCAACGGCATGCTGCTGTTCCTGGCCGACTTCCAGGGGCCGGCCGGTGATATCTGTCCGCGTGGCCTGCTGAACCGGGTGCTCGAGCGGGGCCGGGAGATGGGCTACGACGCCTTCGGCTCCCTGGAGTACGAGTTCTTCATGTTCCAGGAGACTCCCGAGTCTGTCCGCGAGAAGGGGTTTCGCAACCTCAAGCCCCTGACCCCGGACATGATGGGCTACTCCATGCTCAGGAGCTCGGTGCACAGCGAGCTCTATCACGAGCTGCTGGCGCTCTCCGAGACCATGGACTTCCCCATCGAGGGCCTGCACACGGAGACCGGTCCCGGGGTGCTCGAGGCGGCCATCGCCGTGGACGATGCCCTGGCCGCCGGCGACAAGGGTGCACTGTTCAAGACCTTCACCAAGGTTTGGGCCCAGCGGCGGGGCCTGATGGCCACCTTTATGGCCAAGTGGTCGCCGGATTATCCGGGGCAGAGCGGTCATATTCATCTCTCGCTGCGCGAGCGCGGCACGGGCCACTCGGCCTTCTTCGATGCCGACAAGCCTTACCGGATGAGCGACGTCCAGCGCCACTTCGTGGCCGGCCAGCAGAAGCTGATGCCGGAGCTGCTGGCCATGTTCGCGCCGACCATCAACAGCTACACGCGACTGATCCCCGGGTTCTGGGCGCCTACCGAGGCCACTTGGGGCGTGGAGAACCGCACCACGGCCCTGCGCGTGATCCCCGGCAGCGACAAGTCCCAGCGGGTCGAGTACCGGCTGGGCAGTGCCGACGCCAACCCCTACCTGGCGCTGGCCGCCGCCATCGGCGCCGGTCTATACGGTATCGAGCACCGCCTGGAACCCGACGAGCCGGTCAAGGGCAATGCCTATGCCCTGGACCACCCCGCCCACCAGGCCCTGCCCGCCACCCTCTGGGAAGCGGCTCAGCGGCTCAAGGCCTCCGACGCGGCGCGGACGCTGTTCGGAGACGCCTTCGTCGAGCATTTCGCCGCCACCCGGGAATGGGAGGAGCGGGAGTTCCGGCGGCATATCACCGACTGGGAGCTGGATCGTTACTTCGAGATTATCTGAGCTACGGGCTACGGGCTACGGGCTTCGGGCTTCGGGCTTCGGGCTTCGGGCTTCGGGCTTCGGGCTTCGGGCTACGGGCTAAGGGCTACGGGCTAAGGGCTACGGGCTAAGGGCTACGAGCGAGCACGGGGTTCGCGGCTCGAAGCCCGTAGCCCGAGGCTCACCCCGTCGCCAATAACGAGAGGATCAAGACACTATGACAGTACAACAGACGATTTCCCCGGTGGACGGTTCGGTCTACGTCGAGCGCGAGCTGGCCGATCCGGCCCGGGTAGAGGCGGCCCTGGAGCAGGCGGTGACGGCCCAGCGGGCCTGGCGCGAGACTCCGCTCGGCCAGCGGGCTCGCTACTGCTCGGCGATGGTCGATGCCATCGTGGCCCGCCGTGATGCGCTGGCCGAGGAGCTGACCTGGCAGATGGGCCGGCCCATCGCCGCAGGCGGCGGCGAGATCGGCGGCTTCGAGGAGCGCGCCCGGGGCATGATCGGTCTGGCCGAGGCCGCCCTGGCCCCGGTCGAGCTCCCCGACAAGCCGGGCTTCACCCGCTATATCACCCGGGAGCCGCTGGGGGTGTCCTTCATCGTGGCGCCCTGGAACTTTCCCTTCATGACCGCAGTGAACGCCATCGTGCCGGCGCTGATGGCCGGCAACGTCGTGATCCTCAAGCACTCGGCCCAGACCCCGCTGTGCGCCGAGCGCCTCCAGGAGGCCTTCGACGCGGCCGGGCTGCCGGACGGCGTCTTCCAGCACCTGCACCTCTCCCATGCGGCCACCGAGGCGCTGATCCGCGATCCACGCATCGATCATGTCTCCTTCACCGGCTCGGTGGGCGGCGGCGAGATGGTCGAACGCAACGCCGCCGGGCGCTTCATCGCCACCGGCCTGGAGCTGGGCGGCAAGGATCCGGCCTACGTGCGCGCCGACGCCGACCTGGACGCTGCCGTGGACGGTGTCATGGATGGTGCCTTCTTCAACTCCGGACAGAGCTGCTGCGGCATCGAGCGCATCTACGTTCACCGCGATATCTTCGACGCCTTCGTCGAGAGGGCGGTGGCCTGGGTCCGTGCGCTCAGGCTCGGCAATCCCACCGACCCTTCGACGACCCTGGGACCGGTGGTCAAGCCGGACGCCGCTGACTTCGTACGCGGCCAGGTGGAAGAGGCCGTGGCCGCAGGGGCCAAGGCCTGGATCGATCCCGGCGACTATCCGCTGTCGCGGCCGGGCAGTGCCTACCTGGCCCCCCAGGTGCTGACCGGGGTAGACCACTCCATGCGAGTCATGCGTGAGGAGAGCTTCGGGCCGGTGGTCGGCATCATGCCGGTCGAGGACGACGATGAGGCCGTTCGGCTGATGAACGACAGCGACTTCGGCCTCACCGCCGCGATCTTCACCCGTGACATCGTCGTCGGTGAGGCGCTGGCGCGTCGCCTGGAGGCGGGCACGGTGTTCACCAACCGCTGCGACTACCTGGACCCGGAGCTGGCCTGGACCGGCGTCAAGCAGTCCGGTCGGGGCTGCTCGCTGTCGCGGCTGGGCTACGAGACCCTGACCCGGCCCAAGTCCTTTCACCTCAAGCACGCTTGATCAGCTTGAAGCTGGAAGAGCGCCGCTTCGCGGCTGGAAGCCGGAAGGAAACCCGGCTCCGCCGGGAGCTGCAAGCCATAAGTTCGAAGCTGGAAGACACACCTGACGCAGGGTTGGTGGCAAGCTTCCAGCTTCCAGCTCAGACGAAACGAGGTCATCATGAGTCAAGACGATATGAGTCGATTCACCACGGGCTGGAACTATCCGGCCCAGATCCTCACCGGCGTCGGGCGTGCCCGGGAGCTGCCGGATGCCTGCCGGGCGCTGGGCATGCGGGCGCCCCTGCTGATTACCGATCCGGGACTGGCCGGGCTACCCATGGTCCGCGACCTGGTGGATGCCTGCGCCGAGGACGGACTGCGCATCAGTGTATTCAGCGACATCAAGGGCAACCCTACCGGCACCAACGTCGACGCCGGGGTGGCGGCCTTCCGCGAGGGTGGTCACGACGGCGTGATTGCCTTCGGCGGCGGGTCCGGCCTGGACGCCGCCAAGGCGGTGGCGCTGATGGCCCGCCAGCGGGACGATCTCTCGCTGTGGGCGCTGGAGGATGTCGGCGACAACTGGAAGCAGGCCGACGGCGAGGCCGTGGCACCGGTGGTGGCGGTACCCACCACCGCCGGCACCGGCTCGGAGGTGGGCCGCGCCTCGGTGATTACCGATGAGGCCGCCCAGGTCAAGCGCATCATCTTCCATCCCGCCATGGTGCCGGCCACGGTGATCCTCGACCCGGAGCTGACCACCGGACTGCCGGCGGCGATTACCGCGGCCACCGGCATGGATGCGCTGTCCCACTGCATGGAGGCCTGGTGCTCGCCCAATTACCATCCGATGGCCGAGGGCATCGCCGTGGAGGGCATGCGCCGGATCCGTGACTTTCTGCCTCAAGCTTTTACCGATGGCCATAATCTGGAAGCGCGCATGAATATGCTGGTGGCCTCAATGATGGGAGCCACCGCCTTCCAGCGGGGGCTCGGCGGCATGCATGCCCTGGCCCACCCACTGGGCGCGCTCTACGATGCCCACCACGGGACCCTCAACGCGGTGCTGATGCCTTATGTGCTGCGCGCCAACGAGCGGGCCATCGGTGAGCCCATGGTGCGTCTGGGACGCTACCTGGACCTGCGCCAGCCGGGCACCGCGTCGGTCATCGACTGGGTGCTCGACCTGCGCGAGCGTCTGGGCATCCCACACACCCTGGCCGCCCTGAGCATCGATTCCGCCCAGGCCAACCGGGTGGGGGAGATGGCCGTTGCCGATCCGTCCTCGGGCTCCAATCCCATCGCCTTCACGGCCGACCAGTACCGGGACATCTTCGTTCAGGCCGTCGAAGGGCGCCTCTAACTTGCCCAGGGAGACAGCCGATGCGGATCGGACTGCTGCAATGCGACGACGTGGCGCCGGAACTGCGCGAGCGCCACGGCAACTATCCGGCGATGTTCGAGCGATTGTTCACCTCGGTGGACCCGACCCTCGAGTTCCGGGTGTGGCGCTGCCTGGACGGGGAGATCCCCGATGACCCGGAGGCGGTGGATGCCTGGCTGACGACGGGCTCCAAGTTCGGCGTCAACGACGGCCTGGCCTGGGTGGCTGACCTGGAGGCCTTCGTGCGCCGGCTGTGGGCGGTGGGCAAGCCCCTGGTGGGCATTTGCTTCGGCCATCAATTGATCGCCAGGGCGCTGGGCGGCGAAGTGGTCAAGAGCGCCCGGGGCTGGGGCGTGGGGATGTCCTTCAACCGGGTGACCGGCCGAGCCGGATGGATGGAACCCTGGCAGGAGGGCCTGGACCTGGTCGTCAGCCACCAGGACCAGGTGGTGACGCCCCCCGAGGAGGCCCGGGTGCTGGCCGGTAGCGACTTCTGCCCCGTCTACCTGATGCAGGTGGGCGAGTCCTTCCTCGGCGTTCAGGGGCACCCGGAGTTCGCCAAGCCCTACTCGGCGGAGCTGATGGCGCTGCGCCGCGACCAGGTCGGCGCACAGCGGGTCCGCGAGGGCATGGCCTCCCTGCATGCCCCGGTAGACGATGCCCTGATGGCGCGCTGGATCCTCGCCTTCATGCGCGGGGCCCCGGACGTCCGGGCTCGTTCTGAGCCATCTTGAGTCCCCTGGCCCGGCCAGCCGGAGAATGGCCGAACAGGATGCCCAGTAGCAAGGCCTGTACCAGCAGGCTCACCCCGCTCTCGGTGAGCCTCTGCAGCGGGGTCAGGGCGGTGCCGCTGGCGGTCATTAAAAGACTGAGGACAAGGCCTTGCCATATGGGACTGGGCTGCGAGGCAGTGTGCGAGGAGATTGTGCGTTGCGGCCATGTCGTGTCCTGATAGCGTGTATGGTTATCAGCTAATAACGCACCCTCTCTTCGGAAAAGGCGATATGGCACCCCAGGTCAGCTTTCGTCAGCTTCAGGTCTTCGCCGCCGTGGCCCGGCGCGGCACGGTGAGCGGTGCCGCCGCCGAACTGGCGATGTCTCAGTCGGCGACCAGCCAGGCGCTCTCCGACCTGGAGCGCCAGCTTGGCGTGGCGCTGTTCGAACGCCCCGGCCGCCGGCTGGTGCTCAACGACCTGGGGCGTAGCCTGTTGCCGCGCGCCGAGGAACTGCTCGACGGCATGGCCGCTTTTGTCGCCGCGGCCCGTGAGCCTGAGGGGGAGCTGCACGGAACGCTTGGTGTCTCGGCCAGTGCCACCGTGGGGACCTACCTGCTGCCCGACCTGGTAGGGCGTTTCAGCGAGGCGCATCCGCGCACCGATCTGCGCCTGAGGCTGCGCAACACTCATGAGGTGATCGGCGACGTGCTGCGCCTGGAGGCCGATCTGGGCCTGATCGAGGGAGAGTGTCTGGAGCCGGCGCTGGTCAGCGAGCCCTGGTGCGAGGATCGCCTGGTGGTGGTGGCAGCCCCGGGCCATCCACTGGCGAGCCGCGAACGGCTCGACGATCACGACCTGGCCGAGGCCGCCTGGATCCTGCGTGAGCCCGGCTCAGGTACCCGCGAGGTCTTCGAACAGGCCATGCGTCGCCGTGGTGGGTCGCCCCGTGTGCGTATGGCGCTTGGCCAGCATGAAGCGATCAAGCAAGCGGTGCTCGCTGGCCTCGGTCTCGGTTGCCTGTCGGCGCTCGGCGTTGCCGGTGAGCTCGAGCGCGGTGAGCTGGTGGCGCTCGACAGCGAGCTGATCTTGCATCGGACGTTCTCGCTGGTATGGCATCCCGAGCGCTATCGAAGCCCCTTGTGGCAGGCCTTCAAGGTGTTCCTGATCGAGGCGCGTGGGGCATCAGGTCAGCCCCAGCCATAGCGCGATGGCGGCGAAGTGCGCGGGGTACCAGGCCAGCCACAGGCGGCGCGGCATTTGCACCGGCACCCGAGGCGAGAGGCGGTGAGCGCCGGCGGCCAGCAGCAAGGCCGCCAGGCAGGTGGCGACGGTGACGGCTTTGGCCATCCCGGAGCTGTTCATCAGCCCAGCGGTGACCAGCACCGGCAGTGCGGCGGCGATACTCGTCAAGCGCTCGTGCAGGCCGCTGCCGGCCGAGTGAAGGCTGCGCATGGCCAGCATGTAGAACGGGATCATCAGCAGGCCGAGGTGGCCGTACTCGACGACCTGGCCCGCCAGGGCCCAGACCGCCAACGCGCCGAGCCCCTCGGCGGCCACTCGCCTGGTGGTGGTGGTGTCGTTCGCCAGCCGCCCCGGGAGCCCTTGCAGCCAGGCGCCGCCGATCAGGCCCAGCGACAGGGTGAAGCAGATGTTGAGGATCAGCCCGTCGGCCTCTCGAGGCATCAGCGCGTAGGGCACCTGGGCGATCAGCCCGATCACCAGCACGCGCCGTGCATAGCGCAACGGATCGCGGGTGTTGAACAGTCCGTGCCAGGCGACCATGGCGGCGAACAGCGGGAAGGCGATGCGGCCCAGCGAGGAGTCGATCCAGCCCATGTGCCAGGCGTCGGGCATCGCGTAGCGGGCCAGGTGGTCGAGGGTCATGGTGACCAGCGCCAGCCACTGGCCCCAGCCGGTCCAGGCCGAGGAGGGGCGGGTGACGGTGGCATCGGCATTGGCGGCGAGCGGCATCGTGATCTCCCGGTGTGAGTGACCCTTCCGATGACTCTCGAGCGAGAGAGCGGTTCGACGTGAGTGGCCGCTTTGTCGATTCTCTGCATCGGGTGTCGCCGTCCGAGGACGGAAAAAGCGCCGCCCGCGGCTTGCCCGATCTCAAGCTTATAGTCACTATAGGGAAAAGTCCTCACCGGAGCCTGCCATGAAGATCGGCGAGCTGGCGCGGCGCACCGACTGCCGCGTCGTCACCATCCGCTACTACGAACGCGAGGGGCTGCTGCCCGAGCCGGCGCGCAGCGAGGCCAACTACCGCCTCTACGGCGAGGCCCACGTCGAGCGCTTGTCCTTCATCCGGCACTGCCGGGCATTGGACATGACGCTGGGCGAGATTCGTGCCCTGCTGGACTGCCATGACGATCCCGACCGTCCCTGCCACGAAGCCGACGCCTTGATCGACGCCCACCTGGAGCACGTGGCGGCCCGCATTGCCCAGCTCCAGGCACTGGAGCGTGCGCTGCAGGCGCTGCGCGAGCGCTGTCAGGGGCAGAGTTCCGCCGCCGAATGCGGCATCCTCGATGCCCTGGCGCATCCGCCGGAGGATGCATCCGCCCTGGCCCAGGCCGATGACGACCATGTGCCGGGCGTGCATCCAAGGGTGTGATCGACGTCACACGAGGCAACGCCCGACCATGACGCCAACGGCCCCGACACTGTCGGGGCCGTTGGCGTCTGGCCGACCAGGAAGGTCGTGCTCGGAGGCAAGGCAGTGATTCGGCAAGACGAAACGGATACGACACCGGCGAGAGATGAAAGTGCACAGTTTGTCGCATATGGCCCCTTTTTGTTCGTATTCAGTGCCAGTGTCAGCCCGGCTTTGTGAGAGGTTCTTAAAGAGTTTGCCAACCAAGGGAACCTGAAGTGAAAAAAACAATGCTGGCGGCGAGCGTCTCTCTGGCGCTGATGGGGGCTGCAACTCAGGCCTGGTCCGACGTTCGGACACTGAAGTTTCACAGCGGTCTGGCCGAATCGCGTCCCGAGGCGGCATACCTGGAGCGTTTCTCGGACCTGGTCGACGAGTATTCCGACGGGCAGCTGCAGGTCGATGTCTACCACGCGGGATCTTTGGGCCTGAAGGAAGTCGACATGCTGCGCATAATGCAGCGAGGCATGGTCGACATGGCGCTGATGTACGGGGAGTACTATAACCGCGATGCTCCGGGAATGGCCTCGATCTACGCCCAGGGCGCGATCACCGAAGCAGAGCAGCATCTCGGCATCCTGCCCACCCTGCGCGAGCTGTATCGAGAAGGCTATGTCGACTGGGGCGTCCACACGATCGGTGGCGTCGTCGCGCCGGTGTTCGACGTGGGCCTGCACTGCAAGGAACCGGTCAACACCCTCGAGGGGCTGCGCGACAAGAAGGTGCGGGTGTGGTCGGGCCACCTCGTCGAGACCTTCGATCGCCTCGGCATCTCCGCCCAGGTGATCCCCCAGAACGACATGTACCTGGCGCTGCAGACCGGGGTCGTGGACTGTGCCTATTATCTCTCGACCGTTGCCAAGACCGTTTCCCTTCAGGAAGTGACCGACTACGAGGCCTACCTGCATCCCTGGGCGGCCTCTCCTTGGATGTTCGGGGTCAGCGATCGCACCTGGAGCAGCCTCGACGAGCAGCAGCAGGAGATCCTGACGAGGGCCGGTGAACAGATCTGGCAAGAGACCCGTGACAAGGCGGTGGATCCCGAGCGCGAGGCCGAGGCCCGCGAAGAGCGCGAAGCCATGGGGATCACCGTGCTGCCGGCGTTCTCGGACGAGGATGTGCAGACCTTTGTGGATGCGGCCTGGGAGGCCTGGCATGAGATGGCCAGCGAGGCCGGTGAAGAAGGCCTTCGCTACTACGACACCGTGACCGGTGAACTCCAGAGCGATTCCCAGTAAGCCGTCATCGAGAGAGGCCTTTGATGAGAGTCTTGTCTACCTGGTTGGACAGACTGGTGTACGGGGTATTCCTGATAGGCGTATGTGGAGGGGTGTTCATGACCGGCCTGGTGCTGGTCAGCACCCTGATGAGATACCTGGCCGGGAGTCCCATCGGGTTTTCCGATGAGCTTTCCGGTCTGCTGTTCCTCTCCCTGTCGTTCCTGTCGCTCCCCCACGTACTGAATACCAGTCAACACATTCGCATCGACCTGCTGGTGCGGACCCTTTCCCGTCGGCTGGCCGTGGCGGCCGATATCTTCGCTAATGCGGTCTTAGTCACTTTCGCCACGATCTTCGCCTACCAGGCCTGGGATTTCATGGTCTTCTCGCTGCAGATCGGGGCACGTTCCGAGATCAGCGGGGTGCTGCTGTGGCCCTGGATGGCGCTGATGCCGCTGTCGATGGGGCTGTGTCTGCTGATCATCGTGAGAAACGGACTGCGTGAGCTGTTCGGTTGCGACGCGCCATCATCCGCGGAGGGCCTGTCATGAGTTGGGCGATTCTGAGCGTCGGCCTGCTGGTCTTTCTAGGCAGCGGCGCCGTACTGGGGGCGGCCCTGGGCTTGACCGGCTTTATTCTGCTGCATTTCCAGGCTGGCGGAGCCTCGGCGCTGGCGATCAACTCGGCGTGGAACCTGCTGACCGAGTTCACGCTCAGCGCCGTGCCGCTGTTCATCTTTCTGGGCGATATCCTGCTGGCCAGCGGCGTCTCCACCCGTGTCTACAACGGCCTGACGCCGCTGTTCCGGCGGATTCCCGGCCAGCTGCTGCATACCAATATCGCGGTCTGCACGCTGTTCGGCGCGGTGAGCGGGTCGAGCACCTCCACCGCGGCGGCGATCGGTTCGGTCGGCTATCCCGAGCTGAGCAAGCGAGGCTATTCGCCGAACATGATCGTGGGCACGCTGGCGGCGGGCGGCACGCTGGGGCTGCTGATTCCGCCCAGCCTGGCGCTGCTGATCTACGGGGCGACCCAGAACGTCTCGATCGGCAAACTGTTCCTGGCGGGCATGCTGCCGGGCCTGATGATTGCCCTGGCGTTCTTCGGCTGGATCATGGTGCGGTCGAGCCTCGGATCCCCGGTGGCGCCGTCGCGGGAAGAGAAGATGGACTGGGGCGCGGTGGGTCGTGGCCTGCTGGAGGTCTGGCCATTGCCGATCCTGATCTTCTTCGTACTCGGCACCATCTACATGGGCATCGCGACGCCGACCGAGGCAGCCGCGCTGGGCGTGACGGCCAGTATCGTGCTCGGCCTGACTTGGGGCGATCTCGACATGCCGAAGCTGTGGGGGGCCTTCAAGCACGCCTCGATGATGTTCGGGGCCATCGCTATGATCCTGATCGGCACCGTGATCCTGTCACAGGCGGTGAGCCTGCTCGGCCTGCCCCGGGCCGCAGTCGATGCCATCGGCGGGCTTGGGCTGGATCGCTACGGCATCCTGCTGATGATCGTGCTCGTCTACTTGCTGCTGGGCTGCTTCTTCGACGGCATCTCCCTGCTGCTGATGACCCTGCCGATCACCTTCCCGATGGTCACCAGCCTAGGCTTCGATCCCGTCTGGTTCGGCGTCATCGTGACGCTGCTGATGGAGATCGGGATGATCACGCCGCCTGTCGGGCTCAATCTCTTCGTGCTCTGCTCCATCACGAAAAATGAGGTGAGCCTGCCCGATGCCGCCAGGGCCTCGCTACCCTACTGGTTAATTCTGCTGGCTGCCGTAGGGATCTTTACCGTGTTTCCCGAGCTGATTCTTTGGCTGCCCAACCTGCTATAGACAGCACCCTCGGCGTCGTCGTCGAGGGCGTTTCTATTTGCTGCTGTTGATCGGGTTGCCATCGTTGTTGTCGCATGCCATAACTCGGGTGCATCAAATTGTGCATGTCGATTATTTTCTGACTCGACGATAGTGCCGGGCTGGTGCGTGCGTCCTCACTATCGCCTTCCAAGCAAGACTGGTAGATATGACAATGATCGCCGGTAAAAACATGAATCATAGTTTCGGGTTTTCAAGCCCATTGGCTAGCAAGAATAGGCCCTTCATCGATCTGGAAGTTGACGAGGCAGTCGCGGTTGAAAAGAGGAGGTTTGCTTTTGTCTTGTTCGAGAATTTTTCTCTGATGGCATTCACGGGTGCGCTTGATGCCTTGGTGACTGCTAATTTGGTGAAATCGAATATTGTCTATGAATTTTCCGTCGTTAGTGCCGCGGATGTCGAAGGGGAGGTCGTCAGCGATTTGGGCATCGAGGTGGCGGTGGATTATCCTTTGGAGGATCTTCAAGAAGATGCTTTCGACTATCTGATTCTCTGCGGTGGTTATCGCCTTGAGATGCGTTCTCTTCCTCGCCTGAGAGCCAAGTTGAAAACCGCGGATCATGTGGGCTGCGTGCTGGGTGGGCTATGGAACGGCTCGTATTTCATCGCCGAAGCCGGCTTGTTGGAAGGGTACGAATGTGCATTCCATCCCGATGGGCGAGCCATGATGTCGGAAGAGTTTCCTGGGGTGAAGATTTCCCAGCAGAGTCATGTTGTGGATCGTGATCGAGTGAGCTGTGCCGGAGCCAATAGCTCCTTGGATATGATGCTGTCGATCCTCAGTCGTGACTGTGATGGTGCTTGCATCAGTGCGATAGAAGAAGTCTTGAGTTGCGACAAGAAGTCGGATGTAATTGATATCTCAGCCATTAGCATCGATCGTAATAATTTGCTGCCAAAGTCGCTGAAGAGTGCGCTGGAGTTAATGCGAAACAATATCGATGAGCCGCTATCGGTAGAAGAGTTGGCGGACTGGGTAGGTATCTCGAGACGTCAGTTGGAGCGGCTGTTCGGGAACCATCTCGACACGTCACCGTCACGTTACTATCTGGAATTGCGGCTTACTCAAGCTCGTCAGCTATTACAACATACCAACAAGACGCTTGCCGATATTGCCGTTGCGACGGGGTTTGTTAACATTTCTCACTTTCGACGCTGCTTCAGTCAACTGTTTGGCGTCTCGCCAGGGCGTTTTCGAAAACTTCCGCCACAATCCTCATGAGGTGCATGGCGTGTCTGTTGTCATGGTGAGAAGTATGAGGCGGCCTGTCGAAGGCATGGGTAGCGTTCGTGAAGTGCCATGCAGAGTCTTTGACGTTGAGCATTGCGGCCCCTGAAGACAGGAGCCGCAATGTGATGGAGGTCAGACGCCCCCATCCGAGTCAACGAAGGCCTTATTCACCAACGCCCTTATTCACCAAAGTACTTGGCTTCGATCTCGCCGTAGGTGCCGTTCTCCTTGAGGGTTGCCAGGGCCTCGTTGAAGGCCTGGGCCAGTTCCTCGTCGCGCTGGCGGAAGGCGATGCCGAAGCCTTCGCCGAAGTACTCCTTCGGCTCGCTGATCTTCTCGCCGACGGTCTTGTAGTCGCCGGCCTCACTGTCGAGCAGGGTGGACTTGCCGATCGGGAAGTCGAGGAAGACGATGTCGAGGCGGCCGGCATCCATGTCCAGCACCATGTCGTCGGCGGTGGCGTAGCGGTTCACGTCGGCCACGTCGCCGTACAGGTCGGTGACGTAGTTGTCCTGCAGGGTGCCGCGCTGCACGCCGATGGACATGCCGTCCAGGGATTCGGCGTCCGGGGTGACGATCTCGCTGTCCGCAGGGGCGAACCAGGCAGAGGGCGGCGTGATGTAGGGATCGGAGAACAGTACCTGTTCACGGCGCTGCTCATTGATAGTCATCGAGGACATGATGGCGTCGTACTTGCGCGCCTGCAGCCCCGGAATGATGCCGTCCCAGCCCTGGACGACCCACTCGCACTGGATGCCGATCTCGGCGCACAGGGCGTTGCCCAGCTCGATGTCGAAGCCGGTCAGCTCGCCGTCCGGGGTGCGGTACTCCATCGGCTCGTAGGGCACGTCGACGCCGATGCGGATATCGCGGACCTCGGCGTTGGCGATGCCGGCGAACATGGCGGCGCTCAGCACGCCGAGGCTCAGGATCTTCTGAATCTTCATGGAGGGATTCCCCTTGTTGTTGATGGTCCACCTTGTGGGCGGCGACTCTGGGATGATGACCCGCCCACCTTAGCGGAAGGTCGGGCGGGCCGAAAGATCGGGAACGAACGTCGGTTCCCAACGCTTGTTTGACGCTAGCCTCAGCCGCTGGCCGGCTTGAGGTGGGCGAGCAGTCGCTTCTCCAGGTGGCGGAAGAAGTAGATGATCGAGAAGGTCAGGCACAGGTAGATCGCCGCCACGAACAGGAAGGCATCGAAGGGAGCGTAGAAGCGGGCGTAGACGAAGCGCGCCGCGCCGGTGAGGTCCATGATGGTCACCACGCTGGCGATGGCGCTGGCATGGAGCATGAAGATCACCTCGTTGCCGTAGGCCGGCAGCGCGCGGCGAAAGGCGCTGGGCAGCACGATGCGCCGCAGCATGAGGCTCCATGACATGCCGTAGGCGCGGGCCGCCTCGATCTCGCCCTTCGGCGTGGCCTTGATGGCGCCACGGAAGATCTCGGTGGTGTAGGCCCCGGTGTTGAGGGTGAAAGCAATCAGCGCTGGTACGAAGGGCTTCTCGAGGATCACCCACAGCCAGGTGTCCTGGATGCCTTCGACGAACACGACCCCGTAGTAGATCAGATAGAGCTGCACCAGCAGCGGAGTGCCGCGGAACACGTAGCAGTAGAAGAAGATCGGCAGCCGGATCCAGGCTTTCTTCGAGCCGCGGCCGATGGCCAGGGGCACCGCCATCACCAGGCCGATGATCAGCGACAGGAACACCAACTGGACGGTGGTGACCAGGCCGTCACCGTAGTAAGAGAGGGTCTGCAGGGTGAAGATGCTGTTGTCGGCCAGGGCGGCCTCGAGCCAGTTCATCAGGGCGTCCATCAGTCTGCCTCCCCGTAGCCGATGTCATAGCGTTTCTGCAGCCGCGCGAAACCCCATTCGGAGACGCTGGCGATCAGCAGGTAGATGACCGCGACGATGATCATGAAGGTGAAGGGTTCGCGGGTCGCCTTGGAGGCCTCGGCGGCCACCCGGACCATGTCGGACAGCCCGATCACCGACACCAGGGCAGTCGTCTTGAGCAGCACCATCCAGTTGTTGGACAGCCCCGGCAGGGCGTGGCGCATCATCTGCGGAAAGCGGATGCGGCGGAACACCAGCGAGTGGCTCATGCCGTAGGCGCGCCCGGCCTCGATCTGGCCGCTGTCCACGGCCAGGAAAGCGCCGCGGAAGGTCTCGCCCATGTAGGCGCCGAAGATCAGGCCGATGGTGCCAACCCCGGCGATGAACTCGTTGACGTTGATGAAGATGTCGACGTCGAAGCGCTCATAGAGCATGTCGGTGAAGGCGTTGATGCCGATCTGGCCACCGAAGAACAGCAGCATCATCAGCACCAGGTCCGGCACGCCGCGGATGACGGTGGTGTAGAGGGTGCCGAGCCGGTGCAGCCACCAGTGGCGCGACATCTTGGCGGTGGCGGTCGCTAGCCCCAGCACGATAGCCAGGATCAGCGACAGTACCGCCAGTTCGACGGTGATCAGGGCGCCTTCGAACAGGCGCGGGCCGTAGCCGTGCAGATCGATCATGGAGATCTCCTCGTGCGGGCGCCTTAGTGCTTGGGTGCCAGGAACTGCTTGAGTCGCTCGGAACGCGGGCTGCCCAGCACTTGCTCGGGCGGTCCGGCCTCCTCGACCTGTCCCTGGTGCAGGTAAATGACCTGGGTGGAAACGTCGCGTGCGAAGGCCATCTCATGAGTGACCACGATCATGGTGCGCCCCTCCTCGGCCAGGTCGCGCATTACCTTGAGCACGTCGCCGACCAGCTCCGGGTCGAGCGCCGAGGTGGGCTCGTCGAACAGCATCACCTCCGGGTCCATGGCCAGCGCCCGGGCGATGGCGCCGCGCTGCTGCTGGCCGCCGGACAGCTGGGCGGGATAGTAGTCGGCGCGCTCACCCAGGCCGACCCGTTCGAGCAGTTGGCGGGCGTGGGCGATGGCCTCCTGCTTCGACTTGCCGAGTACGTGGACCGGCGCCTCGATGACATTTTCCAGCAGCGTCATGTGGGCCCACAGGTTGAAGCTCTGGAAGACCATGGACAGCTTGGCGCGCATGGCCACGACCTGCTTCCAGTCGGCCGGCTCGCGGCCGTGCTTGGTCTCCTTGAAGCGAATCGGCTCGCCGTGGACGATCAGCTCGCCCTCGTTGGGCATCTCGAGAAGGTTCATGCAGCGCAGGAAGGTGCTCTTCCCGGAGCCCGAGGCGCCGATCAGGGTGATGACGTCACCCTTGTGAGCCTGCAGGGAGAGTCCCTTGAGGACTTCGGTATCGCCGAAGCGTTTCTTGATGTTGCGCACTTCCAGCGGGGTCGGGGTGTCGGCCATGGAAAAGGCTCCAGTTCGCAGGGTTCACCCGGGCTGCGTCCGACACGGCGCGCGGGTGGCGCGGCGTGTCGGGCGCAGCCCCGAAGACCGATGGTGACGGTCCGGCGTGAAAAAGGGGGCGATTCTACCAGCCTCGACGAGCGTCGGCAGGTCGCCTTGTCCAGACGGTCATTCGACCTTGGTCTAAACGGTGTGAAAAGAGTGTCATGAATGCTTTCCGGGTTGTTGGGATTGTTGTTGTTGAGCCTCTTGACCGGGCCGGCGTGATGATCAGGTGCCGTCGTCCGGCGCCGTCGCGGCGCTGACCAGCAGGGCCGCGCGGGCGCCTATCTCCACCGAGGCATTGGGGAAGACCACCCGCAGGGGCCGCTCGCCGACCGTGAATGGGCCGTCGACGGCGTCCTCGGCCAGGCGGGTCCCAGCGGCGAACTCGGTGAAGTTGGGCGTGTCGTCGGGGAAGCACAGCCTGAAGTCCTCGGCGTGGCGCCTGAGTTCGTGTTCGACGCGGAAGAAGGCCATGGTCTCGGCGGGTCGGCTGGCCGGCGGGCGGTCCTCGATCAGTGCCTCGAGCAGTCGGGCCATGGGCGCCAGAGGCGCGAGATCGTTGTCGCCGAAGGGCAGGGCGCGGCCCAGTTCCAGGGTGAAGGCCGCAGCGCCGAGGTAGTGCTTCGAATAGTGGGAGAAGGTCCAGCTGTGGGCATGCTGGTGCAGGACCGCCTGGATATCGGCGCCGGCCAGCCAGCGCCATTGTGCGGCCGGGGTGACCGTTTCGGCGTAGGGATCGACCGCGAAGCGTGGGTACTGGCTGTCGCGGATCGCGGTGTGCAGGTCATAGTGAAGCCGGGGGCGATCCGCATGGCGCGCGTAGAAGGCGTCTACCGCGGACATCAGCGCCCGCGCGCGATCCGGCTCCATGCCAGCGGCGTCGAGGCCGCGACGAAACAGCCGGTTGAGATTGGTGTCGACGTAGCGGGAGCCGGCGCGGATGGCCTCGAGGTTACCGAGGATCACCAGTGTAGGGGTGGCCAGCCGCAGCAGGCCGGCCTCCAGGCGAGCCAGGAGTTCCCCGAGCAGCTCGATGGGGGCGGTCTCGTTGCCGTGAACCCCCACCGAAAGAATCAGCGCCGGTGCCGTCTCCGACGCTGCCGTGGGAGTGAGCTCCAGCAGGCCTGCACCCTCGATGCGGTAGCGTCCTCCGGCCAGAGAGCCATCCTTCGTAGCGAGAGATCGGCCGTCGAGACTGGCCTCCAGCCATTCACTGAGCATGGTGCTTACCTCGGCAACGGCGATGGCGGGTCGGGGGCAGCATGGGGATCCTCGTGTTGTGGCTTTTTTCGGGATGCGACCTACCTTCGGCCCTGCCCGGGGCCGGCTCAAGGGAACCTGTCGATTTAATGAAAATGGCCGGTGCGTGTGTGAAAAGCCGAAAGGAAACGCCGCCGCTCGGCCATATGGGCCGAGCGGCGCGGGTCGACGCGTCGCGATCGCGCGCCGGAGTGGGGCGTTCTGCGATCAGACGCCGCGGGCCCCGGTGTAAAGGGTGTAGATGGAGCGGCTGGCGGTCATCAGCAGCCGATTGCGGCCCTCGCCGGTGAAGCACACGTTGGCGCACACCTCGGGTAGCAGGATGCGGCCGATGCGCTCGCCCTCGGCGGTGAAGATGCTGACGCCGTCCTTGCCCTCGCCGCCCGAGGTGCCAACCCAGAGGTTGCCGTCCTCGTCCACGGCCATACCGTCGTAGCCTTCGTCCTGGCCTTCCACCAGGCGAGTGCCCTCCGAGACCTGCTTGCCGTCCTCCGAGAGCTTGAAACGGAAGATGGCAGGGGGCTGATCGGGATAGTGAGACGGCGCAGTGTCGGTGACGTAGAGCGTGCGCCGATCGGGGCTCAGGGCGATGCCGTTCGGCTTGTAGGGCGTAGTGGTCAGGCGCAGCGGCTCGTCCATGGTGTCGTCGACGTAATAGACCGCCGGCTCGATTTCCAGCTCGCGGCGATGGCCCTCGTAATCCACGTGGGCGCCGTAGCCGGGGTCGGTGAAGATGATCCCACCGCCGGGCAGGGTAACCAGGTCGTTGGGCGCGTTGAGGCGCTTGTTCTGCCAGCCGTCGGCCAGCACGCTCACGCTGCCGTCCCACTCGTAGCGTACTACCCTGGCGGGCGAGTGCTCGCAGGCGATCAGGCGTCCTCGGTCGTCGAAGGCGTTGCCGTTGGAGTGGCCGACCTCGTGGCGCATTACGCTGACCGTGTTGCTGGCTTCGTCCCAGCGCATCTGGCGGGCGCGGGGAATGTCGCTGAACACCGCGTAGCGACCCACGGCGTTCCAGGCCGGTCCCTCGAGCCAGAGTCCGCCGCTCCATACTCGCTGCAGCGGCGAGTTGAACAGCATGTAGCGCTCGAAGCGCTCGTCGAGCACTTGCCAGCAGTCGTTGGGATAGCGCGCTGGCGCCTCGGCGCCAGCGAACAGTGAAGGCGAGCTCGCCACGGCGGTCAGGGCGGCGGTCCCAGCCAGGAATTGACGGCGTCCTATCGTCATATGTCACCTCATGTGAATGCACGTTTGTTGTTCGGGAGTGCGTGCATGAGGATGACGTGAACCATGCGTATGTGTAACTACGACATACGTATGTTGTACATTCTTTCGTGTCTCTGGGGTTGCTCAGCGCTCGCTCGGTGCGTCGAGTGGCTCCGCCGAGCCGTTGCGACGCCAGGGCGTGCAGGCGTCGCCCTGTTCCACCTCGATCAGCTCGTCGACTGGGAAGTCCAGCGCCGCGGCGCGGTCGACCAGCGCGCGGTAGGTGTCCGGAGCGAGTTCGGGGCGGCGCGAGAGGATCCACAGATAGTCGCGGTCCGGGCCTGACACTAGCGCCCAGTCATAGTCGTCGGCCAGTACCAGCACGTTGTAGCCAGCATAGAAGGGACCGAAGAAGCTGACCTTGAGGCGACCGAGGCGCGGATCGTCGAGTGGATAGGCCCGGCCCTCGGCGACATCGACCTCGCCGGCGTCCAGGTCGACGCCGCGATTGATCACCCGGATGCCGCCGTCGTCGCGTCGGGCGTAGTCGGCGGTGACGCAGTCCAGGCCCTCCTCGAAGGAATGATCCAGTCGCGCGATCTCGTACCAGCGGCCCAGATAACGCTCGGCATCGAAGTCATCGACGGCTCGGGTGCCCTCGGGAATGCCGGTACAGGCGGACAGGCCCAGGGCGAGCAGGGCCAGGGGAAGCAGGGTGCGTGGCATCGTGACCTCCGTGTCGGGACGACCATGGCAGGATAGGGCGGCGGCCGCAAAGCCGCTAGGCTGGAACGCCTGGATATTCAGGGAGATCCCCGTAATGGATAGCATGCCGCATCTCGATGGCCACTACGATGCCCTCGCCCGGCAAGATGGCGAGCCGCTGACGGCCCGACTGCGGGCGGCGTTCCGGGCCGCTGGCCGGGACCCGGAGCGGCTTTCGCCGGACGAGGTCGCCGGCATCGACCAGCTTCACCTGGGCGGACGCCGGGCCAGTCGCGACCTGGCACGGCGCGGTGCTCTCGCCGCCGGACAGCGACTGCTGGACGTCGGCTGCGGCACCGGAGGCGCCAGCCGGCTGCTGGCCCACGAGTGTGGTGTCGAGGCGCTCGGAGTGGACATCACCGCGGCCTTCGTCGCGGTGGCCGAGTGGTTGAGCCAGGCCACCGGGCTGGCGGATCGGACACGCTTCCTGTGTGCGGACGCCGCTCGGCTGCCGCTGCTGACGGCGAGCGTGGATGTGGTCTGGTGCCAGCATGCCCTGATGAACATGCCCGATCCGGCGACGGTGCTCGCCGAGTGGCGTCGCCTGCTGGTGCCTGGGGGGCGCGTGCTGCTCCATGAGGTGGTCGCCGGGGACAACCCGGCGCCGCTCTCGCTGCCGGTGCCGTGGGCTCGGGAGGTCACGCATAGTCACCTGATCCGCCGGGAGGTCCTCGAGGCCGCGCTTGCCGAGGCGGGGTTCGTCGCCCACGAGGTGGACGACGTCAGCGCCTCGGCGCTGGCCTGGCGGCGTCGGCAGGTGGAAGGACAGGGGAAGGGCAAAGAACGCTCAGCATCGGCGCCCTTGCCGGGCCCGGCGCTGATCTTCGGCGATGATTTCGCGGCCATGGGACGCAACTTGCTCGATAACCTGTCGGACGATCGGGTGCGGATCATCGCCGGCGCCTGGGCACGTGCCTGACCGTTCGATGGGATCGCATGCCGGCGTCGAAAGGCTTCGCCTGTGCCCGGCGCGACGGCGGCTAGACTGAATCTCGTCATCCATCGACAGGAGGCGGGATTCATGACCAAGGTACTGGTGCTCTATCACTCCATGTACGGCCATATCGACACCCTAGCCCGAGCCGTTGCCGAAGGCGCCGGCCGGGTGGCCGGCGTCGAGGTCGACATCAAGCGCGTGCCCGAGACCATGGACGCGGCGGCCTTCACCAAGGCGGGCGGTCAGACCTTCGACACCTCGGAGGCGAGCCCTCAGGAGCTGGCCGACTACGACGCGGTGATCTTCGGCACGCCGACCCGCTTCGGCAACATGTCGGGCCAGATGCGCACCTTCCTCGACCAGACCGGTGGCCTGTGGGCCAAGGGCGCGCTGCGCGGCAAGGTGGCCAGCGTCTTCACCTCCACAGGTACCGGCGGCGGCAACGAGTCGACCATCCTCACCGCCTGGACCACCCTGGCCCACCACGGAATGGTAATCGTGCCGATCGGCTACGGGCTCGAGGCTCAGTTCGACATCTCCGAGGTCAAAGGCGGCTCGCCCTACGGCGCCGCGACCATTGCCGGCGGTGACGGCTCGCGCCAGCCCAGCGATACGGAGCTCGAGCTGGCGCGCTTCCAGGGCGAGCACGTGGCCGGAATAGCGGCGAAGCTGGTTGCTTGAACCGCCGTCTGCCTTCGCCTCGGGGTAGGCCGGCGAGCGGGAGAACTCTTACGTCCAGAATACTCCAGCCATTACTGTCTTGGCCGCTACATGCCCGGGAGCCGCTGTAGTAGAAGGAGTCCTCCCGGGTGCCACACGGGGTATGTCGGTCGGTGGAGAGTCGGTCGTAGGAGAACCCTTCGGCATCCTGCCGGCTCCACTACGCAGGCGTCATTCCAGTACGCTTGTCCTCGGCGTGGCCGTGCGAGGATAACGTCGGTCACCGGCGCCGAGATCGGCGACCCTATCGGGTACGAGTCACGCTGATGCACCACCGCTACCTATAACCGGTCGCCTGAATGCGCTATTTGCGTGGTCCTGTCATGGTGTTCGCTTCAGATGTCGAAGTTTCATGCATGCGCACAGACTCGGTAGCCCGTGGTCGCATAGAAGTCGATGAAGAAGCTTGTATGTTTTATACAAAATTCGAATGAGGACTCGGGAGAGTCACGGTCCTGATCCAAGCGAACCCCGTTCCGGTCGGGGTGCAAGAAACCTTGAGCCACGCGCCGGGTTCATGCTCAAGCCGTCCCGGTACGGTTCTTGCGTCTCTGTCGGTGCTGCCGGCAATAACGCCAGGGAATGGATTCGTCCGCTAAAGTCTCATCAATATGGTTGTTGTCATATATCTGAAATAATGCATGCTACTCAATGGCACTAGATGGTGGAGACACCGTCATCCCCAAGGTGCTGACATCGATGAAAGACGGACTTTGAGACTGCCTAGTCGAGTAGGCAAGAGGGTGCGCCGTGCACCCAGAAAATATAGTAACAAGAAGGAATAACAATGACATACTGCATGAAGCAAACACCGGCAGTAGGCGCGCTGTGCGGTAGCATATTGCTGGCGGGTATAGCGGCACCGGCTAGTGCTGCCGAGATCAAGAACGTGATTCTGATGATCGGGGACGGTATGGGGCCACAGCAGGTCGGTATGCTGGAGACCTATGCGAATCAGGCTCCCGATTCCATCTATGGCGGCAAGTCGACGGCGTTCTATCAATTGGCCAAGGAGGGTGTTGTCGGCTTTTCTTTGACTCACCCAGGGGATGCCGTCGTGGTGGACTCCGCTTGTTCCGCCACTCAGTTGGCAACGGGGGTCTTTTCCGGAAGCGAGGTGATCGGTATCGATGCCGAGGGCAATCCGGTCGAGACGGTGCTCGAGCTGGCCCAGTCCCAGGGCAAGTCAACCGGTCTGGTCTCGGATACTCGCCTGACCCATGCCACACCCGCCGCCTTCGCCGCTCATCAACCCCATCGCTCGCTTGAGAACGCCATCGCTGAGGACATGCTCGAGGTGGGGCCTGATGTGATGCTCTCGGGCGGGCTCCGCCACTGGGTACCGCAATCGGTGAATGATGGCGATCAGGCTAGAAACGAGGTCTTCGATCTGATGGGGGGAGCCTTCGACCCGGTTTCCAAGCGCGAGGATGAGCGTAACCTGCTCGACGAAGCCGCCGAACAGGGCTATGGTCTGGCTTTCAGTCGCACGCAGCTCGACGACCACCATGACGGGAAGCTATTGGGCCTTTTTGCCAATTCCGGCATGGCCGATGGTATCGCCTATCGTGACAGCAAGGATGATCCCGGGCGTCAGCAGCCGACCTTGAGCGAGATGACTCAGGCCGCCCTGAACGTGCTCGAGCAGGATGACGATGGCTTCTTCCTGATGGTCGAGGGAGGGCAGATCGACTGGGCGGGCCATACCAACGATGCCGGTACCATGCTCAACGAGATGGTTAAGTTCGAGGAGGCGATTCAGGGCGTCTATGATTGGGCGAAAGGACGCGATGACACCGTAATTCTGGTTACCGCGGATCATGAAACCGGCGCGTTCGGATTCAGCTACTCCTCGGCCAACTTGCCAGAGCCGCAGGCGAAGCCGGGCCCTGCCTTCGCGGAGCAGGATTATGCTCCCAACTTCAACTTTGGCGATTTCTCGATCCTCGATTCGCTCTATCAGCAGAAGGCCAGCTTTTCGACGCTGCTGCGCGACTTCGGGGCGCTCGATGAGGGGGAGCAGACCCCCGCGCGTCTGATGGAAATGGTCAATGCCAACAGCGATTTTCAGATCGATGAGGAACAGGCGGTGGCTGTCCTGGCCGACAAGCCGAATCCCTATCATGTGGCGGGTCATAGCTATCTCGATGCCAAGGAGGTCCCGGCCGTTCAGGATTTCGACGCCTTCTATCCCTATAACGACCGTGGTGATGTGCTGGGGCGTGTCCTGGGGACCGCACAGAACATCGTCTGGGGCACTGGCACCCATACCCATACCCCTGTGAACGTTTTTGCCTGGGGACCGGCCGAGATGATCCTGCCGGTGTCTTCGATTCAGCATCACTCTGAGGTTGGCCAGTACCTCAAGTCCCTGGTCAATACCAACTAAACGCCAGTTGCAATGCGCGGTCCTCCTGACAGGAGGGCCGCTTCCTGTTTCGATGGCCATCGCCGATGCAGCGGCAGGCGACGCCTGATCTCTTCTCTCTTCGTAAACACCAGGACCGATTTTCAGGTCCGAAGTGACTCGAATTTTCCCTGATGGCTTGTGTGTTCCGTGGCACAGGCCTCGATACGTTCAGCAATGGCGCGGCCCAGGCCCTCGGTGGTACCGCGGCCCTTGAGGTCCGGCGTGAGCGTCTTGGCATCGCCCTCGGCGAGCACCGCCTCGATGGCGGCGAGGATGGCCGCGCCCGCCTCGCGGTGCCCCAGGTGCTCGAGCATCATGGCACCGGACCAGATCTGGCCGATGGGGTTGGCGATGCCGCGTCCGGCGATGTCCGGGGCGCTGCCGTGGACCGGCTCGAACAGGCTCGGGAAAGTGCCCTCGGGGTTGATGTTGGCCGAGGGGGCCACGCCGATGGTGCCGGTACAGGCCGGGCCCAGGTCGGAGAGGATGTCGCCGAACAGGTTGCTGGCCACCACCACGTCGAACCAGTCCGGGTGGAGCACGAAGTTGGCGGTCAGGATGTCGATATGGAACTTGTCGACCTCGACCTGCGGGTAGCGCTCGCCCATGGCCGCCACGCGCTTGTCCCACCAGGGCATGGTGATGGCGATGCCGTTGGACTTGGTCGCCGAGGTGAGCTTCTTCCGGGGGCGGCTCTGGGCCAGGTCGAAGGCGTACTTCAGCACCCGGTCGACCCCGGTGCGAGTCATCACCGTTTCCTGAATCACCACTTCACGCTCGGTGCCCTCGAACATGGTGCCGCCGACGCTGGAGTACTCGCCCTCGGTGTTCTCGCGCACCACGTAGAAGTCGATATCGCCCGGCTTGCGGCCGGCCAGCGGGCTCTCGATGCCCGGCAGCAGGCGGCAGGGTCGCAGATTGACGTACTGGTCGAACTCGCGGCGGAACTTGAGTAGCGAGCCCCACAGCGAGACATGGTCCGGGACCTTCTCCGGCCAACCGATGGCGCCGTAGTAGATCGCATCGAAGGCGACCAGGGTCTGGTGCCAGTCGTCGGGCAGCATCTGGCCATATTCGAGGTAGTAGTCGCAGCTGGCGAAGTCGAAGGGCTCGAAGGAGAGGTCGAGGCCGAAGCGGCGGGCGGCGGCCTCCAGGGCGCGCAGGCCCTCGGGCATGACTTCCTTGCCGATGCCGTCACCGGCGAGCACGGCGATACGCTGGGTCATGGGGAATCCTCGGTGCGGAATGTGGCATTCAGTCTACGCCTGCACATCGACGAGATAATCGGGGTAATATTCAAGCAATTATTGAACATAAGTGGAGAGTACGGTGACGCCCCTCGACGACCTGGCCTTCTTCCAGCGCCTGGCCCGGGCCGGCAGCCTGACCGCTACCGCCCGGGAGCTCGGGCTGTCGCTGTCGGCGGTGAGCAAGCGCCTGCAGCGCCTCGAAGCGCGCCTCGGCGTCTCGCTGGCGGCGCGCACCACCCGGCGCCTGACCCTGACCGCCGAGGGCGAGCGTTACCTGGCCCGCGGCGTGGCCATCCTCGACGATCTGACGGAGCTGGAGGAGACACTGGGCGACCGCCGTGCCGAGCTCTCCGGGCCGCTGCGCGTCAACGCCACCTTCGGCTTCGGGCGCCGGCACGTGGCGCCGCTGCTGTCGGCCTTTCTCGCCCGCCACCCGCGCCTCGAGGCGAACCTGGAGCTGACCAACTTCCCGCTCGGCCTGGCCGACCAGGGCATCGACATCGGCATCCGGATCGGCGAGCCGCCGGACTCGCGGCTGGTGGCGCGGCGCATCCTGGCCAACCGTCGAGTGCTGTGCGCGGCGCCGCGCTACGTGGCGGAGATGCCCCCGCTGGAGGCACCGGCCGATCTGGCGAGCCATCCCTGCCTGGTGCTGCGCGAGATCGAAAGCGACTACGCGGTGTGGCGCTTCGTTCGCCGCCGCGGCCCGGCAGAGGAACGCGCGGTCAAGGTCACCGGTCCCATGGCCAGCAACGACGGCGAGGTGGTCCGGCGCCTGGCCCAGGACGGTCGTGGCATCGCCCTGCGTTCCTGGTGGGACGTCCACGAAGACCTGGCGGCGGGGCGCCTGGTCGAACTGCTGCCGGGGTGGCGGGGCGTGCGTGCCGACTTCCATGCCGTGTATGATCGGCGCCGCCACGTTCCGCTGCGGATCCGCGCCTTCATCGCCTATCTTGAGCAGGAGATGCCCGGGCGCGTGCCGCCGCTGGAGGTGCCCCCGCAAGCCCGGCAAGGAGAGTCGCGACCGTGAATGTGCTCATGTTCACCAACACCTATCTGCCCATCGTCGGTGGCGTCAGCGAGTCGGTGCAGCGGCTCAAGCGACAGCTCCAGGCCGCGGGGCATAACGTGCTGGTGGTGGCGCCGCGCCTCGAGGGTCAGCCGGACTTCGAGGCCGACGTGGTGCGGGTGGCCGCGGTGCAGCACTTTAACGGCAGCGACTTCTCGCTGCCGGTGCCGATTCCCGGCCAGCTCTATGATGCTATCGAGGCCTTCGAGCCGGACCTGGTGCATGCCCACCATCCCTTCCTGCTGGGCGACACCGCGGCTCGGGCCGCCGAAACCTACGGCCTGCCGCTGGTGTTCACTCATCACACCCTCTACGAACACTATACCCACTACGTGCCCGGCGACTCGCCGCGCATGCAGCGCTTCGCCGTGGCCCTGGCCACCCAGTACACCTGGCTGTGCGATGCCGTCATCGCGCCCAGCGAGAGCATTCGCGACCTGCTGCTGGCGCGTGACGGCAATCCCGAGATCCGCGTGGTGCCGAGCGGCGTGGACACGGCGCGCTTCGCCGAGGGCGACGGCGCGGGCTGTCGTGCGGCTCGTGGCATTCCCGACGATGCCTACGTGATCGGCCACTTGGGCCGGTTGGCGCGGGAAAAGAACCTGGCGTTCCTGGCCGAAGCGGTATGCCGAGCCCTGGAAGTGCGACCTGACGCCCATTTCCTGGTGGTCGGCGACGGTGAGGCTGCCGAGGCCATGGCGGCGGTCGCCGCGGAGCGTGGCGTGGCCGAACGGGTCCACTTCACTGGGCGCCTGCAGGGCCAGGCGCTGATCGACGCCTACCACGCCATGGACGTCTTCGCCTTCGCCTCCCACAGCGAGACCCAGGGCATGGTGGTGGCCGAGGCCATGGCCGCCGGCCTACCCGTGGTGGCAGTGCACGCGCCCGGGGTCGTGGAGGTGGTGGCGGATGGCGAGAACGGCCGGCTGCTGGCCGAGGACGACGCCGAAGTCATGGCCACGGCACTGGTCGAGCTCGCTGACCCGGGATGCCGCAAGCCGCTGCACCACGGTGCCCTGGCCACCGCCGCGGACTACGACGAGCGGCTATGCGCCGAGCGCTGCCTGGCCGTCTACCGGCGGGTGATCGCCCGAGGTGGGCCCTTCACCCACGCCGACGATGGCGGCTGGGACCGAGTGCGCGGACGGCTGGGCGCGGAGTGGCAGATGCTGCGCTACCGGGGGCGGATCCTGCGCCACCTGGTACAGGAGGAGTGGGAGCAGGAGCGGCCCTCCTGGTGGCCCGGCAGGCACTCTGACGAGCCTTCCGACGAACCAGAATTACCTTCCAAGTAAGCTGCCCCCCAAGTAAGCCGCCTTGCAGGCAGGCGCTGAGCCGGCCTCAGCGGCGCCTGCGGTTCTGGGCCCAGCGTTTGAGTCCGTAGAGCAGCCCCACCCCCAGCACCAGGCCCCCGAGGGCCACGATCACCTCCTGGCGACTCTCGGCGGTGGCCAGCTCGCCGAGCTGGCTGCCGAGCAGGGTCACCCCGGCCAGCCCCGGGACGATGCCCAGGGTCGAGCCGATCATGTAGTCGCGGAAGCGCAGGTGGAAGGCGCCGGCCATCATGTTGGTCAGGGTGAAGGGCGCCAGCGGCAGCAGGTTGACCACCGTCATGGTGCGGATGCCGCGCCCCGAGAGGTAGCGCGACAGGCCCTTGAGGTGTTTGCCGCCGTAGCGCAGCAGGGCGTCGCGGCCCAGCTTGCGACCCACCCACCAGGTCAACACCGAGGCGGCCAGCGTGCCGGCCAGCGCATAGCCGAAGCCCCACCAGGGGCCGAACAGCAGCCCGGTCAGCGCCACCAGCAGACTCAGCGGGAACATCACCAGCGAGGCGCCTGCGTAGACCGCCATGACCACCAGCACCGCCCAGGAGGCGTCGCGCCAGGCCACGCTCCCCTTGGCCAGGGTCAGCAGGGTGTCGACGGTGAGCAGGTCCTGCATGGCCAGCCATTGCCACAGCAGGCCAAGGGCGACGAGCAGGGTCAGGGCGGCAGCGAGGATGCCGAGGGAGCGAGACATGGGACTGGGGGTTCCTGTTCAGCGTCAGGCCACAGCATACGGCAGTGGCGGCGCGGGCCAAAGGGCGCGTGCGCCCGGGGGCGGGGCGTGAGCTGGCCCTTACTGCCGCGACGACCTTGTTGGACGACATGGTTGGACGCCTAGTTCGCCGTCATAGGCCAGTGGCATGGTGACACGCGCCAGTCGGTGAAGTGATGCAGGGCCGCGCCGCCGAACGTCGTCATGGCGAGTCGCATCACGGCGTGCCGCTCGTCGTGTGGCTTGGCGGCCAGGGTGGTCGGCGCCACATAGAGCGGCGCGGCCTCGGCATTGCCCCGGCAGGCGGCGAAGGCGGTGCCTGGGATCAGCCACCACCGCTCGCTGTTCTGCATGCCCAGGTCGCGGGCGCGGCCTAGATCGGCGCAGGTGATCGCCTCGTCGCGGTGCTGGGGCACCAGCATCCAGCGGTCGTCGGGCGCCGCCTTTAGCCAGGTGAAGGCGCGCTGGAACTGCTCGTCGTCCGGAGTGTGATAGCCGAAGTGAACCATCGGCTGGCGCGCCTGGAGCAGGAACTCCTCGTCGAAGTCGGGCATCGCCAGCCAGGCATCCGGACCGGTCTGGTCGACGATCTCGGCCATCAGGTCGCGGGGCGAACGGGCGTGATCCATCAGCGCATAGCCCCATGTCGACCAGCTCAGCCAGAACACTGCCAGCCAGGCCGAGAGCATCACCAGGCCACGGCGCGGACGCCCCCAGGCCAGCAGCGCCAGGGCGGCAAGCCCCAGCAGGCTCCACCAGGCCCAGGGGGCGACGCCATGCTCCTCGGCGAGGTCGGCCAGGGCCGGCAGCCCCACTGCACCGAGTAACCCGGCAGCGAGGAAGACGACGCCGAACAGGGCCAGCACGCCGCCGCCCAGCCACTGCAGGCGCGGTCGGCACAGCAGGCCGGCCAGCATCGGGGCGGCGGCCAGTACCAGCAGCGGCAGGGCCGGCAGCAGGTAGACGCTGCGTTTGCCCGGCGACAGTGAGAAGAAGGCGATGATCATCACCAGGCCGCCAAGCGGCAGCAGCACGCGGGCGTCGAGGCGCTTGCCGCGTCGCCACCAGGCGGGCACCAGCCAGGGCAGCGCCAGCACCAGCGGCAGCCAGGCCCAGGGAATCACCTCCGCGAGGAAGAAGTACCAGGGCTTGATATGGTGCCAGGAGTCGGCGTAGCGCTCGCCGGTCTGCTTGAACAGGATGTTGTCGCGATAGGCCGTCAGTAACGAGTTGTCGCTGAGGCTGGTGTAGATGGCCATGGGGCCCACCCACAGCAGCACGACGCCGAGCAGCACGGCGAGCCCCAGGCCGAGGTCTTGCCAGGTGGGGCGCACCACCTGGCTACGCCAGGCCAGCAGCCCCCAGAAAGGCACCATCAGCAGCGGCAGGAAGCCTACGCCCTTGGTCAGCACGCCGAGCCCCATGCCCGCGCAGCCGATCAGCCACCAGCGGCGATCGGGGCCGAGCAGGGCGTGGCGCATCAGGCCGTAGGCGCCGAGAGTGATCCAGCAGGTGACTAGCATGTCGATCTGGGCGGTGCGCGCCTGCAGCCCGAACTGGAAGCAGGAGAGCAGGGCGAGTCCGGCCAGCCAGGCCACGCGCCGACCGTAGAAGCGCGCCGAGAGATCCATGACCAGGGCCAGGGTGCCCAGGGCGCCGAGCAGTGACGGCAGCAGGAAGCCGAGGCGCACCGAGCCGGTCAGCTGGATGCCGGCGGCCATGGCCCACATGAAGATCGGCGGCTTGTCGGGATAGGGCTCGCCGCCGCGGTGGGGGATCCAGAACTGCCCGGTCTTGAGCATTTCCAGGGCATTGAGGGCGAAACGCGGCTCGTCGGCAGGCCAGGGGTCGCGCAGGCCTAGGCCCACGCCGAGGAAGATGGCCGCCAGTCCCAGCAGCCACCACCAGGGCAGGGACGGAACACGGCGAAGGTAGCGGGGTCGCGTCATGGTCGAACTCGCAGGAGGAAATCGAAGGTGAATACGCAGGGTGAACCGAGGGCTACTGGCGGGCCCGGCTGAGGCGGGTCTCGCGGCGGATCAGCATCAGATTGCGGAAATAGATGAACAGCCCTGCGCCCTGGCCGGCGATGAACACCGGATCGCGCCGATAGATGGCGTAGGCCAGCAGGGTGACGCCGCCGGCCAGGCTGAAGAACCAGAAGGCCTTGGGCACGATGCTGCGACGGGCGCGCTCGCTGGCCAGCCACTGGACCAGGAAACGCGCCGAGAACAGCGCCTGGCCCAGGAAGCCGACGGCTAGCCACAGCCATTCGGTGTTCATGAGATTTCCTCCTGCGGTGTCGGGGTGTGGCGGCGGGCGGGCTCGAGCGTCGTCAGGCCGGCCGGCAGCCGCGAGCGGTGGTGCAGCCACATCACGCCCAGCAGGTCGATTAGCCCGGCCCACAGGCGATTGTTGAGGCCGTAGTGGGATCGGCCGGCGCCCCGCGGGCGGTGGTTGACCGGCAGCGAGACGCAGCAGCCGCCCTGGGAAAGGATCAGCGCCGGCAGGAAGCGGTGCATGTGATCGAAGTAGGGCAGACACAGGAAGGCCTGGCGATGAATCACCTTGAGGCCGCAGCCGGTATCCGGGGTGTCGTCCTTGAGCAGGGCGCTGCGTACGCGGTTGGCTATCTTCGAGGACAGGCGCTTGAGCCAGTCGTCGCGGCGGGTGGTGCGATGGCCGGCGACCAGCGTGACGCCGCCCTGACGGGCGCGCTCGATCAGCCGCGGCAGGTCGGCGGGGTCGTTCTGGCCGTCACCGTCCAGGGTGGCCAGCCACTCGCCGTGGGCGCGGTGGGCGGCCTGCCACACCGAGGTGCTCTGTCCGGCGCTCTCGGCATGGCGCAGCGGGCGCAGCCTTGGGTCCTCGGCAGCGCGGGCCTCGAGCAGGCGCCAGCTATCGTCTCGTGAGGCGTCGTCCACCACCAGCACCTCATGGTCGACGGCCGCCAGGGCGGCGGCGATTTCGTCGAGCAGGGACGGCAGGTTACCCGCCTCGTCGCGAGCGGGAATGATCACGGAAACCAGCGGGACACTCACTTGGGACGCTCTCCACCGTCGTTGGCCAGGGCCCGATACGCTAGGTCAGTCAGCTTAACCACGCCTTAAGGTGTCTCCATTATGTTGCCCGTCGGACGCCCTCGCGGGGCGACCCCGCCGATGCTTGATCCACGTTAACTCCCGTCGTGGCGGGTCTGGTGGGCAAACGGCGGGCACGCTAGTCTGGTTCGGCTAGCGCTTAAACCATCGTTAAGAACGTGCTCGGACAATGGGTCGCTCAGGCGCGACCGGGACAGCCAAGGGGAGAAACGCATGCGCGTGCTGCTGGTGGAGGACGATCCATTGCTGGGGGATGGTATCAAGACTGCCCTGCTGCGCGAGGGATATGCCGTGGACTGGCTGGAGAATGGCCGTGAGGCCATGGCGGCGGCCCGCTACGACGATTTCTCGGTGATGGTCCTCGACCTGGGGCTGCCGGACATGGACGGCATGAAGGTACTGGAATCGGTGCGGGGCCATGGCGCCCTGCCGGTGCTGATCCTGACCGCCCGAGACGACATCGAATCGCGCATCGCCGGACTCGACGGCGGCGCGGACGACTATGTGCTCAAGCCCTTCGACCTGCACGAGCTGCTGGCCCGACTGCGGGTGGTGACGCGCCGCGCCGAGGGGCGGGTGTCGCAGTATCTCGACGTGGGCAGCCTGCGCATCGATGAGGCCCGTCATCGAGTGATCTGGCAGGGCGAGGAGGTGGCGCTGACGCGTCGCGAATACGCCCTGCTGCTGGAGCTGGCCCGCCACGCCGACCGGGTGATGACCCGGCCGCGCCTGGAGAGCCTGTTGTATGGCTGGGAGGACGAGGTGGCGTCCAACGCCGTGGAGGTGCATATCCATCACCTGCGCAAGAAGTTTCACAAGGGGCTGATCACCACCATCCGTGGCATCGGCTATCGATTGAACGCCGGCGACGCATGAAATCGATTCGTCGCTATCTGAGCCGCACCCTGGCGCTAGTGCTGGCGGGGGTGACCCTGCTGGTGGTGACGGCCGCCTATCTGATCACCGCCCACGAGACCGAGGAGATCCTCGACGCCCAGCTCAGCCTGCAGGGCCGGGTGGTGGCCAGCCTGATCGGGCCTGGGGCCAGCGAGGACACCTATCGTCGGGTCGCCGAGCGGCTCAGTCATCCGGGGCATCCCGCGCGCTTCTATCAGGACGGCGTGCCGACGATGGACGAAACCGGCCGCGAGTCGGCGCTCTACCACCATGAGGAGCGCGAACTGTCGCTGGGCTTCTGGAATCGCGACGGCAGCCCGCTGTTGATGGGGGCGGAGTGGAGCGGCTCGGGCGCCTTCCCCGCGCCTCGCAAGGACGGCTATACCTGGGTCGAGTACGACGGAGAGCGCTGGCGCGTATTCTCGATGTTCGATGAGGCCAGCGGGACCTGGATCCGCTCCGGGGTGAGCATCGAGTTCATGCAGGAGCTGGAGCGCAAGGTCGCGCTCGGCAATCTGGTGCCGATGCTGCTGGCCCTGCCGCTGCTGCTCGTCGCCATGGGCTGGATCGTGCGGCGAGGGCTGACGCCGATCGGTACGCTGTCTCGCGAGGTGGCCGGGCGCGACGATCGCGACCTGAGCTTCCTCGATGTCGAGGTGCCTCGTGAGCTCTCGGGGCTGCGCCAGGCGATCAACGACTTCATTTCACGGCTTCGCGAGACGCTCGAACGCGAGCGGCGTTTCACCGCCGATGCCGCCCACGAGCTGCGCACGCCGTTGGCGGGGCTCAAGATCCATCTCGACAATGCCCGGGCGGGTGAACGGGACTCGCTGGACAAGGCCTACCGTGGTGTGGAGCGGCTGCAGCGGGTGGTCGAGCAGCTGCTGGTCCTGGCCCGGCTGGACCGCCGCGAGGCGCGTGAGGCGCGGGACATCGATCTCTATCCGCTGGTGCTCGAGCTGGTTGCCGAGCTGTGGCCCTGGGCCCAGGCCCGGCACCAGGAGATGTCCCTGCACGGCGTCGAGGCGCTGTGGGTGCGTGCTGATCCCGTCGAGGCGGGCATCCTTATTCGTAACTTGCTGGACAATGCCCTGCGCTATACCCCGGAGCACGGCGAAGTGACGATCGAACTCTCGGAGACCGCCGGCGGGGCCGTGCTAGCGGTGCGCGACAGCGGCCCGGGCATTGCCGAGGAAGCGCTCGGCACCATCACCGAGCGCTTCCGCCGCGCCGCCGACCAGCGTATCACCGGCAGCGGTCTGGGGCTCGCGATCGTGCAGCAGCTGGCCGAGCGCCAGCAGGCCAGGCTGACGCTACGCAACTGCCATCCCCACGGTCTCGAGGCCTCGCTGTGCTGGCCGGCGCGCTCGCCGGCCAGCGAGCCATCGGCTCAGGTGGCGGACTCGGCGCGCCAGGCAAGTGGATCCTGGCGGAAGTAGCGGGTGAGCAGCGTGTACAGTGCCGGGTAGGCGTCATGCAGCGCCTCGGGCGCGGAGAAGAAATACTCGCAGGCCACGGCGAAGCACTCGCCGGGCTGGCTGGCAGCATAGTCGTCGATGGGCGTGGCCTCGCCACGGGCGAGATGCGCCTGGAGGTCGTCCCACACGGCGGTGAATACCCGATGCCAGTCGCGCGGGTCGATGTCGCCGGGCAGCGGCGGGAAGCCGTCGGCGCCCAGGGAATTGGCCATGTCGAGCTTGTGGGCCAGCTCGTGGATCACCACGTTGAAGCCGTCCAGGTGGCCGCTTTCCATCAGATCCGGGTAAGCCACCACCACCGGCCCCTGGTGGGAGGTTTCGCCGGCGCGCTCGTCGTCGTACTCGTGCATCACGCCGAACTCGTCGAGCTCCTCGACCCGGCGATGGAAGGCGTCTGGCACGATCAGGATCTCATGGACGCCGGCGAAGGCCTGGCGATGGGTACGCTCGTCCCAGCCCAGGGTCAGCAGGCAGGCCTGGGCGGCGATGGCCAGCCGCGCGGCCGCGTCGAAGTCGATCGCCGCGTCCAGTTCGGGATGGCGGCTCAGCCGCTTGGCGTGGGCAAACCACCAGGCGCGCTGCCCGAGGCGCCCGGCGTCGTCCTCGGGCAGCGCGGCGAGCAGCGGCAGCCGCGCCCGGGCCTCGTCCCAGTCCGCGGCGGGGAAGGGGTGGCGAGCCTCGAAGCGGGCCGCTCGCCAGCGCTTCAGCCTTTCCAGCACGGCCTCAGCTCTCCTCCACGTCCCGTCCCCCGGACTTCCACGACCAGTCGCGCAGCCGCAGGTCGAACAGGTCCTGGCGGCGGTCCTTGAGGTTGGTCACCGAGCCCTCGTTGCGTACCACCTTGAGGCGGTTCAAGTCGAGGTCCGAGAACATGATCATCTCGGTGTTGGGCGTGGTCTCGGCCAGCACGGCGTCGTGGGGGAAGGAGAAGTCCGAGGGCGAAAACACCGAGGACTGGGCGTACTGGATGTCGAGGTTCTCGATCGACGGCACGTTGCCGACGCTGCCGCACAGCACCACGTAGCACTCGTTCTCGATGGCGCGAGCCTGGGCACAGTGGCGCACCCGCAGGTAGCCGTTCTTGGTGTCGGTCCAGAACGGCACGAACAGGATGTCCATGTCCTGGTCGGCGAGCAGTCGCGACAGCTCGGGGAATTCCACGTCATAGCAGATCTGGATGCCGATGCGGCCGGCGTCGGTCTCGAACACCTGCAGCTCGTCGCCGCCCTCGATCACCCAGTCGCGACGCTCCTGGGGGGTGATGTGGAGCTTGGCCTGGCGCTCGATGGAGCCGTCGCGGTGGCACAGGTAGGCGACGTTGTAGAGCCGGTCCTCCTCGCCGACCTCGATCATCGAGCCGGCCACGATATTGATGTTGTAGGCCACCGCCATGCGCGACAGCTCGGTCTTGAAGCGCTCGGTGAAGCCGGCCAGGAAGCGGATGGCCGCCAGCTGGTCCTGCTGGGCGGCGCGATCCTGCAGACCCATCAGCGGGGCGTTGAACAGCTCCGGGAAGACCGCGAAGTCGCTCTGGTAGTCGGCCAGGGCGTCGACGAAGTACTCGACCTGCTGCAGCACCGCCTCCACCGAAGCGAACTCGCGCATCTGCCACTGCACGGCGCCGACCCGCACCTGGGTGCGGCGAGTCTCCAGCACCCGCTCGGCGGGCTCGAAGAGGATGTTGTTCCACTCCAGCAGGGTCGCGTAACCCTGGGACTTCTCGTCCTCGGGCAGGTACTTGCGCAGCAGCCGCTTGACCTGGAAGTCGTTGGCCAGCTGGAACGACAGGATCGGGTCGTGGACCTCTTTGCGCGCCACCTTGTCGATGTACTCCGCCGGGGAGAGCTCGTCGGCGTAATGGTGATACTGGGGGATGCGCCCGCCGGCCAGGATGGCGCGCATGTTCAACGAGCGGCACAGCTCCTTGCGGGCCTCGTAGAGCCGCCGGCCCAGGCGGTAGCCGCGGTAATCCGGATGGATCAGCACGTCGAGACCGTACATGGCATCGCCGTCGGCGTCATTGAGGATGATCTCGCGCTGGCCGATCAGGTCATCGTACTGGTGCGGGTTGGAGAACTCGTCGTAGTCGACCTGCACGGTCAGCGCCACGCCGACCAGGCGGCTATCGTCCTCGATGACGATCTGGCCGTCGGGGAACTCCTGAATCAGCTTGTCGATGGTGTGCTCGGGCCAGGCGCCGCCGATGTCGTGGTAGACGGCGTCCATCAGCGCCTTGAGCTGCGGGTAGTCGTCCTGCGTCAGGTTGCGCAGGTTGAGGTGCAGGTCATCGAGGGACATGGCCGCGGACTCTCCGGTCGGGTAACGAAAATCGCAGTCTATCAGGGTGGCGACCGCCACGGGGAAGCCCCGCGACGGGACGCGTCAGCGAGCGCGGTCGGCAGCGCCTCGGCGCGGCGTGCGTGTCAGCGGCCGGGTCAGCGTCTGGGCCATGATCACGCCGGCCAGCACCAGGACACCGCCGACGACATGGTAGGCGGCGAGGCGTTCGCCGAGGGCGAACATGGCGATCACGGCGCTGAACAGCGGCATCAGGTTGATGAAGATGCTGGCCTGGCTGGCGCCGATGCGACGAATGGCCAGCATCCACAGGAAGGTAGTGACGATGGACGCGGGGATACCGGCGTAGAGGATCAGGCCCAGGTTGCCGGCGTTCACCGGGGTCATGGGGCCCAGCAGGTAGGGCGGCAGCAGGATCAGCACGGCGCAGATCACCTGTCCGTAGAGCAGCACCCAGGGCGGCAGCGCCAGGGGCCATCGCTTGAGCATCACGCCATAGAGGGCGTAGCAGGTGGCGGCCACTACCATCAGGGCATCGCCTACGGCCACCTCCAGGTCGAGCAGCGACAGCGGGTTGCCGTGGCCCAGCAGGATCGACACGCCGGCGAGTGCCAGCAGGCCGCCGATGACGCCGCCCAAGCTGGGCGGCTCGCGCAGGATGAGCGCGCTGAGCAGCACGGTCAGCAGCGGCACCATGGCGGCCAGGATGCCCATGTTGGTGGCCGAGGTGGTCTCGGCGGCCACGTAGGCGAGCCCTTGCCACAGCCCCATGCCCAGCAGGCCGAGCACCGCCAGCTTCGGCCAGTGGCGGCGCAGCTCGGCGCGATGCCGCCAAGCGGCGGGTGCGACGAAAGGGGTGAGCACGGCGAGCGCCAGCAGCCAGCGCAGGAAGGCGATGCTGCTCGGGGCGATAGCGCCCACGGTGAGCTGGTTGATGGTCATGTTGCCGGACCAGATCAGCACGGCGCCGAGCGGCGGCAGAAAATGCAGTAATGGCATGACGTCCCTGACATGACGAAATGGGCCCCGTCCCCGGGACCCGAAAATGGTGTGTCGATGATAGGGGGGAATCGATGAGAGTGCTAATGGCGTCGGCCGGTGCCTGGACCGAATGGTGAGAGACGCCCGGCCTTAACGCAGCTGGCTGTCCTTGCTGCCACGCCGATTGAAGCCGCCCGCCGGGCCTTGGCGCCGGTCGCGCTCGGCCTGGCAGGCCAGGCACAGCCGTACGCCGGGCACGGCCTGGCGTCGTGCCTCGGGGATCGGCTCGTCGCATTCGTGGCAGTAGTGGGCGCTCTCGCCGCGAGGTAGTGAGCGTCTGGCGCGCTCGAGTTCGTCGCGTACGCTGTCGTCGATCTGCTGCTGCACATCGCCGTCTTTCGACCAGCCGCCTGCCATGGTGTCGTCTCCTCCAGCTCGCGCCGAGCCTTCTGCCTGCTGCCCCGGGGCGTCATGGCCCTCCAGGCCCCAGACTAGCGTGCCCCGCGGGGCGGCGCGATGCTCGTTGCGACATCCGGGCGTCCCCCGGACATCGCCAACCCGCAATGTCCGGGGGACGACGCCCGATCGAGGGCGTCAGGCGACCTGGCGGCGCATCAGGCGCAGTTCGCCGTTCAACGCGCGGATGATGGTGTAGCACATCAGCAGCATGACGATCGAGAACGGGATCGCCGTTGCCGTCACCCCGGCCTGGAGCGCCGACAGGCCGCCGCCGAGCAGCAGTACGATGGCGATCAAGCCTTCCACGGCGGCCCAGAACATGCGCTGGGGGCGCGGGGCATCCACCTTGCCGCCGGCGGTGATGGTGTCGATCACCAGCGAGCCGGAGTCCGAGGAGGTGACGAAGAAAATCAGCGCCAGGATGATGCCGAGGGTCGACATCAGGCCCGAGAATGGCAGCTCGTTGAGCATGCCGAACAGCGACAGCTCGGGGCTGTAGTTGTCGATCACGTAGTCCTTGACCAGGCTGCCGGCGGGATCGGCATAGAGCTGGTCGAGGGCGGTGCCGCCGAACACGCCCATCCAGACGAAGATGAACAGGCTGGGAATCAGCAGCACGCAGATCACGAACTCCCGCACCGTGCGTCCCCGCGAGACCCGGGCGATGAACATGCCGACGAACGGCGCCCAGCTGACCCACCAGGCCCAGTAGAAGATGGTCCAGGCCTGGCGATAGGCGTCGTCGTCACGGCCGAAGGGCGCCGATAGCGGCAGGAAGTCCGTGACGTAGGTCGTAAGGCCGGTCCAGAAGCCGCTCAGGGCCACCAGGGTCGGGCCGGCGAACAGCACGAAGAAGAAGAACAGCACGGCCATGACCATGTTGATCTCGGAGAGCTTCTTCACGCCGCCCTCCAGGCCGCGCCACACCGATACCAGAGCCACCGCCGTGACCAGTACGATGACGATGACCTGGGTGGTGGCGTTGACGTCCAGCCCGAAGACGAAGTTCATCCCCGCGTTGGCCTGCTGCGCCCCGAGGCCGAGCGACGTGGCCAGCCCGAACAGGGTGGAAAACACCGCCAGGATGTCGATGACATGGCCCCACCAGCCCCAGACGCGGTCGCCGAGGATCGGGAAGAAGGCCGAGCGGATGGAGAAGGGCAGGCCCTTGTTGTAGGTGAAAATGGACAGGGCCAGCGCCATGACCACGTACACGGCCCAACCGTGGATGCCCCAATGCAGATAGGTGCCGGCGATGCCCATGGCGCTGGCCTCGGCCACGGCCTCCGGGTTGAGCTCGCCATCGGCGCCAAACGGAGGCGTGATGCCCAAGGGAAGGGAAACGTTGGCGTGGTAGACCGGCTCCAGCACGCCGAAGAACAGTAGACCGATGCCGATCCCGGCAGCGAACAACATCGCGAACCACGACAGGTAGCCGTGCTCGGGTCGGGCATCCGGCCCGCCTAGCCGGACTTTCCCGTAGGGCAGGATGATCAGTGCCACGCAGAACAGAATGAAGAAATCCACCACGATCATGAAGTACCAGTCCAGCGTCCCGGTGGAGAAGGCGACGATGGATTGGAAGACGCTGCTGGCCTGGTCCGGGAACAGCAGGGTGAGCACGATGAAGATCACCGAGGCGACCGCCGAGACGACGAATACCCGGTTATGGATATCGAAGGCGAAGGGGCCCAGTCGCCCCTCGATATTGTCCTGGCCGACGGTGTAGTCGGTCTGCATGTCACTGGCCACCGCAGGTGGGGCCGGATCGCTTGGAACGCTCATGGGCGTCTTCTCCTTGTGTCATTAACAGGGGGGCGAGGGGAACGCTGACAAGCCGACCCTGGTAATCGGGGCCGGCGCGTTCGAGAGCAGGCCGAGGAATCTCGCATCATCCGCTCGGCCGTCGTTTGTCGTGATGTCGCGGGGATGGCCTCTTGAAGGATAGTGGCAGGACCGTGGGCATCGCCGCGATGCTCTCCACGGTCGCTGCCGGGTGTGGGTGGGCCTCTCCCGGGCCCGCGTGGTCATCCAGCAAGGCGAGGGACGATGCGTTCAGGTGCCCGCTTTCGGGAAGCGCGCACGTGCCTCGAGGTCATCCAGGTCGATGGTGTTGCGCATGTACTGGACGCTGGCGTCGAAGAACGGCTGGTGATCCCAGGAGGTGACCTTGCCCTTCATGTTGGCGCGGGACACCAGCTTGCGGCGGCGCTGGCTGTCGAGCACCTGCTGGTGCAGCTTGTCGGTATCCCAGCGCCGGGCGACTTCGTCGCGGAAGCGCTGGCGCAGTTCCTGATGGTCGGCGTCTTCGGCGAGGTTGGTCAGCTCCAGCGGATCGGCTTCGAGGTCGAACAGCTGGTCGGGGTCCGGCGTGGAGTGAACGAACTTGTAGCGGCCGCGGCGGATCATCAGCAGCGGGGCGATGGCACCCTCGCCGCAGTATTCGCCGATCACCTCGTCGTGGCCAACTTCCCCGGTCAGGTGCGGGTTCAGGCTGCGGCCGTCGACGGGCACCGCGTACTGCGGGGCCCGGCCGTCGTTGCCCCATTCGGCGAAGGTCGGCAGCAGGTCCATGGTGGAGACGGACTGCTTGACCCGGCCGGCGGCGAAGCGCCCCGGCGCATGGATGATCATCGGCACCCGGGCGGAGCCCTCGAACCAGCTCATCTTGTACCACAGGCCGCGCTCGCCGAGCATGTCGCCGTGGTCGCCGGAGAACACGATGATGGTGTCCTCGGCCAGGCCGCTTTCCTCCAGGGCCTTGAGCACCTTGCCGAGCTGGTCGTCGACGTAGCTGATCGCTCCATAGTAGGCGCGACGCGCGTTGCGGATCTGCGCGTCGTCGATGGTGTCCTCGTCGCACTGGTAGACCTGGCGCAGGCGCCTGGAGTGCGGATCCATCAGCTCGCGCGAGTAGGGCACCCGCGGCATGTCGATCTCGTCGTGATCGTAGCGGTCCCAGTACTCCTGCGGAATGGTGTAGGGATCGTGGGGATGAGTCAGCGAGACCGTCAGGCAGAAGGGGCGATCCCGATCGCTGCGCGCATAGTCATAGATGAATCGCTGGGCGCGAAAGGTGACTTCATCGTCGAAATCGAGCTGGTTGGAGCGCACGCAGGGCCCGGCTTGGGTGACCGAGGACATGTTGTGGTAGTAGCTCGGACGCTCCTCGACGTTCTCCCAGTCGACGAACCAGCCGAAGTCGGCCGGATAGATGTCGGAGGTCAGGCGCTCCTCGAAGCCGTGCAGCTGGTCCGGGCCGCAGAAGTGCATCTTGCCGGACAGCGCCGTCAGGTAGCCGGCGTCGCGCAGGTAGTGGGCGTAGGTCGGCGTATCCGCGGAGAGTTCCGCGGCGTTGTCGAAACCGCCGATCCGCGAGGGCAGCTGGCCGGCCATCAGGGTGAAGCGCGACGGCGCACACAGCGGGCTGTTGCAGTAGGCCGAGTCGAAGACGACGCCTTCTTCGGCCAGGCGGGAGAGATTCGGGGTCTTGACGACCTTGTGGCCGTAGAAAGGCAGCGACGGGGCCGCCATCTGGTCTGCCATCAGAAACAGGATATTCGGCTGCTGGTGGGACATCGGGAGGCTCCCAGGCGTTGTCGGAGTGGGTGGTGAAGCTACTCCCAGTCTCTATGCTAATCTCATACCCTGTAAACTCGCTGTTTTTTTATGTCTGGGATTAGTAGAATTAATGTCTTTGATGGAAAAAAGGGTGTCGCCCAATGGCCTGAGGGTGTTCGAGGCGGCGGCCCGTCACCTGAGCTTCACCGCTGCCGCACAGGAGCTGCGTTCGACCCAGTCCGCGGTCAGCCAGCAGGTTCGCGCCCTCGAGGAGGCGCTCGACCTCAAGCTGTTCGATCGGGTGCATCGCGGCGTGCGCCTGAGCGAGCCGGGCCAGGTCCTGTTCGAGGCCGTGCAGGAGGGGTTTTCGACCATCGAGCGCACCATCGATCGGCTGCAGCAGCGTCATCGCAATCCGCGGCTCAACATCCTCACCGACTTCTCGCTGGCCTCCTATTGGCTGCTGCCTCGGCTGCCAGTGTTTCGTCGGCTGCACCCGCACATCGATGTGCGGATCATGACCAACCAGGGGGGCTTCGACTGGCAGGGGCAGGAGGTCGATATCGCCATCGTGTTCGGCGACCGGCGAGGGTTGGAGGGGGCGCCGCGCCTGCTGGACGAGGAAGTCTTTCCGGTGTGCAGCGCGGGGTTTCTGGAACAGCATGGGTCGATCGATGATCTGGACCGGCTCGGTGAGGTGCCGCTGCTGACGCTGACCGCCGATCAGGGGCAGCGCTGGCTGGACTGGCCCGGTTACTTCGAACGCATGGGCGGCAGGGCGCACTTGGCGCCCTCCGAGCTGATCTTCAATAATTATCCATTACTTGTACAGGCGGCAATCGCCGGTCAGGGCGTGGCACTTGGCTGGCGAGGGCTGGTGGATGACTTGATCGAGCGCGGCATGCTGGTGGGCCTGGAAAATCTCTCGCTGGGTACGTCCAGCGGGTATGGGGTGATCGATGTGCACCCGGAGGATCGTCGTACCGCCAAGTGGGCATTCGTCGACTGGATGCTGTCGAGCTAGTGTATTTTCTCACGCCAGCCCCCGGCATGAGGCCGGGGGCTGGCATTGGTCATAGGCTTTCGCGATACCTGACCTCAGCCCTCGGGATCGTTGGCGGAATCCACGCCTCCCTTGGGTGCCATATCTTCGTCGAGACTGCCCTCGGCGTGGGAGGTATCTGCATCCGACGGGGCGTTGGCAGTGTCCGTGCCGCCTTCCTCGACGATGGGCTCGTCGCCCATGGCGGCTTCGTCGTGATTCATACTGGACTCTTCCACCGTGTTGGCGCTGTCTGCGCCGCTGTTCGGCGCCATCTCGTCCCCTTCATGGTGATCCGCCAGGGCGGTGCCGCCCAGCATCATCAGGGCGCTCAGGGTAATGGCAGCAGTCGCAATACGTTTCATGATGTACCTCTCGTCCGGTGATGGGCGTGTCTGGCATCCGTGCATTGCGTCGAATGCTATACAAAACCTATGCAATATTCTTGATGGATGCAAGTATTGGCCACGAAACGCCAAGACCCGGCGGCAGCCGGAGTCTTGGCATGGGACGGAACGCGTGCTGGTGTTTCGCTGCGGATGACCGTGAGAAGAGTAGGTGGCCCGAGAGGCCGCCTGGTTGCCATGGTCTATCCCTGCGTCAGGGCGCTAGAGCACGGCGGCGATGCTGGCGCGGGCCACCTGGGCATCCTGGTCGGCCTTGACGCCGGAGACGCCCACCGCACCGATCACCTGGCCGTCGACGACCACCGGCACGCCGCCCTCCATCAGGCCCTGTAGGGGCGCGGACAGGAAGGCGTGGCGGCCCTCGTTGATCATGCGCTCGAAGACCTGTGTCTCCTTGTGGCTCAGGGCGGCGGTGCGAGCCTTCTGGGCGCTGATCATGGCGGTCATCGGCGAGGCGCCGTCGAGGCGGCGCAGTCCCAGCAGTTCGCCGCTGTCGTCGGTGATCGAAATGGTGACGTTCCATTGATTGGCTTCGGCCTCACGCTGCGCGGCGTCGAGGATGGCGTTGACCTCGGTGAGGCCGAGAATGGCTTTGGTCTGCATGGCATGCTCCTTGGTTTGGATTTGGGTTAGAGCAGAGGATCCCCGGGCTTCGGGCTTCGGGCTTCGGGCTTCGGGCTTCGGGCTTTGGGCTTCGGGCTTTGGGCTCGGGGGGAGAAATGGTTGTTCGGCCGAGTGCCACGGGCTTCGGGCTTCGGGCCGCTCGTGGCTCGAGGCCCGTCGCCCGAGGCCCGGATCAAGGCCTTGTCGATGAGTTCGATCCAGTGGCGCACTTCGGTACGGCCGGCGCCGGACAGTTGTTGCGCCGCAAGGGAATGCACGACGTGGGAGCGCTGCTCCGCAGCGCGATCCGCCGCGAAGCGGTGGTCGGCTGCGTGCCGGCGGCAGGGCGCCTGGCGGCGCCATTCGCGCAATGAATTGCGCTCCCACGAGGGATGGCCGGTCATGCCAGCGCCTCATCGACGAGTTCGATCCAGTGGCGCACGGCGGTACGACCGGCGCCGCCGAGGTGGGTCTGGCAGCCGATGTTGGCCGTCGCAATCACCTCCGGCTCGCCGGCTTCCAGTGCGTCGAGCCTGTCGTCGCGCAGCCGGGCGGCGAGTTCGGGCTGTGTGATCGAGTAGGTGCCCGCCGAGCCGCAGCACAGGTGCGGGCTCTGGACCGAGGTCAGCGAGAAGCCGAGTCGAGTCAGTACGCCTTCTACTGCGCCGCCCAGCTTCTGGGCGTGCTGCAGCGTGCAGGGGCAGTGGAAGGCCAGGCGCCTTTCGGCCTTGGCGTGTAGCGGTTCGAGATCTTCGTCGCGCAGCACTTCCACTAGGTCACGGGCCAGTGCGCTGATCCGGGCGGCACGCTCGGCATAGGCGGAGTCGTCGGCGAGCAGCTCGCCGTACTCCTTGACGAAGGCGCCGCATCCGCTGGCGGTCTGGACGATGGCCTCGCAGCCGGCCTCGATGTGCGGCCACCAGGCGTCGATATTGGCGCGGGCGCGATCCCTGCCGGCTTCCTGGGCGTCCAGGTGGAAGTCCACGGCGCCGCAGCAGCCGGCCTCCGGAACCGGTGTCAGACCGATGCCCAGGCGATCCAGCACTCGCGCGGCGGCGGCGTTGGTGTTGGGCGAGAGCCCGGGCTGCACGCAGCCCTCGAGAATCAGCATCTGCCGGGCATGGCGTCGGCCGTCGGGACGCGTGCCGGCGTCCACCGGCGCGGGCGGCAGCTTGGTCGCGAGGCGGCCGGCGAGCAGCGGCCGAAAGGTCAGACCGACCTTGAGTAGCGCCTTGAAACGGGCCGGTTCCACCACGGCGTGACGCAGGGCGAAGCGGAAGGCCCGTTCGCTGGCCGGCCGCGGCAGGCGACGCTCCAGCTCGGCGCGGCCGATGTCGAGCAGCTTGTGGTACTCCACCCCGGAAGGGCAGGTGGTCTCGCAGTTGCGGCAGCTCAGGCAGCGGTCCAGGTGCAGTCGGGTCTCGGCGGTGATGTCGGCGCGTTCCTCGCGGTCCTCGAGCAGTGCCTTCATCAGGTAGATGCGTCCGCGCGGACCGTCGCGCTCGTCGCCGAGCAGCCGGTAGGTGGGGCAGGTGGCGTTGCAGAAGCCGCAGTGCACGCAGCTGCGCAGCACCCGGTCGGCTTCGCGCAGGTGCGGTTGCTGGAGGTCCTCGGCGGTGAAGTGCGTCTGCATGTCATAGCCCCCCGTAGAGTCGGCCGGGATTGAAGATCCCATGGGGATCCAGCTCGGCCTTGAGGCGTTGGTGATACTTGACCAGCGGTGGCGCCAGCGGCGTGAAGGGCTCGGCGGCACCGGGCGCCAGGCAGGTGGCATGGCCACCGGCGCGGGTCACGCCGTCGCGCAGCGTCCCGGCGTCGAGGTCGCTTTTCAGCCAGCGCTGGGCGCCGGCCCAGTCATGCAGCATGGCGTCCTCGTCGAGCCCCTCGATATCCAGCTGCGCCCGCTGGGGCAGGGAAAGTCGCCACAGGGGCCGCGGATCCGTGCCGTCGAAGAAGGGTAGGTGCAGCTCGCGCAGTGAGCCCCAGTAGTCGTCTTCCAGGTCGTCGCCGCCGAACTCGCGCCGGGTCGCGGCCACCGAGCCGGCACCGCCCTCGAGACGCAGGTTCAGGGCGCCGTCCTGCCAGGCGGCGGCGCTGATCGGCAGCGGTCGACGGCCCCACTCGGCCAGGCGTTGCCTGGCCTCTTCCCGTGACATCGGCAGGCGCAGGCCGTGGCGAGCGGCGGGGCGTGGCAGGACCTTGAGCGAGACCTCGGCGACGAGCCCCAGGGTGCCCTGGGCGCCGACCGCCAGCCGCGACAGGTCGTAGCCGGCGACGTTCTTCATCACTTCGCCGCCGAAGCGCAGCGACCGGCCGTGGCGATCGATCATGCGTATGCCGAGCACGAAGTCGCGCACTGCCCCGGCCCAGGGGCGCCGCGGCCCGGAGAGTCCGGCGGCGACCATGCCGCCTACCGTGGCCCCCGCGCCGAAATGAGGCGGCTCGAAGGGCAGCATCTGGCCCTGTTCGGCGAGCGTCGCCTCCAGTTCGGCCAGCGGCGTGCCGGCGCGTGCCGAGACGATCAGCTCCACCGGATCGTAGGTGGTGATGCCGCGATGCTCGCGGGTCGAGAGCGCCTGGCCCTCGACCTGCCGACCATAGAAGGCCTTGGTGTCGCCGCCGATGATGTGCAGCGGCGTGCCCTCGGCGTCGGCCTGGCGAATGCGTTCGCCGAGCTCCTGGGTGGCGTCCCTGTCCGGGAGCGTCTGGGTGGACGTATCCATGAGCACTCCTCAGAAACGTGGCAGATCGGGATGCGGCAGCTTGCCGTGGTGCACGTGCAAGGCGCCGAACTCGGCGCAGCGCGCAAGCGTAGGGATGTTCTTGCCCGGGTTGAGCAGCCCCTTGGGGTCGAAGGCGGCCTTCACGCTGTGAAAGGTCGTCAGCTCGTCGGACTGGAACTGCACGCACATCTGGTTGATCTTCTCGCGGCCCACCCCGTGCTCGCCGGTGATCGAGCCGCCGGCGGCCACGCAGGCCTCGAGGATCTGACCGCCCAGCGCTTCGGCCCTCTCCAGCTCGCCCTCGCGGTTGGCATCGAAGAGGATTAGCGGGTGCATGTTGCCGTCGCCGGCGTGGAAGACGTTGGCCACGCGCAGGCCGTACGTCTCGGAGAGCTCGGCGATGGTCCCTAGCACCCGGGGCAAGGCGCGCCGCGGAATGGTGCCGTCCATGCAGTAGTAGTCGGGCGACATGCGGCCCACTGCCGGAAAGGCGTTCTTGCGTCCGGCCCAGAACAGGGCGCGTTCGGCCTCGTCGCGAGCCTGACGGACCTCGATGGCGCCAGCGGCTTCCATCACCCGCCTGGCGGCCTCGCAGTCGGCGTCCACGTCGTCCTCTACGCCGTCCAGCTCGCACAGCAGGATGGCCGCGGCCTCCACCGGGTAGCCGGCGTGGATGAAGTCCTCGGCGGCACGGATCGCCAGGCTGTCCATCATCTCGAGCCCCCCGGGCACGATGCCGGCGGCGATGATGTCGCCCACCGCGCGACCGGCTTGTGCCACGTCGTCGAAGCTCGCCATCAGCACCTTGGCGCTTTCGGGCTTGGGCAGCAGCCTGACGGTGATCTCGGTGACGATCCCGAGCATGCCCTCGGAGCCGTTGATCAACGCCAGCAGGTCGAAGCCGGGAGCGTCCAGCGCCTCGCTGCCGAGCACCAGACGTTCGCCCTCCAGCGTCAGCAGCTCGACGCGCATCACGTTGTGCACGGTCAGGCCATACTTGAGACAGTGCACGCCGCCGGCGTTCTCGGCGACGTTACCGCCGATCGAGCAGGCGATCTGCGAGGAAGGGTCGGGCGCGTAGTAGAGCCCGAAAGGGGCGGCGGCCTCGGAGATGGCCAGGTTGCGCACTCCGGGCTGGACCCGGGCCGTTCGGGCGTCGGGATCCACTTCCAGGATGCGGTCGAAGCGCGACATCACCAGTAGTACGCCCTGTTCCAGGGGCAGGGCACCGCCGGACAGGCCGGTACCGGCGCCGCGGGTGACCGCGGGTACGCCGAGGGCATGACAGCGTGTCAGCAGGGTCGCGACCTGGTCGAGGTCGTCCGGCAGGGCGACCAGCATCGGCAGGACACGGTAGGCGGATAAACCGTCGCACTCGAAGGGGCGCAGGTCCTCTTCTCGGTGCAGCAGGGTCATGCCAGGCACGGACCGCTCCAGGTCGGCCAGCACCGTGGCCTTGTCCTGGCGAGGCAGGTCGCCATCGAGTCGCGAGTCGTAGTGGATGTTCATGGCGGCTCCGGAACGGGAAGGCATCCGTTGGTTCGATACTATGGAAGTGGTTTTCATAAATCTATGGAAAAAATTTCCGTTTTTATGTCGATGCGGCGTGATTCATGCTGCGACTCTCCGCCAACGGCTTTCTCACGCGCCCTGCAGCGGATCGAGCCGTGCCGCTCTGCGACACTGTGACACCCCCTCGAGCGAGGCGGTCGGCACCGTGAGACATGACGAAACTCCTATCACCATAGGGCCGCCCGATTGTGATCACCATCCAGGGTAAATTGGTATTACCAATAATTATCAAGCCTGGCTGGCCCGTCACTATGAAAAGTTGGTCGTGAATTCAAGGTGCTGCGTGGCAACGGGAACAGAAGCTGGCCAGGGGAGGCAGACATTGGTTCGACTAATGGACAAGGTAGCCGGGGCGGCTCGCGACATGGCGGGCCGGCGGCAAGCCTGTCACCATCGGGCTTTTCCATCGGTGACGAGGAGTCGGTATGACACGGGTGCTCTATGACCTCTGCGGCCTGGACGAGCGGCTGCGTTTTTCTCCCTACTGCTGGCGAGTGCGCTATGCGCTGGCCCACAAGGGCCTCGACGTCGAGGCGCGGCCCTGGCGCTTCACCGACAAGGCCGAGCTGACCTTTGCCAATCACGACAAGGTGCCGGTGCTGGTCGATGGTGACGAAGTCGTGACCGACAGCTATGCCATCCTGCGCTACCTCGACCGCACCTATCCCGAGGCGCCGCTGCTCGGCGATGGGCAGGCCGAAGTCCGGGGCCGCTTCTTCAAGCACTACGCCGAGCGAGCCCTGGCGCCGGCCATGATGCGCACCATCATCATGGACCTGTTCAACGCCATCCACCCCGACGACCGTGCCTACTTCCGCGAGAGTCGCGAGAAGCGCTTCGGCCGCTCGCTGGAGGAGTTCCATTCGCCGGCCAAGGGGCTCGCCCAGCTCGATGCGGCTCTGGCGCCGCTGCGTGGCCATCTGGAAGACGCCGACTTCCTGGACGGCGCGGCGCCGGCCGGAGCCGACTATCTGGTATTCGGCTTCTTCATGTGGGCGCGCTGTGTCTCCAGCGCCGATCTGGTCTCCAATGCCGACCCGGTCCACGCCTGGCGCGAACGGATGCTCGATTGCCACGGCGGCCTGGGGCGCGAGGCGCTGCGCGTGACCGACATCGAGGGCGCCTATCGCTAGGCGCGGGCCTAGCAGTGTCCGTGCTCGGCACACGACGTTGGACATCGGCTCGAACGCGTGCCCGGTCCTGGGTTTTGCTAGCCGACTTTGCAAGGCAATGGCTCGATAGCCAGGGAGTTAACCTCGATAGTCGTAAGGGCGAATTTGATGTTGCGGTGCACAAAAACGGCTGCTATGTTGCAATGCAACACGGGCGCTTCACCCGCTGTACGTTTCCATTGGAGGTGTGCCATGACCAAGACCGCGACCGTCAAGACCGGCGAGCAGTTCGAATCCATGTTCGTTACCCCGTTCCGGGCCTACGGTGCCCTCAATCTGGAGGCCGCCGAAAAGCTGGTGGTTACCCAGTTCGGCGTCGCTGAGTCGTTTTCTGAGGCGGCGCTGGCACAGGCGCGCAGTTGGCTGTCGGTAAGAGGGGTCGAGGACTACCAGAAGGCGCTGGACGGGCAGCAGCAAACGGTGAAGTCGCTCGGCGATCGTCTGAAGTCGGATGCCGAGACCTTGATGAGCCTGGGGCAGGATTACGTGCAGAAGAGTCAGAAACTGGTCGAAGGTCAAATGAAGGCGACCGGAATTTCCTGAAACACGTCAGGCAAGGGGCCCATTGCCGGGCCTTTGGGCCATCGCCGAAAGGCGTTGGCCCTTTTTTGTAGAAGTCATCTGCCGGTTCAACCGTGCTCGGTGCCCAGGAGGCGAACGACCTCGTCGTCGCTGACCTGGCCGAAGTCGGCATAGAACTGGCCGACAGCGCTGAAGTTTGCTGGCGTCAGCAAGCAGACCACCTCGTCGGCGAGCGGCTTCAGGCGCGTTATCGTCTCCGGAGGGGCGGCACCGAGCGCGGCGGCCAGCAGCGCCGGACGGTGCGGTCGCAGGCTGGTCAGCGCCATGGCCATGGTGGCGCCGGTGGCGCTGCCGTCGTCCACGATCACCACGATGCGGCCAGCCGGATCGATCGGAGCACGCACCGGCGTGTATCGCCGACGGCGCTCGGCGAGACGTGCCTGCTGAGCCTCGACTTCTCGGGCGATGTCATCTTCGTCGTAGTACTGTGCCGCCGGTTCCAACTGTACCCGGTCCTCTTCGCCCACCGCGCCAATGGCGTACTCCGGATTGCCCGGAGCCCCCAGCTTGCGTACCAGTACCACATCGAGATCGCCCTCGAGCTCGTCGGCGATCAGTCGCGCCATGGGCACCCCGCCGCGAGGGATGGCAAGGATCAAGGGGCGGATGCCCTTCAGGTGTTCGAGTCGTCGCGCCAGCTGTTGGGCAGCATCCCGCCGGTCGCGGAACATGGATCGCTCCTCGCGTCGCCTCACTGCCTTGAGTCTAGTTCAGATCCCGGGAATCGGATCGTAGAGATGCCTTGATTGTATACATGATGCTCCATTATCGTGCTGCAAGGATCTCGTCCTCTTTGTATCCAATTAGGGTGGTATTCGATACACAACCATAAACAACGGCCGTTCACGAGACGGCCGGGACCCACCCGACGAGGCCGGCTGTCCGCGACGGACACCCATGGGATCCCCGCTCCCCGGTGCGTGCATGCCGAGGGAGCAGGACGCCACAACAACACCACACCCAATGGCCGATATCATGCAGACCAACGTCAACAACACTTCGATATTCGATTTCCATGGCAGGCCCTCCTTCCTGAAGGCCTTGCCGATCTCCCTCCAGCACGTGCTGGCGATGATCGCCGGCGTGATCACGCCGCCCATCATCATTGCTGGCGTGGTGGGCTCCACGCCGCAGGAGAAACTGCTGCTGATTCAGATCGCCGTGCTGGCCTCGGGGATCTGCACGCTGTTCCATCTCTACGGCGTCTGGAAATTCGGCGCCCGGCTGCCGGCGATCTTCGGCGTGGGCTTTGCCTACGTGCCGACGCTGATCGCCGTGGGCAGCCAGTTCGGCATCGAGGGCATCCTCGGCGCCCAGCTGATCGGCGGCATCACCATGATGGTGGTGGGCTATTTCATCCAGTACATTCGCCATCTCTTTCCGCCGGTGGTGGCGGGCACGGTGGTGCTGGTCATCGGCCTGTCGCTGTACGACATCGCCATCCGCTACATCGCCGGCAGTGGCAACGTGAATGCTCCCGGCTTCGGCGAGCTGCAGAACTGGGGCGTGGGCCTGGTGACTCTGGTTACCGTGCTGCTGGCCTCCCAGTTCGGCAAAGGCGTGGTCAAGCTCTCGGCGATCATCGTCGGCATCCTGGTCGGTTACCTGATCGCGTTGCCGCTGGGCATGGTCGACTTCAGCTCCGTGGCCAATGCCGAGTGGATTGCTGTGCCCCAGGTGATGCCCTTCGAGATGGAGTTCCATTCGGCGGCCATCGTCTCGCTGGTGGTGATCTGCGTGATCAACTCCGTGCAGACCATCGGTGACCTCTCGGCGACCAGCGTGGCCGGCATGAACCGCGAGCTGAAGACCAAGGAGCTGACCGGTGGCCTGCTCGGTAACGGTCTGACCACGGCGGCGAGTGCCTTCTTTGGCGCCCTGCCCACGTCCACCTTCAGCCAGAACGTGGGCATCGTGGCCATGACCAAGGTGATCAGCCGCTACGTCCTGGCCATTGCCGGGATCTTCATGCTGCTGGCCGGTCTCAGCCCCAAGTTCGGGGCCATCATGACCACCATTCCCTATCCGGTGCTCGGCGGTGCCACCATCACGGTGTTCGGGATGATCACCATGACCGGCATCCAGCTGCTGACCAAGGATGAAATGTCGGCCCGCAACATGACTATCGTCGGGCTGGCCCTGGCGCTGAGCCTGGGGATCTCGGCGGTGCCCTCGGCCATCGCCGAGTTCCCTGAGACCCTGCAGAACGTGATCGGCGGGGCGCCTATCGTGGTCGCCGCGATCACGGCCTTCTTGCTCAACCTGACGCTGCCGCGCAAGACGCTGGCGGATGAGGCCCGTGAACGTGAGGCGATTGCCGAGGCGGATGCCGAGCAAGCGGCCGATCAGGGTGGTCTGAAGGCCGAGAAATGAGGGCCGGGGCGGGCACTTGCCCGCCCCGCGGCATTCCAGCCGTCACGCGAATCACCCAAGCCGCGAGGCATGAAAAAAGCGCTGCCGGGAGATCCCGGCAGCGCTTTGGCGTTATCCGCGTCGAGGCGCGCTCAGGCGGCGCGCTCTTCCAGACGGAAGGCGGCGATGCGGTTGATCTGCTCGATGGCGGTGCGACGTTCCTCTGCTGGTTCGTTGCTCAGCCGAGTCTCGAAGGCGGCGAGGATATCGTGTCGGTCGTTGCCCTTGACCGCCATCACGAAGGGAAAGCCGAAGCGCTCCTTGTAGGCGGCATTGAGGCGCTCGAAGCGGGCCATTTCCTCGGGGGTGCACTGGTCCAGCCCGGCGCCGGCCTGCTCCTTGGTGGAGTCGTCGGTGAGTTCGCCGGCGATCGCCGCCTTACCGGCCAGGTCCGGGTGGGCGCGGATCACCTCGAGCTGGCGCTCGGCGTCGGCCTCGCTGAGCTCGCGGCCCATGGCCTCGGCCAGCCCCTCGGGGCTGTCCTGCTCGGCTGAGAGGCCGCGCTGCCAGGCCAGCTCGGCCACCCAGGGCGAGTGTTCATAGATGTCGCCGAAGCGCTCGACGAAGGCGGCTTGATCCAGCTGGCTGGGCCGTGGCGAAAGCGTCTTGGTGCTCATGGTAGGGCTCCTATGGTGCGTGTCTGCCTCGATACCGTCAGGATAGCGATAAAACTGTATACAATAAAGTCTTTGAAATGTACTCTATCACCAGCTAAAACTGTTTCTAAAGAGTAGGCGCGCGGTCGGCGCGCCGATCGCGATGACACTCCCGCCGGCGTCTCGCCGGGCACCGATGACAAGAGGAGAAGATGATGGGCTACCTCACCACTCACGTGCTGGATACCGCCCTCGGCCTGCCGGGCGAGGGCATCCGGATTGAGGTCTACCGCCTGGAGGGCGGCGAGCGTCAGCTGCTGACCGAGGCCGTGACCAACGACGACGGCCGCTGCGACGCGCCGATCCTGGAGGGCGAGGCCTTCACCGTCGGCGAGTACGAACTGGTGTTCCATGCCGGCGAATATCTGGATCGTCGCGGCGTTGCCGCGGACAAGCCGCGTTTCCTCGACGTGATTCCGCTGCGTTTCGGCGTGGCCGATGCCGGCCAGCACTATCACGTGCCGCTGCTGCTGTCGCCCTACAGCTACTCCACCTATCGCGGCAGCTAAGCGGTGTCCGGCCAGGGGCCGGGCTCGCCGTCTCTTCAGCCACTGCCCAGCTGGCACTCTACCGCCAGCATCGAGACAACAATCGCATAATTCCAACGAGGCCTGACCGATGGAAGCCTACTTTCTCGACTTCGCCAACCTCCTGCTGAGGTGGCTGCATGTGATCGCCGCCGTGGCCTGGATCGGCGAGTCGATCTACTTCGTGATGCTCGACAATGGCCTGCGTCCGCCCAAGGCGGCCGAGGACAAGAACAAGGGCGTGTTCGGCGAGATGTGGGCCGTGCACGGCGGCGGCTTCTACCACAACCAGAAGTACGCCAGTGCCCCCGAGAAGCTGCCCGAGGATTTGCACTGGTCGTTCTGGAAGGCCTATACCACCTGGCTGTCCGGTTTCGGCCTGTTCGTGTTGCTGTACATGGCCAATCCCAGCTTCTACCTGGTCAACCCGAACAGTTCCTGGGAGTGGGCCGCCAACCTGACCGGCTGGCAGGCCAACGTGGTGGCCCTGCTGTTCCTGCTCGGCGGCTGGGTCGTCTACAACGAGATGTGCAAGCGCATCAGCCCCAACATGGAGCGCGATGGCATCCTCAGCCTCGGTGTGGCCGTGCTGATGGTGGTGGTCGCCTACCTGAGCACCCACATCTTCGCCGGTCGGGCGGCCTTCCTGCTGACCGGCGCGGTGATGGCCACCGCCATGTCGGCCAACGTGTTCTTCTGGATCATCCCCGGCCAGCGGCGCATGGTGAAGGCGATGAAGGCCGGCGAGACGCCCAACCCCATCGACGGCAAGCGCGGCAAGCAGCGCTCGGTGCACAACACCTACTTCACGCTGCCGGTGGTGCTGCTGATGCTCAGCAACCACTACTCCTTCACCTACACCCATGAGCTGTCCTGGCTGATCATGGTGCTGTTCATCTTCGCCGGGGCCCTGATTCGCCAGTTCTTCGTGCTGATGCATGCCGGGCACACCAAGCCGGCCTATCCGGCCGCCGGCGTGGCGTTGATCCTGGTGGCGGTGTGGATCGGCGCGCCGTCGAGCAACAACGGTGTGGCCACCGCCAGCACCGAGTCGCCCTCGGTCAGCGAAGAGGCGGCCGCCACCGGTGATGCCGCCTCGGGTGGCGAGACCGTCGCCGCCGGCGATGCGCTGGGCGAGATCCACGCGATCATGGAGAAACGTTGCGTGTCCTGCCACGCCCAGAATCCGGAGCACGAAGGCTTCGCGGCGGCGCCGGCCGGGGTCAGCCTCGAGACCGAGGACCAGCTGCTGCGCCAGGCCACGCAGGTCAAGCAGGTGATCGCGAGCGGCTACATGCCGCTGGGCAACCTCACCCAGATGACCGACGAGGAGCGCCAGCGGGTCGCCGGCTGGACCCCCTGAACCCTGCTGCTACCCCGTGCATGCCGCCGCCCGCCGTCCCCCGGTGGGCGGCGGTCGTGTTTGCGGTGGGAAAGCGTATACAATGCGGCCTGGTAAGGGTCTTCAGGAGGTGTGCAGCCCATGAACCAGCGCCAGGTCGACACCGAGCGCAAGCCCGCCGCGGGCGGCGGCCGTCCCGGCAAGAACGGCGACGGTGCCGAACGCCATGAGGCGATTCATCGCTCGATCAGCGATGCCATCATCGAGCATCGGCTCAAGCCCGGCGCACGGCTGCGTGAGGATGCGCTCTCGGAAGTCTTCGGCATCAGCCGCACCGGCATCCGCAAGATTCTCCAGCGCCTGGCACTCGAGCAGCTGGTCACGCTGACGCCGCGCCGCGGCGCCAGCGTGACGCGTCCCACCGCCGACGAGGCCAAGGACGTCTTCGATGCGCGCCAGATGGTCGAGTGCGGCCTGATGCCCGAGGTGGCGCGGCGTATCAACGGCGATGACCTCGAGGCCCTGCGCGACATGGCGCGCCGCGAACACCGGGCCCTCAAGGCCGGCGAGCAGAGCACTGCCATCAAGCTGTCTGCTGCCTTCCACGGGCGGCTGGCGCACATCTCGGGCAATGCCACCCTGGCTGCCTTCGTCGAGCAGCTGTGCTCGCGCTCCTCGCTGATCCTTGCCGTCTACGGCAACGCCGGCCACCTGGGCTGCGAATCCCACGACCACGATGATCTGCTCGGTTATCTGGAGGGCGGCGACGGGGAGCGGGCCCGCGCCTTCATGAGTCGCCACCTCAAGGCCATCGAGGCCTCGCTCTCCATTCACGAGGAAGAAGACGAGTCGCCGGACCTCTACGAGATCTTCTCGGGCTGAGCTCGGGCGATCTTCGTCGTTGAGGTCAGGTCAGGCGGCGCAGTCGCCCCGGCGATATGTCCTTACCCTGCCAACGTCGCGGGGCAGGTGCTGCGGCGGGTATCTCACAAGCTCAGTCGTCGAAGTCGCGCAGCTTCTCGTGGGCGATCTCGATGTCCTCGAGGCGCAGGCGTCCCGCCTTTCCGGTCAGTCGCAAGGCCTGCACGCTCAGGTAGTGAATCAGCCCCATGGGCCCCACGTAGCTGTGGAAGAGGAAGCTGCTGGAGATGTCGCAGCGCAGGGTCCAGGTGGTGAAGGGCTTGTCGCCGGCCAGCGAGTCGGTGATGTAGAGCACCGGCATGTCGCGTTCGTGGGCGGCCTGCATCACGCGGTCGAGCTCCGGCACGCGCCGGCGCATGCCCACCGCGATCAGCAGGTCGTCCGGCTCGAATTCGGTGACGTGCTCGCCGAGGGTCTCGCCCGGATGGGGCAGCAGGTCGACGCGGGGTCGGAACTGGATGAACTGCCAGCGGGCGTAGGCGGCCATGAAATAGCTGTTGCGATAGCCGACCAGCCAGATGCGCCGGGCGCCGACGATGCGCTGCAGGGCGGCTTCGATGTCATCGGCGGGAAGCTGGTCGAAGGTGCGTGTCAGGGCGGTGACATGGTCATCCAGGAAGGCCTGCTTCTCGGAGGGCTGGGGAGATGAATCCTGCTGGCGCTCGTGCAGGTAGATGGGCGAGCCCCACTGCTTGATGTCGCGGACCAAGCGGCGGGCCTGCTCGAAGTTGCGAAAGCCCAGGCGCTTGAACAGCCTCGAGGCGGCCGCCTTGGAGACACCGGCCAGCTTGGCCAGCTCGGTGGCATTGTAGGCGGAGAGCTCGCCGGGAAAGTCGAGGATCAGCTCGGCGAGCTTGCGCTCGCTGGAGGGCAGGTCCGGCAGGTGTTCCTGGATCCGGGCTTCGAGGGAGCGAGGTCTTTCCTGGGGCTGGGAGTGAGAGCCGGACATACCGGGTCCTCTGGCTGGCCGTGAAGAGAGAAGGCGTCCCGGGAGGCGGGCGATCGTTTCCGAGACGCTACCATAGATGCGCGGCCGCTGAAATTCTGATTTCAGCGGCCGCGCGGTGGCGTCGGCGGCGATGCTGCCCGGCGGAGAAGGGCTCAGCCCTGTTCCGGAATCGCCTGGGGCTGGCCGCGCATCAGCAGGTAGTAGAAGAGCCCGCCGAGGGCGGCGCCGATCAGCCAGGCGTAGCCGCCCAGCGCCTCCAGGGCCGGAACCCACACCGAGGAGATCGAGAACAGCGCGGCCAGGGCGAAGGCGCCGATGGCGCGCTTGTTCCAGCCCTTGACGTAGTGGTAGGCCCCCCGGGGATCGGTGGAGAACATGTCCTGGAGGTTCAGGCGCTGGTGCTTCACCAGGTAGTAGTCCACCACGATGATGCCGTAGAAGGGCGCCACGATGGCCCCCAGGGCGTTGACGAAGCCGGCGATGCCGATGCGGCTGATGACCGCCACCCACAGCGCGCCGACGAAGAAGGCCACCACCGCGGTGATCAGTCCGCCGATGCGAAAACTGATGCGGCGTGGGAAGAGGTTAGCCAGGTCGTAGGCCGGGGGAATGAAGTTGGCGACCAGGTTGATGCCCACCGTAGCGGCGAAGAAGGTGATGGCGGCGATGATGGTCAGCGGCAGGGAATCGACCCGCTCGATGATGTCCGAGGGGTTGGTCAGGGTCTCACCGAACAGCGCCAGGGTGCCGGCGGTGATGATCAGGGCGATGAACGAGAAGAAGGCCACGTTGAGCGGCAGCCCCAGCAGGTTGCCGAGTTTCATCTCGCGCTCGCTGCGCACGAAGCGGGTGAAGTCGCCGAAGTTGATCACCACCGCGGCGAAGTAGGCGATCATGGTGCCGGTGATCGCCAGGAAGGCGCCGATCGCGCTGCCCTCATAGTCGCTTTGGCCGCTGAAGATGGTGCTCACCGCGGGCAGCAGGTCGCTGCCGGCCTGGAACCATACGATCAGCATCAGCGCCACCATCACCACGTAGACCAGTGGCCCCGCCCAGTTGAGGAAGTGCTTGATCCTGTCGATGCCCTGCCAGAACAGCGCGATCTGGAACACCCAGACGATCACGAACGACAGCCAGCCGATGATCGACATGCCGAGCCACTGGCCGCCGGGATCGCCGAACAGCGCGGTGAGCAGTAGCGCCACCGCGGTGGAGGCGAAGTAGGTCTGCACTCCGTACCAGAAGATGCCGATGATGGCGCGCAGCATGGCTGGGAAGTTGGCCCCGTGGACGCCCATGCTGGCCCGGATCATCACCGGGAAGGGAATGCCGTACTTGACGCTGGGCTTGCCGGTCAGGTTGACCAGCGCCATCACCACGAAGCCGGCGAGGATGATCGCCGCCATCACCGCCCAGCCGTTCAGGCCGTAGGAGATGAACAGCGAGGCCGCCAGGGTGTAGCCGAACAGGCTCTGGATGTCGTTCGACCACACGTTGAAGATCTCGAACCAGCCCCAGTTGCGATCGCCCTTCTTGATCGGTGCCAGGTCGTCGTTGTAAAGCCGCGGATCGCGGTGGCGAATTTCCAGCTCGCGGTCGGTCATGTCCGTCATGGCAGCGTCCTTGGTGTCTTGTTGTGATGATAGTCGGCCCTCCCCGCCGGGGGAGGGCCGTATGGCTTGCGGGCGGGGCGTCAGTCGCGGAAGCGCTGGCAGGGGCCCCAGGTCTTCATCAGCAGCAGGTAGGTCAGGCCGGCTGGCAGCAGGCTGGCGTACCAGGAGACCGAAGCGAAGCTCAGGGCGACCACGGCCCCCGCGGCGGTGGCGATCAATGCCGCCGGGTTGACGCCGCGATAGGGGCCTTCGGCGTCATACAGCTTGCCGAGGTCCAGGGTGCGGCGGCGAATCAGGTAGTAGTCGACCACCAGGATGGCGAAGATCGGACCGAGGAAGGCAGAGTAGGTCTGCACGAACAGTTGCAGGCCGGCGGCGGACTCGTCCTTGACCAGCTCCCAGGGGAAGGTGGCGAAGGCCAGCAGGCCGACGATCACCGTGGCGGTGCGGAACTTCAGCTTGAAGGCGTCCATCAGCACGTAGGTCGGCGGCACCACGTTGTTGAGCACGTTGGTGGTGACCTGGGCGAAGGCGATGAACAGCAGGGTGGTCATCAGCAGCGGCGTGTTGTCCACCGCATTGGAAAACACCTTGATCGGGTCGGCGACGCCGGTGGCCTCGGACACCATGTAGCCGATTAGGCCCATGAACAGGGTGCAGGGCAGGATCGACATGGCGTAGAGGGTGGTCAGCAGCCCCGGGCCGCTGCCCTCCTTGTGCTCGCGGGAATAGTCGCTGACGTTGAGCATCATGGTGCTGTAGATGCCCAGGAACAGCATGGTGGCGCCCCAGAAGGGCAGGCCCCAGGAGCCGTCCATGGTCAGCATGCTGGCCGAGAGCTCGTCGCCGTAGCGCTGCACCGTGCTGTAGAACATGTACACCAGCGAACACAGGATGAAGGCGCTGCCGATGTTCTCCAGCCACTTGATGCCCTGGAAGCCCAGTACCGACAGGGCGATCTGCAGCAGCTGGAAAGTGATGAAGAAGAAGATCAGGTTGTCGAAGCCGAACAGCGTCGACGAGACCATGTTCAGGGCGCCGGCGCCGATCCAGCTCTGGAAGCCGTACCAGACGATCGCCGGCACGGCGCGTACCAGACCCGGCAGACGGGTGCCGGAAAAGCCGAAGGCACTGCGCGCCTGGACCATGAAGGGAATGCCGTACTTGTAGCCGGCGGCCCCGTTCAGCGCCAGAGCGATGCCGATCACGAAGCAGCCGATGGCGATCGCCAGCGTGGCCTGCAGCAGGTTCAGGGTGCCGACCACGCTGGAGCCCATGGTGAAGGTGCCGATCGACACGCAGCCGCCGAACCAGGCCAGCAGGTAGGAGGTGCGGCCCATGATGCGGGTCTTCTGAGGCGCCAGCGACTCGTGGCCGGCGGCCTTGGTGTCGTGGGAGGCGGCAGGGTTCACGTGGCTATCGTCGCCCGTGGCGGGGCGGGAAGTCGAGAGGGTCATGATGGGGTCCTCGCAAACGGGTGCAGTGATTGTGGTTGTCGTTCTCCCGCGGACGCGCGGGGTGCGGGATTCGAGGAGCGAGCGTCCGTCAGCTCAGGTTGGCGTCCTCCGAGAAGTGCGCGTAGCGGCCGATGAAGGGCTTGGGACGGGGAAAGGCCAGGTCGCCGTGCTTGCTGGTGCCCAGCCCCAGGCCGACCAGGGCCTCGGCGAGCTTGACCGCGGCGGTCACGCCTTCGACCACCGGCAGGCCCACCGCCGTGGCGATCTCGTCGGTGAGATCGGCCATACCGCCGCAGCCCAGCACGATGGCGCCGATGCCGTCCTCGTCCCGGGCCCGGCGGCCCTCGTCGATGATGCGTGCCAGGGCGGCCTCGCCGTCGTCCTCCAGGTCGAGTACCGGAATTTCCGCGGCGCGGACTCGGCGGCAGTGGTGGTGGAAACCGTACTGGTCCAGCAGGTGCTCGGCGATGATGCCTGTGCGGCCCAGTGTGGTGACCACCGAGAAGCGGGTGCTGATCAACGTCGCCATGTGGAAGGCGGCCTCGGCGATGCCGATCACCGGGGCTCGGGTCAGCTCCCGCGCGGCCAGCAGGCCGGGGTCGCCGAAGCAGGCGATGATGTAGGCATCCACCCCCTCGCGCTCGCCGGCCCGCACTTCCTCGAGCACGCCCACGGCGCTGATCGCCTCGTCGAAGTGGCTCTCGATGGAGACCGGGCCATGGGCTGGCTGGGTGGCACTGATCCGAGTGCCGGGCGCGGCGATCCCCTGGGCGGCGGTGGCGATGGTGTCGGTCATGCCGCGAGTGGTGTTGGGGTTGATGACGCGAATCTGCATGGAAGCTCCAGGATTGTTTTTGTGGACAAAAGAAAATGTCTTTGTACACAAAGTAGTCGCGACGAAGTCGAAAAATCAAGCGACCCGTGGCCGTCGAAGGGATCATGCTTTCTTTTTATTAACAATAACTTGCGAAATGTCTAAGAATAATTTCATGTCGTCTTTTTATGTATACATGAAAAATTGCAAATCACTTGTTTTTAAATGGTGTTCTTTGAGTCGATAGAATGTATACATTTTGGGTCTTACCCTTGTTTTCCTTCCACGACCCGGTCCTCGGGCCGTCGCATCGGCCGGCAAGGCGTGTGCAAGCCGAGGGATGCGAGAGGGATTGATTTTTTGTATACAAAGAGGGAGGCTGAATGCCGTATCCCAGTGGAGGAGCCGCCATGCGCCTGTTGATGCTCAACGGCAACACCAACGTCGCCATGACCGACTGGATGGCAAGGCGCGCCGCAGCCTTCTACGGCGAGCAGGTCGAAGTGCGGGCCGAGACGGCCGCTCAGGGTGTGCCCTATATCGCCTCGCGACGGGATTGTGCCCTGGCCGCGGGTGCACTGGTGGCGAGCCTCGAGTCACAGGATCTCGCGATACAGCAGGCCGTGCTGCTGGCCTGCTTCGGCGAGCCCGGCCTGGCGGCCGCGCGGGAGCTCAGCCCGGTGCCGGTGGTCGGCATGCTCGAGGCCTCGGTATTGAGTGCCCTGCAGCTGGGGGCGCGCTTCTCGATCATCACCCCAGGGCGACGCTGGCCACGAATGATCGAGGATGTGCTCCACGACCTGGGCGTCGGCCGCCAATGCCTGGGGATCACGCCGGTGATCATCGACGATCTCGCACTGCCCGCACAGCGTGACGAGGCCCGGGAGCGCACCGCGGCGGCGGTTCGTGAACAGGCGGCGACGCTGGCACCGGACGTCATCATCGTCGGCGGTGCCGCTTTGGCCGGGCTGGCCGCGGAGCTCGAGGCGCCGCCGGGCTGCCGGCTGGTGGACTCGCTGGATGCGGCCCTGGCCCAGGCTCGGGCGCTGATGTCGCTGACGGCCTGAACGCGGCCGGTAACCGGGCCGCTGGAGCCGTCGAGGCCCCTGCTCGGCGACTGGAGCGTCGCTTGCAAGATAAGTGAGTACATTCTAGAATTTTATTGTATACAGTAAGTGTCGCTCAGGATCGCGAGCCCTCGCCCCGAGCCGACCCAAAACAACGGATCATCACAAGACCGGGAGGCTTCGCCATGACCTCAACGACACGACGCGACTATCCGCGCGACCTGATCGGCTACGGCCGCACGCCGCCCGAGGCCAAGTGGCCCGGCAAGGCGCGCATTGCCGTTCAGTTCGTGCTCAACTACGAGGAAGGCGGCGAGAACTGCGTGCTGCACGGAGACGACGGCTCCGAGCAGTTCCTGTCCGAGATCATCGGCGCCGACGCCTACCCCGACCGCCACCTGAGCATGGAGTCGATCTACGAGTATGGCTCGCGGGCCGGCGTGTGGCGCATCCTGCGTGAGTTCGAGCGCCGCGGCCTGCCGCTGACCGTGTTCGGCGTGGCCATGGCGCTGGAGCGCAACCCCGAAGTGGCTCAGGCCTTCAAGGAGTTGGGCCACGAGATCGCCTGTCACGGATATCGCTGGATCCACTACCAGAACGTGCCCGAGAGCGTCGAGCGCGAGCACATGCGCCGCGCGATCGAGATCTTCCAGTCGCTCTACGGCGAGAAGCCGCTGGGCTGGTACACCGGGCGCGACAGCCCCAACACCCGGCGCCTGGTGCTCGACGAGGGCAGTTTCCTCTACGACAGCGACTACTACGGCGACGATCTGCCGTTCTGGACTCGCGAGGCGGACAGCCAGGGCCGCGAGCACAGCCACCTGGTAGTGCCCTATACCCTGGACAGCAACGACATGCGCTTCGCCGCGCCCCAGGGATTCAACACCGCGGACCACTTCTTCACCTACCTGCGCGATGCCTTCGACGTGCTGTACGCGGAAGGTGAGGACACCCCGAAGATGCTCTCGGTGGGCATGCACTGTCGTCTGCTGGGGCGCCCCGGCCGCTTCCGCGCCCTGCAGCGATTCCTCGATCATATCGAGGCTCACGATCGCGTCTGGGTGACCCGGCGGCTGGACATCGCCCGGCACTGGGCCGAGCATCACCCCGCATCGCAGGGCTGAGGCTTGCCCTCATGGCGTTTCCGACGACCCATGAAAAGCCGGGCGCCGTGCCTGCCGTCCGAGGGCATCTCGGACAGCGGGCACGGCGCCCGGCGTGGGACGTCAGTCGTGGAGGGAGGGTGTCAGCCGACCCACTGGGTGGCCTGGGCGAAGGCCAGGAAGCCCAGCGAGATCAGTACCCAGGTGCCGAACAGCGGCAGGAAGAACTTGACCCACTTCTGCCAGGGCACCCCGGCGATGGCCAGCGTCGCCATGAAATAGCCGGAGGTCGGGTAGAGGATATTGCCGATGCCGTCTCCGAGCTGGTAGGCGAGCACTGCTGTCTGGCGAGTGACGCCGATCAGGTCGGCCAGCGGGCTCATGATGGGCATGGTGACCAGGGCCTGGCCGCTGCCGGACGGCACCACGAAGTTGAAGCCGAGCTGGGCGAAGTACATGCCGATGGCCGACAGGAGGGTGGGCAGTTCGCCGACCAGGTTGCCCAGGCCGTAGACCAGGGTGTCCATGATCTGGCCGTCCTCGAGCACCACGGCGACGCCGCGTGCCACGCCAGCGATCATGGCGCCGACCAGCACGTCGCGGAAGCCCTTGTTGAAGCCCTCGCAGATGTCCTCGGTGGACAGCCCGGCGATCAGGCCGACGACGATGCCCATGACGATGAACAGGCCGGCCATCTCCATCATGAACCAGCCCTGGGTCAGCACGCCGTAGACCAGCAGGGCAAGGAAGCCGAAGGTGGCGAGCGCCGCCCACTTCTGGCGGGTATTGGCGATCAGCGCACCCTCGTCGGTGGCATGCTGGAAGTGAATGCGCTTCTCGGCCTCGGTGGCGTCGTCGGCCATCAGGCTGAGCTCGGGGTTGCGGCGAATCTTCCGCGCGTAGCGCATCACGAAGAAGATCCCGGCGCCCAGTACCGCGGCGAACGCCAGCGCCCGCAGGCCGAAGCCGGAATACAGCGGCAGGTTGGACAGCTGCTGGCCGAGCCCGGTGTTGATGGGATTGAGAATGCCGGTGGTGAAGCCCGCGGTGGTCGCGCACAGTGCCACGGCGGCGGCGGTCACCGAATCGAAACGCAGCGCGATCATCAGCGGCAGGATCACCGGCACGTAGACCAGCGCCAGTTCCTGGGTGCCGATGATGGTAGCGATGACGGCAAACACGGTCATCAGCACCGGAATCAGCAGCAGGCTGCGGTTGGCGAAGCGTCGGCTCAGCTTGTCGACGCCGATCTCGATGATGCCCGTGCGATGCAGCACCATGAACATGCCGCCGATCATGAAGGTGAAGAACACCACTTGGCCGGCACTCATCAGGCCGTTGGGAATCGCCAGCATGAAGTCGACCAGACCCACCGGGGTCGATTCGACGAACTGGAACGATTCGGGGTCGATGGTAATGCGCCCGTTGGGGCCAGGGATGCGCTCGTAGACGCCGGCCGGCACGAAGTAGGTCGCGATCGACGCCAGCGCGATGAACACGAACAGGATCACATAGATGTGGGGAATCTGAAACGCGCCCTTGTGTTTGTGGACGTGGGACGTCGTTTCACCGGACTGAGGTTGTTGAGACATACGGGACCTCGGGTTGTTGTTGGTCTGCGCCGAACCGCCTCGACGTCACGGTCGTCGGACCTGATACGTCGAGAGAGTATCGAGTGATATCACGAAATTCGCGTTTCACTCATCAAGCCTTTCTCGATTCGCCGCATCCTCTTTCGGGTGTGGTGGTATCGCTGGCTACGCAGCCTCTCCGCTGCGTAGACGAGCCATAGTGAGTGAAGCCTATCGTGGAAAAAATTTCCACAACTGTTTTTTCACTAGCTGGCCGTTATTGAAATTTGAGTTTCGGCGGTTAAGATGATGGTACCGGATAGCCGGCAGGTCAATGCCTGACCGCCGGGATGCGCCGTGATACGTCGAGGCCTCGGTGCCTGGGCAGGCCGTCTTGACCGTCTCACCATTCCCGGGAGGGCCGCCCGCTCTCCCCGACAGGAGGTTGCATGCTCGAACTCGAGGCCCGTCCCCTGACGCCGGAGGCCTTCGCGCCCTTCGGCGACGTGATCGATACCCGCACGTCCGACTACTTTCATATCAATGCCGGGCGCACCCGCCGCTACCACGACCTGGCCAAGGTCGAGACCCTCGGCGACCAGGCCCGGGCGCTGATCAGCATCTTCGTCAGCCAGCCCGTCACGGTACCGCTGGAGCTGACGTTTCTGGAACGCCATCCCCAGGGCAGTCAGGCCTTCGTGCCGATGCACGAAGAGCGCTTCATCGTCGTGGTGGCGCCGCCGGGCGAGGCCATCGATCCCGCCGAGGTGCGGGCCTTCGTCACCGACGGCCGCCAAGGCGTCAACTACCGCGCCGGCACCTGGCACGCCATCCAGTCGGTGCTTGAGCGCGAGGGCGAGTTCCTGGTCGTCGACCGTGGCGGCGAGGGCAATAACTGCGACGAGCATCCGATCGACATCCGCGTGACCCTGCCCCAGGGCGAGGCCGTCGCGTCTACCAGCGAACAAGAGGAAACCTCATGAGTCAGCGTCAGTACTACGCTCCCCAGGGCGGTCATCCGGGTCAGAAAGTGATGACCACCGACCGCGCCATGTTCACAGAGGCCTTCGCCGTCATCCCCAAGGGCGTGTACCGCGACATCGTCACCAGCAAGCTGCCCCATTGGGAGAACACCCGCCTGTGGGTGCTGTCGCGTCCGCTGTCAGGCTTCGCCGAGACCTTCTCCCAGTACATCATGGAGGTCTCTCCCGGCGGCGGCAGCGAGCGTCCCGAGAGCGATCCGGGCGCCGAGGGCGTGCTGTTCGTGGTGGAGGGCGAGATGGTGCTGACCATCGCCGGCGAGAAGCATCGCATGGTGCCAGGTGGCTATGCCTTCCTGCCGCCGGGATGCGACTGGCAGCTGCGCAACGAGGCCGACGCCCCGGTGCGCTTCCACTGGATCCGCAAGGCCTACGAGTACGTCGACGGCATCGAGGTGCCCGAGCCCTTCGTGGTCAACGAAAACGACATCGCCCCGTCGGTGATGCCGGACTGCAATGAGGTGTGGGCCACCACCCGCTTCGTCGACCAGGACGACCTGCGCCACGACATGCACGTGACCATCGTCACCTTCGAGCCCGGCGGGGTGATCCCCTTCGACGAGACCCACGTCATGGAGCACGGCCTCTATGTGCTCGAGGGCAAGGCGGTCTACCACCTCAACCAGCAGTGGGTGGAAGTCGAGGCCGGCGACTACATGTGGCTGCGCGCTTTCTGCCCGCAGGCTTGCTACGCGGGCGGCCCCGGCCCGTTCCGCTACCTGCTCTACAAGGACGTGAACCGGCATATGGCGCTGCCCTACAGCAAGCGTCGCTGATCGCTGCGATCGGCCCCGGCACGCAACGGTATGACGACACCCGCCCCTCGGCGGGTGTCGTCGTTTCGGGGGAGGGCGAAGGGCGCTCGGCGTCAGCCGCGGTTGATATCGGTGATGGAGTCGCCGGTGTGCTGGACATGGTCGGCGAGCAGGCGCCGGGCCCGTTCGCCGTTCCGGGCCTTCAGCGCCTCGAGGATGGCGCGGTGCTCGTCGGTGGACTCCTGCCAGCGGCCGATGCGGTCCAGCGCCAGATAGCGGGCGCGCTCCAGGCGGCCGAGCAGGCGGCGGTGGGTCTCCTCGAGCACCGGATTCTTGGCGCCGGCCACCAGCAGGGCGTGGATGCGCTGGTTGAGCTCGAAGTAGGCGTCGCGGTCGCCCTTCGCATGGAGTTTCTCCAGACGCTCCTGGAGGGACTCCAGTTGCTTGAGCTCGGTATTGGTCATGCGCTCGGCGGCCAGGCCCACGGCCAGGCTCTCGATGCCGGCCTCGACCTCGAAGAGGTGCTCGAGCTCCTGAGGATCGATCAGGGTGACCACGGCGTTGCGGTTGCGCCGGGTGGCCACCAGGCCTTCGCTGGCCAGCATGCGCAGGGCCTCGCGCAGGGGGGTGCGCGAGATGCCGAGCTGGTCGCACAGCGTCGGCTCGACGATCCGTTCGCCCGGGGCCAGCTCTCCGTGCACGATCATCCGCTGCAGGATGCGATAGGCCTCCTGGGCCAGCGAAGTAGTCTGGATGCGCCGCCGACCGGCGGTGGCGCCGCCTGTATCGTCGGCGACGGATGCCTCGGTGTCCGTGGTCATGGGCATGGCCTCCTTGGGTCTAGGGGTCGCGAGGGCCGGAATGTGTTCAGTATACGGTGCCCGGCCAGGAGCCGAGAAGCCGCCGGGCAGCCCCCGGCGGCCGGCCCCGTTCAGCGCTGGGGCTCGTCGGTGGGATCGACGAAGACGCCGGGCTCGGGGTGGCTGGCCAGGCTGGCGGCGAGCTCCGCCTCCAGGGCCTCCTGCGCGACCTCGGCCTCCGCCGTCTCGGCGTCTAGTGCCGGGAGCACGTAGTCGTTGACGATATCGCGGAAGAGTCGCACGTTCTTGGCGTGACGCAGCCCGCCATCGATGGGCAGCATGCCGGTCATCACCACCACGGTGTCATGCTCGGGCAGGGCGGTGACAAACTGTCCCTTGAAGCCCATCATGTCATAGCTCATCTCGGTGTCGACGATATGCTGGCGCCAAAGGTAGTAGCCGAAGTCGCGCACTGCCTGCGGGGTGGTCATCCGGGCGATCCAGTCGGCGGGCACCAGCTGCTCGCCTTGCCACTGGCCGTCGTTGATCAGCAGCATGCCGAGCTTGGCCAGGTCCACCGGGCGCAGCCTCAGCCCCCAGCCGGCGGACACCAGACCACGGTCGTCGGCGCGCTGCCAGGCGTAGTGCTCCATGCCCATGGGCTCGAATAGCCGCTCGGCGGCATATTCGGGCAGCGGCACGTCGCTTGCGGCGTCGAGCATGGCGGCGGCGAATACCGGGTTGACGTCGGTGTACTCGAAGTCGCTGCCGGGTGCGAACCGGGTGGGCGTATCGGCGATCAGGTCCAGGCGATCGTCGGCTCCGTAGTAGATGGGATCGCCCTCGGGGGCGAAGTCATAGGCCAGGCCAGACGACATCGACAGCACATGGCGCAGCTCGATGTCGTCCATGTCGGCGACCCGCTCGGCGAGATCCGGCCGGTAGTCGCTGATCACCGAGGCGATGTCTTCGTCCAGCGTTATCTTGCCGTCCTCGATGAGCATGCCGGCAAGCAGCGCTGTGACGGTCTTGGTCACCGAATAGAGCTCGTAGTTGTGGTTGCGGGTCAGGCCATCGGTATAGCGCTCGAAGACCAGCTCGCCGTCCTTGATTACCAGCAGGCTGCGCACATCCAGGCCGTCCTCGCGCAGCCAGGCCGAGAGCGCCGTGAGGTGCCCGGGGTCGATGCCATGGTCGGCCGGTGTGGCGACGGGCAGATCGGAGGCCTGGGCGGCGCCGGCGCTCAGGGCGGCGCCCAGCAGCCAGGGAGCCAGGAAACGGCGGGGCAGGTCGGTCGGAATCAGCATTGTCATTATTATCCTCACGGTGAAGCGTCTCGATGGAGGTCGACCGGGCACGGCCCGCCGCGGGCGGCGGGCCGGCGGCCTCAAGCACCCTGGGTGGCGAGCGGCTGGCGGCCGACCAGCCGTGACAGGGCCTCGGGCAGGCCCCGGCAGTCCTTGGTGGGAGGCACGGCGAAACTGCCGCCGCGGGCGACGGCGGGATCCAGGTCGACCATCGCCTGGGCCTGGTGAAGGGCGCAGGTCACACCGTCCAGGGCCGGCACCGGCAGTCGGTGGGCCACCGTGCGGGCGAGCCCCGCCAGTGGGGCGCCGGCCAGGATCAGCACGTCGGCGCCGTCCTCGGCCACCGCCCGCTCGGCCAGCGCCACCAGGCGATCGCCCTGGTCCTCCTGGACGTGTCCGATGTGGGCCAGCGGTTCGTCCAGGGCGCGGATGCTGGCCAGACGGTCGACGAGGCCATAGGCGGCGATGGTCTCCCGATACCAGGCCTGGATGCGCTGGGAAATGGCGATGACCGAGAAGCGGCTGCCCTGTTGGCAGGCGCTGACCAGGGCGGACTCGGTCATGCCCACTACCGGTATCGGCAGGATCTCGCGCAGGGCGGTGAGACCCGGGTCGCCGAAGGCCGCGACCACGACGGCGTCGTGGCCCTCATGGGCCTCGGCGGCGACCTGCATGGCGGCATAGCCGCCGATCTGGGCCTCGGCCCGGGTCTCGATGTAGGCCACGCCGAAGGGGGCGGTGGCCATGGTCAGCGCGGTTCCGGGGCGAGCGCTGCGCCGTGCCTCGGCCTCGATCAGGCGGGTCACGTCGGTGGAGATGTTGGGATTGATGACGAGGAGTTTCATGGCGTGTTCTCTTGTCGTTCCTTGTTATCGTCGTCGTTCGGGCCGCAGGGGGCCGACCCCGCCGTCGTGGCGGGGGACGCGTGTCATGTCTTTCTTGCGGGTCAGTAGCCCAGGGCGCGGGGCAGCCAGGTGACGATGCCAGGGAAGGCGATGCAGGCGATCAGCACCGCGTACTGGAAGGCGATGAACGGCCAGGCGCTCTTCATCAGCTCGTTGAGGCTGATCTTGGAGATGCCGCACATCACGAACAGCAGTACGCCCACCGGCGGGGTCATCATGCCCACCACCAGGTTCATCACGAACAGGAAGCCGAACAGCAGCGGGTCGATGCCATAGGCCAGGGCGATCGGCGCCAGTAGCGGCACCAGCATGATGTAGGCGGCGTTGGACTCGATGAACATGCCCACCCCGATCAGCAGCGCCATCACCAGCAGCAGGAACATCAGTGGATCGGCGGTGACCCCCTGGATCCAGTCGGTGAGCCGCATCGGGATCAGGTCGATGGTGAAGGCGAAGGTCATGGTCGAGGCGAAGGCGATCAGCGCGCCGACCATGGCCGCGGTCACCGCGGCGTTGAACATCGCCCGGGGCAGGTCCGCCAGGCGTAGCTGGCGGGTCACGAAGAAGCCGATCAGCAGCGCGTAGATCACGGCGATGGCGGCCCCCTCGGTGGGCGTGAAGGCCCCGGTGACGATGCCGCCGACCACGACGATGGGCATCAGCAGGATCGGCAGGGCGCGCCAGGTCTGCACCAGCACGTGCTTGAGACCGATCTCGCCGCCGGCCAGCGGGTAGCGGCGACGCATGGCGATGAAACTGGCCAGGCCCATGAAGCCCACGGCCAGGATGATGCCTGGCACCACGCCGGCCATGAACAGTCCGCCCACCGAGACCGAGGAGCCGGCCATCAGGGCATAGACGATCATGGCGTTGCTGGGTGGGATGATGGCGCCCAGGTTGGCGGCCGAGGCGACCACGGCGCTGCTGTAGCCGGTGTCGTACTGCTGACGCATGGACGGTACCAGCGAGCTGCCCAGGGCGCTGGCGCTGGCCACGGCGGCGCCGCTGACCGCCGCCAGCACCATGCCGGCGACGATGGCGACGTGGGCCAGGCCGCCGTGGACGCGTCCAATCAGCGAGTTGGCGAAATCCACCAGGCGCTGGAGGATGCCGGCGGCGACCATCAGCTCGCCGGCCAGCATGAACAGCGGGATGGCCATCAGCGGAAAGCTGTTGACCGAGTGCATCATGCGCTGGGGCAGCACGGCGAAGTCCATGCCTCCGACGTAGAGGCCGATCAGTGAGGCCAGCCCCAGGGCGAAGGCCAGCGGCATTCGCAGTAGGGCGAAGCCCAGGAAGGTGAAGATGATGGCGGGGGTCATGAGTCGTTCCCTCCTTGCCGGCCGGGAGGCGCGCTGGGCAGCGGCTCCAGTCGACAGGCCTGGGCGATCAGGTGCAGGCATCCATGCCCGGCACAGATCAGCACGGCGATGTAGAAGACGGCGGCGGTGACCGGCAGGGTCGGCATCAGCTCCTGCCACTTGTCGGCCACGGCGCCGAGGCTGATCCAGCACAGCGCCGCCATGAACACGGCGCCGATCAGCGCCATCAGTTGGGCCAGTCGCTCCTGTAAGGCCTGCGGCAGCAGGCTGACCAGGGCGTCGATACCGACGTGGATGCCCACTTTGATGCCGTGGGGGATGGCCAGGAAGATCGCCCAGACGAAGAACAGGCGCGACAGCTCGTCGGCGGAGTCGATGGAGGTGCCGAGCACATAGCGGGCGAACACCTGGGCCGAGACCAGCAGGGTCATCAGGGCCATGGCTACCAGGATGGCGTAGTAGGAAGTGCGGTCGAGCAACGCCAGGCCATGCAGGAAGTGGCGCTTGAAGGGGGTGGAGGCGTATGCCTCCAGCCGGTGCCAGGCGGGTGTCATGACTCGAGCTCCCCGAGCACCCGGTCGACGATGTCCGCGCCGATCTTGTCGCGCAGGTCATCGACCACGCCCTGGCTGGCCTCGCGCAGGGCGCTGCGGGTCTCGTCGCTGATCGGAGTGAACTCCATGCCGCGCTCGATCAGGGTCTCGCGGGCGGCCGTGTCCTCCTCGGCGGCGGTATGGCGCTGCCAGGCCACGGCCTCGTCCATGGCGGCCTGCACGGCCTGTTGCTGCTCGTCGCTCAGCGACTCGAACTTGTCGCGGTTGGCGACCACCACGATGTAGTCATAGAAGTGGCCGGTGTCGGAGAGGTGACTCTGCACCTCGTCGAGACGCTTGGTGCTGATGATGCTGTAGGGATTCTCCTGGCCGTCCAGAACCCCCTGCTGAAGGGCCCCGTAGACTTCGTTGATGTCCATGGAGACCGGGTTGGCGCCGATCGCGCGGAAGGTGTCCAGGTGCGTCTGGTTGGGTTGCAGGCGGATCTTGAGATCCTGGAAGTCCTCGATGGTGTCGAGGGGCCGCACGCCGTTGGTGACGTGACGGAAGCCCAGCTCCATGTAGCCCAGGGCGGTGAAACCGGCCTCGGCGAGCTTCTCGTCGAGCAGCTCGCCGACCTCGCCGTCGATCAACGCGAAGGCGTCCTCGCGGCTGTCGAAGGCGAAGGGCAGGCTCAGGGCCTCCAGTTCGGGCACGGTGCGCGACAGATAGGAGACGCCGATCCAGGTACCCATGATGGCGCCGGAGGCGACCTGGTCGACGTTCTCGCCGGCGCCACCCAGCTGCATGTTGGGGAACAGCTGGGCGGTCAGCTCGCCGTTGGTGCGCTCGGCCAACTGCTCCTGGAAGATCTCCATGGCGCGGCTGCTGGAGTGGTCATCGGTGAAGTTGCCGCCGAAGCGCAGGGACTCGGCGTGGGCCATCAGCGGACTGCCGAGGCCCAGGGCGAGCAGCAGGGCGGTGGTCATACGGGGGGTACGCGTTGTTGTTGTCATGCGGTTTTCCTTCGCGGGTGGACGGAATGGTCGCGCCGCAGCGCGGTGACGACTCAAGGAAAACCATAGGTCAGGTTATTGGAAAATACAAAATACAGAATACAATATTTTATTTTTTGTATTTAAAACAATAATTTGGCGATTATTGTTTTTCCAATGACTCCGCCGCTCCCAGCCCCTGGAGCACCGCCTCGCCGGTGCGTCGCATGTGGTCCCGCATGGTGCGCGACAGGGTCTCGGCATCGCGGGCCTCCAGGGCCGCCAGGATCTCGGCGTGCTCCCGGGCCGACTCCTCCCAGCGTCCCAGCTGCAGGTTGGCCGCGTAACGGGCCCGGGTGACCTTCACCGTCAGTGAGGTTTCCAGCTCGAGCAGCACGCCGTTGTCAGCGATCTCGGTCAAGCGACGGTGCAGGTGCTGGTTGAGGGCGAAGTAGTCCTGGCGCTCCTGGCGTCGGTAATGGTCGAGCATCTGCTCGTGCAGCGCGCGAATCTCGGCGATCGCCGTGTCGTCGGCCCGTTCGGCCAGCAGGCGCCCCGAGAGTCCCTCCAGTTCCGTCATGACCTCGAACAGGTCGGCCACCGCTTGCGGGTCCACCTCGGTCACCTTGGCCCCACGATTGGGTAGCAGCTCCACCAGCCCCTCGTTGGCCAGCACCTTGAGCGCCTCGCGCAGCGGCGTGCGCGAGACCTCGAAGCTCTCGCAGAGTCGCTTTTCCGAGATCCGGCTGCCCGGCGCAAGTTCGCCCTCCAACACCATGTCGCGCAGGCGCTCGGCGACCACCTCATAGAGCGACATACGCCTCAGCCGCGGGGCGGTGGTGTGGGGCGCGGCGGGCTCGTCGTGCAGGGCGGTGTGATCCATGGAATCTCCTGAGGGCGGTGCGGCGAGGGAAAAGTGTACTTGCAAAATCTCTCGCTTGTGCAACGCTGAGGTTCGTGTATTTTGAATTCAAAATGCAGAATACGATAAAAACAAGGATTACGCCCATGGATCGCACCCTCATCGGCATGCTCACGCCGTCCTCCAACACCGTGCTGGAGCCTTGCACGGCTGCCCTGCTGCACGACCTGTCGCCGTCTGTCTCGGTGCATTTCCAGCGCTTCACGGTCAAGGAGATCTCCCTGAACGAGGCGGCACTCGCGCAGTTCGACCCGGCCCCGCTGCTCGAAGCCGCCCGCCTGCTCAACGATGCCCGGATGGATGTCATCGCCTGGAACGGTACCTCCGCGAGCTGGCTGGGCTTCGAGAGCGATCGCCGGCTGTGTGCGGCCATCCTGGATGCCACCGGGGTGCCGGCCACCACCAGCGTACTGGCGCTCAACGAGGCGCTGGCGCGTACCGACGTGACCCGGCTAGGCCTGGTGACGCCCTATCTGGACGACATCCAGGCGGCGATCGTCGACAACTATCGGGCCGAGGGCATCGAGGTGGTCGCCGAGCGCCACCTGAACGATCGCGGCAACTTCTCTTTCTCCGAATACGACGAGGCGACCCTGGCCGGCATGGTCCGCGAGGTCGCCAAGGCCGAGCCGGAGGCCATCACCATCCTGTGCACCAACCTGCGCGGCGCGGGCATCGTGCCCGAGCTGGAGCGGGAGCTCGGCATCCCCATCTACGACTCGGTCAGCGTGACGGTGTGGAAGACCCTCGCCCTGGCCGGCGTCGATCCCGGCCGGATCGCGGGCTGGGGACGGCTCTTCCAGGACCCGCGCCTGGCGGCGTGAGGCTGGATACTCAGGCAAGACCACCATCAACAATCCCAATCAAGAGGTGACCCGATGCCAACCATGACGCCCAAGATCGCCGCCCTCGGCGGGACCCTGGCCGCCGGCCTGCTGATCGGCGGGCTGGCCCAGGCCGAGACCATGCTGCGCACCGTCGGCAACTTCTCCGGCAACAAGCTGCATGTGGAGGAGGTGGAGCGCCCCTTCTTCAGCGAGCTCGACGCTCGGGACGACCTGGCGGTCGTCTATAACCCCATGGACGCCATCGGCGTCGAGGCGGCCGACGCCCTGCGCCTGATCCGTTCCGGCGCCTTCGACGTGATGTCGGTACAGATCGGCATGGCCTCCCGGGACGAGCCCTTCTTCGAGGGCATCGACCTGGCCGGCGTCGCCTCGGGGCTCGATGCTCAGCGCGAGGCGGTGGACGCGGTACGCAATAAGTTCGATGCCCGCCTGCAGGAGCGCTTCAACGCCAAGCTGATGACGCTCTGGCCCTTTGGTCCGCAGATGATGTTCTGCAATGGCGACATCGAGGGCGTCGAGGACCTGGAGGGCAAGAAGGTGCGGGTCTTCACGCCGTCCATGTCGCGCCTGGTCCAGGGGCTCGGGGCGACCCCGGTGACCCTGCAGTTCAGCGAGGTCTACCTGGCCCTGCAACGCGGCGTGGCCGACTGTGGCGTGACCGCGCCCTCGGCTGGCAACAACGGCAAGTGGCCAGAGGTTACCGACACCTTCGTGCCGCTGCCGCTGGCCTACTCGGTGCAGGGGCACTTCATGAACCTGGACACCTGGAACGGCTTCAGCGAGGCCCAGCAGCGCGAGCTCACCGAGGCCTTCGCCCGGCTGGAGGACCAGATGTGGGAGCTGGCCTATGACGTCAACGACGACGCCATCGCCTGCAACACCGGTCAGGACAGCTGCACCGGCCACGAGGCCTACGACATGGACCTGGTGGACATCGACCCGGACTCCCGTGAGCTGGTCGAGTCGATCACCCGCGAGGCGGTGTTGCCGGTGTGGGCCGAGACCTGCAGCCAGCAGTACGACGGCTGCGCCCGGGACTGGAACGCCACCGTCGGCGAGGCCACTGGCCTGAGCATCCAGTAAGCGTCGTCAAACCGCGCCCCGGCCGCGGCCGGGGCGCTCTGGAGGTGCCCGATGGTATTACGGAGTCTCTACTGGCTCGCCCGTGGGCTGGCTCACGGCGCCGCCGTGGCCGCCGGCTACGGCGCGCTGGGCCTGTCGCTGCTGATCACCTTTGAGGTGATCGCCCGCAAGCTGTTCAACTTCTCGCTGCAGGGCGTCGATGAGATCGGCGGCTACGTGCTGGCGATCGGCGTCGCCTTCAGCTTCGCCTATGCCCTGCTGCACCGCGCCCATACCCGGGTCGACGTGCTGATGACCCGCCTGCCGAAGGCCCTGCAGGCGCCTCTCAACGCCCTGGCCATGGCGATGCTGGCGAGCTTCTCACTGTTCATGCTGTGGAGGGCGCTGGCCACGCTGCACGAGACGCTGGAGTTCGGCAGCCTCGCCAGCACCCCGCTGCAGACCCCGCTGTGGATTCCCCAGACCCTGTGGATCCTGGGGCTCGGCGTCTTCGCCCTGTTCACCTGCCTGTTGGCCCTGCATGCCTTGGGGCAGCTCGTGACCGGTCGATTCCGTGCGCTCAACCGAGACTACGGCCCGCGCAGCGCCCGGGACGAGCTGGACGAGGCCCGGCAGGACTACGTCGGAGACACGACCCATAACGTGCAAGGGGAGGCGTCGACATGATCGGTGCAATCGAGGTCCTGATCGGCTTTCTCGTCATGCTGGGCATGATGGCGGCCGGCATCCACGTGGCGGTGGCCATCTTCACGGTGGCCGCGCTGGGCACCCTGATGTACCTGGGTACGCCGCTGCTGTTCTCCTTCGGCGATACCCTGTGGGGGACCCTGAACGACTTCATCCTCACCGCCATCCCGCTGTTCATCCTGTTGGGCGAGCTGCTGCTGCGCAGCGGCATCACCGAACGCATGTACAGTGCCCTGTCGGTGTGGCTCAACCGCATGCCCGGGGGGCTGCTGCACACCAACATCGGCGCCTCCTCGGTGTTCGCCGCCATGTCCGGTTCCTCGGTGGCCACCGCCGCCACCATTGGAACCGTGGCACTGCCGGCCTTCGCCGAGCGTGGCTACAGCGAGCGCCTGGCGCTGGGCACCCTGGCCGCCGGGGCGACGCTGGGCATCCTGATCCCGCCGAGCATCAACATGATCATCTACGGCGCGATCACCAACACCTCCATCGGCAAGCTGTTCATCGCCGGCATACTGCCCGGGCTGGCGCTGGCGGGGGCCTTCATGCTGGCGATCATGGCCTTCAGCCTGCTGCGCCCGGGGGTGGCCGGCGAGGCCGAGCCCCTGGCCTCGTGGCGCGAGCGGCTCGCTTCCCTGGTGGACCTGCTGCCACCGGCCTTCGTCTTTGCCATCGTCATCGGCAGCATCTACAGCGGCTGGGCGACCCCCACCGAGGCCGCCGCCCTGGGCGTGGTCGCCGCCCTGGTGCTTGCTGCGATCAACCGCAAGCTGACGCTTGCCATGCTGCATGAGTGCTTCCTGTCGATGGCCCGCACCACGGCAATGATCATGCTGATCATCGTGGCGGCCTTCTTCCTCAACTACATCGTCGGCATCCTCGGCATTCCCCATACCCTGACCCAGTGGGTCGCCGACCTGGGGCTGTCGCCGCTGGAGCTGATCCTGGCGCTGGTGGTCTTCTATCTGGTGCTGGGCTGCTTCCTCGAGACCCTGTCGATGATGATTGCCACCGTGCCCATCGTGGTGCCCATGGTGGTGCAGTTCGGCTTCGACCCGGTGTGGTTTGGCATCTTCCTGGTGATCATGATGGAGATCTCGCTGATCACCCCGCCCATCGGCATGAACCTCTACGTGGTCCAGGGCGTGCGCGGGCGAGGCTCGATCGGCGACGTCATGCTCGGCAGCCTGCCGTTCCTCGTCATCATGCTGCTCTTCGTACTGCTGATCACGCTCTGGCCCGGGCTGGTGCTATGGCTGCCCAACGCCATGAGCTAAGCCCCTTTTCCCTTCCGACACTCACGACGAGGCACACGACATGTCACGCTTCGACACCCTGATCACCAACGGCCAGCTGATCACCGCGGCCGACCGCTACACCGCCGACATTGGCATCAAGGACGGGCGCATCGTCGCCCTGGGCCAGGAACTGATCCAGGAACCGGGCGAGGCCGGGGAGGTCATCGACGCCGAGGGGCTGTGGGTGATGCCCGGCGGCGTCGACGCCCATTGCCACCTGGACCAGCCGCTCGGCGACGGCGCGGTGATGGCCGATGGTTTCGAGAGCGGCACACGCTCGGCGGCCTGTGGCGGCACCACCACGGTGATTCCCTTCGCCGCCCAGCAGAAGGGCCAGAGCCTGCGCGCCGCGGTGGAGGACTACCATCGGCGCAGCGAGGGCCAGGCCGTCGTCGACTATGCCTTCCACATGATCGTCACCGACCCCACCGAGACGGTGCTCAAGGAGGAGCTGCCAGCGCTGATCGAGGAGGGCTACAGCTCGTTCAAGATCTACCTGACCTACGACGACCTCAAGCTCAACGACCGCGAGGTGCTCAACGTGCTGGCCATGGCCCGCCGCGAGGGCGGCATGGTGATGGTGCACGCCGAGAACGCCGACTGCATCGCTTACCTCACCGAGCTGCTCGAGGAGCAGGGCAGGACCGCGCCCTACTATCACGGGGTGGCGCATTCGAGCATCGCCGAGCGGGAGGCCACGCATCGGGCGATCTCGCTGGCCGAGCTGATCGACGTGCCGCTGCTGATCGTGCACGTCTCCGGCCCCGAGGCCATCGAGCAGATCCGCTGGGCCCAGAGCCGCGGCCTGCGGGTCTACGGCGAGACCTGTCCCCAGTACCTGATGCTGACCGCCTCCGACCTGGATCAGGAGGGGTTCGAGGGGGCCAAGTGCGTTTGCAGCCCGCCGCCACGGGATCCCGCTGCCCAGGAGGCGGTCTGGGAGGCCCTGGAGAGCGGCGTCTTCCAGGTGTTCTCCTCGGATCATGCGCCTTTCCGCTACGAGGATCCCAAGGGCAAGAAGCTGCACGGCGAGTCCGCCGGTTTCGCGCACATTCCCAACGGCATCCCTGGGCTGGAGACGCGGCTGTCGATCCTTTTCTCCGAGGGGGTGGTCAAGCAGCGCATCGATGCCACCCGCTTCGTGTCGCTGACCGCCACCCAGCCGGCCAAGATCTACGGCCTCTATCCGCGCAAGGGCACCATCGCCATCGGCAGCGACGCCGACCTGACCCTGTGGGATCCCGCCGCCCGCACCACGGTACGCAACGCCGACCTGCACCATGCCGTGGACTACACCCCCTACGAGGGGCTGGAGCTCACCGGCAAGCCGGTGCTGACCCTGTGTCGGGGAGAGATGGTCTCGCGGGACGGCCGGCCCGTTGCCGAGCCGGGCCATGGGCAGTTCCTGAAGTGCGACAGGCCACAGCCGGCGCGGCCGCGCGGCGCGGCCAAGGGGTTCTGAGCATGACACGCGACGAGATCATCAGTGCCGGCGCCGAGCGCCTGATCGCCGCCCACCGCGAGGGGCGAGCGATTCCGGTGCCCCGCGAAATTCCACTGGCCGAGGAGGCCGACGCCTACGCCATCCAAGAGCGGGTCTCCGCGACCCTGGGCACCCATGCCGGCTGGAAGCTGGGCGGCATCGTGCGCGGCGAGACGCCGCGCTATTCCCGGCTGTTCGCCGAGCGCAACCAGGCCTCGCCCGGGAGCGTTCGGCGCCGCAACCACTATGTGGTGTTCCTCGAGCCGGAGCTCGCCGTGGTGCTCGGCGAGGACATCCCGGCCCGCGAGGCGCCCTACACCCTGGCCGAGATCGCCACCCGGGTCGATGGCCTGCATGCCGCCATCGAGCTGGTCGACAGTCGTTTCGACGCTTGGCCCGAGGTACCGCCCCTGTGGCAACTGGCGGACGGCCTGAGCCATGGCGGCTTCGTGCTCGGCAGTGGCATCGCGCCCGGGGCGCTCGACCAGATGGTTGATGCCGAGTACCGGCTGACCCTCGACGGCCGGGAGGCCCTGGCCGGCCGGGGTGGCCATCCCGGCGGCGATCCGGCCGCGCTGCTGGTGGAAGCGGTCAATGCTCGCATCGCCCGGGACGGCGAGGGATTCGCCGCCGGCGAGGTGATCACCACGGGGACCTTCGACGGGGTGGTGGAGATGCTCGCCGGCCAGCGGGCCCGGCTGGTCTTCGCCGGTATCGGCGAAGCGAGCCTGCGCCTCACCCCCTGAGGGTATACGAGCGCGGCTCGCCCGGGCCGGTGCCTACCCCTTCGGAGGTATGGCGTCTGGCGTCGCGATCATTGAATTTGTGGATAAATTTTCCAATATCCCAAGCTACTGATATGGCTTGGGTATTTTTTTGAAGATATAAGGTTGGAAATGTTTTCCAAAAAGTGTTGACGACGCTCTCGGTACGGGTCTAGTCTCTGTATACAGAAATATTTTCCAAAAAATAGAACCCGTCACTGGAGGATTCGTCATGGCTCGTATGACTGCCGCGGAAGCTGCCGTTCACGTGCTCCGGAAGGAAGGCGTTGATGTTGCCTTCGGCCTGCCCGGCGCCGCTATCAACCCCTTCTATGCCGCCATGCGCAAGGTCGGGGGCGTGGATCACGTCCTGGCACGCCATGTCGAAGGCGCCTCGCACATGGCCGAGGGCTACACCCGCACCCAGCCGGGCAACATCGGCGTGTGCATCGGCACCTCGGGGCCGGCCGGCACCGACATGATCACCGGTCTGTACTCCGCTTCTGCTGACTCCATCCCGATCCTGTGCATCACCGGCCAGGCGCCGGCCAGCAAGCTGCACAAGGAAGACTTCCAGGCAGTCGACATCCAGGCCATCGCCGGCCCGGTCACCAAGTGGGCCATCACCGTGCGCGAGCCGGCCCAGGTGCCGCGTGCCTTCCAGCAAGCCTTCCAGATCATGCGTAGTTCGCGTCCGGGCCCGGTGCTGCTCGACCTGCCGATCGACGTCCAGATGACCGAGATCGAGTTCGATCCGGACACCTATGAGCCGCTGCCGGGCTACAAGCCGGCCGCGACCCGTGCCCAGGTCGAGAAGGCGCTGGGCATGCTCGACGAGGCCGACAAGCCGCTGCTGGTGGCCGGGGGCGGCATCATCAACGCCGATGCCAGCGACCTGCTCACCGAGTTTGCCGAGATCACCGGCGTGCCGGTCATCCCGACGCTGATGGGCTGGGGCACCATTCCCGACGATCACAAGCTGATGGCCGGCATGGTGGGGCTGCAGACCTCGCACCGCTACGGTAATGCCACCATGCTCGAAGCCGACTTCGTGATGGGGATCGGCAACCGCTGGGCCAACCGCCACACCGGCGATCTGGCCACCTACACCGAAGGCCGCAAGTTCGTTCACGTCGACATCGAGCCGTTCCAGATCGGCCGCATCTTCGGCCCGGACCTCGGCATCGTGTCCGATGCCAAGGCGGCCCTGGAGCTGTTCGTCGAAGTGGCCAAGGAGTGGAAGGCCGAGGGCAAGCTGAAGGATCGCAGCCAGTGGGCCGAGGAGTGCCAGGAGCGCAAGCGCACCATGCTGCGCAAGACCGATTTCAAGGAAACGCCGGTCAAGCCCCAGCGCGTCTATCAGGAAATGAACAAGGCGTTCGGCAAGAACACCCGCTACGTGACGGCCATCGGCCTGTCGCAGATCGCCGGCGCCCAGTTCCTGCACGTCTACAAGCCGCGCCACTGGATCAACTGCGGCCAGGCGGGTCCGCTGGGCTGGACCATTCCGGCCGCGCTCGGCGTGCGTCGCGCCGATCCGGAGGCGGACATCGTGGCGCTTTCCGGCGACTATGACTTCCAGTTCATGATCGAAGAGCTGGCGGTGGGCGCGCAGTTCAACCTGCCCTACATCCACGTGCTGGTGAACAACTCCTACCTGGGGCTGATCCGTCAGGCCCAGCGAGGCTTCGACATGGACTATCAGGTGCAGCTGTCGTTCGAGAACATCAACTGCCCGGAGATCAACGGCTACGGCGTGGACCACGTGTCCGTGGTCGAGGGCCTGGGGTGCAAGGCGATCCGCGTTACCGACCCCGAGGAAATCGCCCCGGCGCTGGAGCAGGCCAAGCAGCTCAAGGATCAGCACAAGGTGCCGGTCGTGGTGGAGGTGATTCTCGAGCGAGTCACCAACATCTCGATGAGCGGCAAGGATTTGAGCACTGTCAACGAGTTCGAGGCGCTGGCCGAGAACGAGGCAGACGCGCCGAGCTCCATCGCCGCCCTGCGCTGAGCATGGTCGTCGCCCGGCCACCGGTGGGGACCGGCGGCCGGGCGGCTCGAGAAGTACGCTGACATACACGAGAAGACACAGGGAGATTCACATGGCCAAGTTTGCCGCCAATCTCAGCATGCTGTTCACCGAGGTCGATTTCCTCGACCGCTTCGAGGCCGCCGCCAAGGCCGGTTTCAAGGGCGTGGAATATCTCTTCCCCTACGATTTCGAGGCCGCCGAGATCCGCCAGCGCCTCGATGACAATGACCTGACCCAGGTACTGTTCAACCTGCCGGCCGGCGACTGGGGCGCCGGCGAGCGCGGCATCGCCTGCCATCCGGACCGCGTCGAGGAGTTCCGCGCCGGCGTCGATCGCGCCATCGAGTACGCCAAGGTGCTCGGCAACACCCAGGTCAACTGCCTGGCCGGCATCCAGCCGCAGGGCGTGAGCGACGACGAGGCTCGCAAGACGCTGGTCGACAACCTGCGTTTCGCCGCCGAGAAGCTCAAGGCCGCGGGCATCCTGTTGATCGCCGAGCCGATCAACACCCGCGACATTCCGGGCTTCTTCCTCAATCGCACCGCTCAGGCGCTGGCGATCTTCGACGAGGTGGGCAGCGACAACCTGAAGCTGCAGTACGACATCTATCACATGCAGATCATGGAAGGGGACCTGGCGCCGACCATCGAGAAGCACCTCGATCGCATCGCCCACGTCCAGCTGGCCGACAACCCGGGGCGCCACGAGCCGGGCACCGGCGAGATCAACTATCCCTTCCTGTTCGGCCACCTCGATCGCCTGGGCTACCAGGGCTGGATCGGCTGCGAGTACAAGCCGGCCGGGTCGACCCAGGAAGGTCTTGGCTGGCTGGATAGCGTTCGCTGAAACGCGACTGTGCTCGGTATCTCGAGCCCGTAACGCGTTTCGCACCTGGAAAGATCAAGAGACGATGCGACGCATCACGCAAGTGACAGGAGAATCATCATGAGCAAGATCGGTTTTATTGGCCTGGGCATCATGGGCCGTCCCATGGCGGGTCACCTGATGGACGCCGGCCACGAACTGACCACCGTCAAGCGTGGCACCCTGGACGAGACCCTGGCCTCCAAGGGTATGCAGGAACTCGATAATCCCAAGGCGGTCGCCGAGGCCTCCGAAGTGATCATCACCATCGTCCCTGACACCCCTGACGTCGAAGAGGTGCTGTTCGGCGAGGGCGGCGTCATCGAGGGCCTCAAGCCCGGCACCCTGGTGATCGACATGAGTTCGATCGCCCCGCTGGCCACCCAGGAGTTCGCCAAGCGCATCCAGGACGCCGGCGGCGAGTACGTCGACGCCCCGGTCTCCGGCGGCGAGGGCGGTGCCATCAATGCCGCCCTGACCATCATGGTCGGCGCCACCCCGGAAGGCTTCGAGCGCGCCAAGCCGCTGCTCGAGATCATGGGCAAGACCATCACCCACATCGGTGACCAGGGTGCCGGCCAGACCTGTAAGGTGGCCAACCAGATCGTCGTCGCCCTGACCATCGAGGCGGTCTCCGAGGGGCTGCTGTTCGCCTCCAAGGCCGGCGCCGACGTGGCCAAGGTTCGCGAGTCGCTGCTCGGCGGCCTGGCCCAGTCGAAGATCCTCGACGTCCACGGCGAGCGTATGATCAACCGCACCTTCGATCCCGGCTTCAAGATCAAGCTGCATCAGAAGGACCTCAACCTGGCATTGGAGGGCGCGCGCAGCCTCAACGTCGCGCTGCCCGGTACCGCCAATGCCCAGCAGCTGTTCCAGGCCTGCGTCGCCCACGGCGGCGCCGATTGGGACCACGCCGGCATCGCCCGTGCCCTGGAACAGCTCGCCGATCACGAGATCGGCAGCCGCTGAGTCCGTCCCGCCGGCCGTCGGGCGACGGTCGGCGGGGGACAGGGGAGGTGACTGCTCCCTGATGGTAGGCGTCGGGTCGTCGTCTACCTGGACCGTCGCTTGACGGTCCTTTGCCCGGTGTTGAGTCTTCCCCTGTAGACCCCAGGCTCGTCACCGGGCCCTTTTGTTAAGGAGACCCCCGAATGAATGCCCTTTCCCCCCTGCTTTCCCGCGAGCGGCCCGAGGCGGCGCGTGCCTGGCTGAAGCGGCTCGGCGAGACCGCGGTCTCGGCCGTGCATCCCGACACGCTGTTGCCCGACCGGCTGCCCGATCCCCCGGCCGGCCGCACCCTGGTGGTAGGGGCCGGGAAGGCGGCGGCCGCCATGGCGGCCGCCCTGGAGCGCGCCTGGCAGGCGCGCCATCCCGAGGCGCCGCTGTCCGGCCTGGTGGTGACCCGCTACGGCCATGGTCCTCAAGGTCAGGGTGCCGAGTGTCGCCATATCGAGGTCCTCGAGGCCTCGCACCCGATGCCCGACGACCTGAGCGAGAAGGCCGCTCGTCGCATGCTCGAGGCCGTCGAGGACCTCGGCGAGGACGACCTGGTCATCGCGCTGATCTCCGGTGGCGGTTCGGCGCTGATGACGCTGCCGGCGCCGGGCATCCCGCTGGCCAAGAAGCAGGCCATCAACAAGGCGCTGCTGAGAAGCGGTGCGCCGATCCGCGAGATCAACACCGTGCGCCGCCACCTGTCGGCGATCAAGGGCGGACGCCTGGCCGCCGCCGCCCACCCGGCCCGGGTGCTGACCTGGCTGATCTCCGACGTGCCCGGCGACGAGGCCTCGCTGATCGCCTCCGGCCCGACATTGCCCGATGCCAGCACCCCGGCCGAGGCACTGGCGATCCTCAAACGCTACGACATCGAGATCTCCGACGCGGTGCGTCACCAGCTCGAGGCCAATACCGAGGCGCCGCGCCCCGCCGACCCCGGCTTCGCCCGGGACGAGAGCGAGATCCTGGCCCGCGCCTGCGACGCCCTGGCCGCGGCCCGCGAGTCTGCCGAAGACGAGGGTGTCGAGGTGCGGCTGCTGGGCGACGATCTGGAAGGCGAAGCCCGCGAGCTTGGCCGGGCCCAGGGGCGCATGGCGCTCTCCGCCCAGGACGGCCTGACGCGGCCGCTGGTGATCCTGTCCGGCGGCGAGACCAGCGTGACGGTCCGCGGCGACGGACGCGGTGGACGCAACGTCGAGTATTTGCTGGGACTGTTTTCGACCCTCCAGGGGGCCGAGGGCATCCACGCTCTGGCTATCGACACCGACGGCATCGACGGTTCCGAGGACAACGCCGGCGCGATCTTCGATCCTGGCTGCTGGGCACGCATGCAGGCGTTGGGCCTTGACCCGGACGCCTATCTGTCACGCAATGACGCTTATACTTTCTTCGAAGCGCTCGACGACCTGATCGTGACCGGGCCGACGCGCACCAACGTCAACGACTTTCGTGCCATCCTGGTACTGCCGAGGAGCTCATGACACTGCCGCCCCATGCCCCGATCCACGAGCCGGTTCGCCGCACCAAGATTGTCGCCACCCTGGGCCCCGCCAGCGACCGGGAGGGCGTGCTGGAGGCGATGATCGCCGCCGGCGTCGACGTGGTGCGCCTCAACTTCTCCCACGGCTCGGCGGACGACCACCGCCGCCGGCTGGCCG
>NZ_JBIEKH010000011.1:0-159120 GCF_043496985.1 Halomonas sp. B23F22_20
CGAACCTCGAACCTCGAACCTCGAACCTCGAACCTCGAACCTCGAACCTCGAACCTCGAACCTCGAACCTCGAACCTCGAACCTCGAACCTCGAACCTCGAACCTCGAACCTCGAACCTCGAACCTCTATTCGTCCGCGGCAAACGCCAGCAGTACGTCGCCCTGGCCGACCGTGTCGCCGGCGGCGAAGTGGAAGCTTTCCACGTGGCCGTCGGCGGGGGCGGTCATGGTGTGCTCCATCTTCATGGCTTCCATGACCATCAGCGGCATGCCTTTCTCCACCCGGGCGCCGGCTTCCACCAGCAGTGCCACCACGGTGCCGTGCATGGGTGCGGTGAGGGTGGATTCGGCCTCGTGGTGGCCGTGGTCGATGGCATCGATGCGCCGCCAGAACAGCCGGGTCTCGCGCTGCGGGTCGACCATCACCACCACATTGTCGTCGCGACGTGTCTGGATCCGGCGGCGATGGCCGTCGAGGGTCACCCCCACGGCGTCGCCTTCCAGCGGCTCCAGGGTGGCGGCATAGGTGGCGGACAGGTCCTGGCCGTTCAGTGTCAGCTGCCAGGGCGAGCCTTGGCCCTCGCGCTTGCCTTCGACCACCGTCACGCTCTCGGCATCGTCGGTGTCTTGTGCTGGCCCTTGAGAAAGTTCGGGCGCGCACAGGGCGATGCGGATGGTGTGAGGGGCGTTCAGGCGGAAGCCGTCGTGGCGGTCCCAGGGCGAGTCGCTCTCGCACTCCCGGGCCAGCTGGTGCAGGCCGATCAGCGCCGCGGCGGCGTACTCCTCCGGGGCCACCCGGCGTTCGGCGAACAGCGTGTCCTCGTGGCGCTCGATGAAGCGGGTATCCAGCTTGGCGTCGCGGAAGTCCGGATGGGTGGCCAGGCGCTGCAGGAAGCCGCGGTTGGTGACCACGCCGCGCACGTCCAGGGCGGCCAGCGCACGGTTGAGGGTGGCCAGCGCCTGGGCGCGGTCGTCGCCATGCACGATCAGCTTGGCGAGCATGGGGTCGTAGTGCATGGAGACGACATCGCCGGTCTCCACGCCGCTGTCCAACCTTACACGCTTCGCTTCGAGGCCGGCGCCGTCGAGGTCCATGCCGAAGCAGTTCAGGGTGCCGGTGGCGGGCAGGAAGTCCTGCTCCGGGTCCTCGGCATAGAGACGCGCCTCGAAGCTGTGGCCGGTGATCGTCAGTTCATCCTGAGCGAGAGGCAGTCGCTCGCCCATGGCCACGCGTAGCTGCCACTCCACCAGGTCCTGGCCGGTGATCATCTCGGTGACCGGGTGCTCCACCTGCAGGCGGGTGTTCATCTCCATGAAGTAGAAAGAGCCATCCACGTCCAGGAGAAATTCCACCGTCCCGGCGCCCACGTAGCCGATCTCCCGAGCGGCGCGCACGGCGGCCTCGCCCATCTCGCGGCGCAGTTCTTCGGTCATGCCCGGGGCAGGGGCCTCCTCGAGCACCTTCTGGTGGCGGCGCTGCACGCTGCAGTCGCGCTCGAACAGGTAGACGCCGTTGCCGTGGGCGTCGCAAAACACCTGGACCTCGACGTGGCGCGGCTGCACCAGGTACTTCTCGATCAGCATGCGGTCGTCGCCGAAGGCGGACCGCGACTCGCGGCGGCAGCCGTCCAGGGCGGCCTGGAAGCCGTCTGAGGACTCGACCACGCGCATGCCCTTGCCGCCGCCGCCAGCGCTGGCCTTGAGCAGCACCGGATAGCCGATGCGATCGGCCTCGTTGCGCAGCAGGGCGTCGTCCTGGCCTTCGCCGTGGTAGCCGGGCACCAGGGGCACGCCGGCGTCATGCATGCGAGCCTTGGCGGCGGACTTGTCGCCCATGGCGGCGATGGCCGAGGCGGGCGGGCCGACGAAGGTGATACCGGCGGCGTCCAGGGCTTCGACGAAGGCACCGTTCTCGGAGAGGAAGCCGTAGCCGGGGTGTATGGCGCCGGCGCCGGTGCGCCGCGCGGCCTCGACCACGGCTTCCAGGTTCAGGTAGCTCTCGCGGGCGGCGGCCGGGCCCAGGCGCACGGCCTCGTCGGCCTCGCGCACGTGGCGGGCGTTGGCGTCGGCGTCGGAGTAGACCGCCACGGTGCGCAGGCCCATGCGGCGGGCGGTGCGCATCACGCGGCAGGCGATCTCGCCGCGGTTGGCGACCAGCAGGGTGTCGAAGCGCTGGGCGTCGGGGGAGGTCGTCCGGGTCATTTCTGGCGCTCCGTGTTCGATGGGTCGTCGGGGGCCCAGGCGGGGCGGCGTTTCTCGAAGAAACTGGCCAGGCCCTCCTGGCCCTCGTGGCTCACCCGCAGCTCGCTGATGATGCGGCAGGTGTGGTCGCGGGTGGCGTTGCTGTCGGGGTCGCGGGCCACCTCGGCGAGCAGCGCCTTGGTGGCGCGGCTGGCCTGAGGTGAGGTGGCGAGCAGGGTGTCGACCATGGCGTCGACGGCGGCGTCCAGCTCGTCCGGTGCCACCAGGCGATGGACCAGGCCCAGGCGCTCGGCGGTGGCGGCGTCCATGATCTCGGCGGTCAGGGCGTAGCGGCGCATCTGGCGGCTGCCGAGTGCGCGCTGCACGTAGGGGCTGATCACCGCCGGCGACAGGCCGATCCGCACCTCGGAGAGGCAGAACCTGGCCTTCTCGGAGGCGACGACCAGGTCGCAGCAGGCGGCCAGGCCCACGGCCCCGCCGAAGGTGGCACCCTGCACGCGGCACACGGTGGGGCAGGGCAGGGTGTCCAGGCCGTGCATCAGCGCCGAGAGCTCGCGGGAGTCCGCGAGGTTGTCCTCGAAGTCGTAGTCGACCATGCGCTTCATCCAGTTCAGGTCGGCGCCGGCCGAGAAACTCTTGCCCTCCGAGCCCAGCACCAGCACCCGCACCTCGCCGCGATGGGCGAGCTCACCGACACGGCGCAGGTGATCGTTGAGCTCGGCGATCAGGTGGTCGTCGAAGGCGTTGTGGACCTCCGGGCGCTCCAGCGTCAGCCAGGCGACCCCGCGGTCGTCGATATCGAGTCTTGAGAAGCTTGTCTGTGACATGGCAGACCTCTTTCGTTAGCTGAAAGCTGGAAGAGCGGCGCTTCGCGCCTGGCAGCTGGAAGAAGCGCCACTAACTTGCTTCCGGGGTGTGCGGTGGTGACTTCCAGCTTAGAGCTTCGAGCTTCCGGCTCCCTTGCGCAGCAAGGGGACTACATCCTGAACACGCCGAAGCGGGTTTCCTCGACCTCGGCGTTCATGGCGGCGGCCAGCGACAGCCCCAGCACATCGCGGGTCTGGGCCGGGTCGATGACGCCGTCGTCCCACAGCCTGGCGCTGGCATAGTAAGGGTGGCCCTGGTGCTCGTACTGGTCGCGGATCGGGCGCTTGAAGGTGGCCTCGTCCTCGGCGCTCCAGTCGTTGCCCTCGCGTTCGATCTGCTCGCGCTTGACCTGGGCCAGCACCCCGGCGGCCTGTTCGCCGCCCATCACCGAAATGCGCGCGTTGGGCCACATGAACAGCAGGTTGGGGTCATAGGCGCGGCCGCACATGCCGTAGTTGCCGGCGCCGAAGCTGCCGCCGATCAGCACGGTAAACTTGGGCACTTTGGCGCAGGCCACGGCGGTCACCAGCTTGGCACCGTGCTTGGCGATGCCTTCATGCTCGTACTTCGAGCCAACCATGAAACCGGTGATGTTCTGCAGGAACACCAGCGGGATCTTGCGCTGGGCACACAGCTCGATGAAGTGCGCGCCCTTGACCGCGCTCTCCGAGAACAGCACGCCGTTGTTGGCGACGATGCCCACCGGATGGCCGTGGATATGCGCGAAGCCGGTGACCAGGGTGTCGCCGTAGTAGCGCTTGAACTCGTCGAAGGCCGAGTCGTCGACGATGCGGGCGATCACCTCGCGTACCTCGAAGGGCTTCTTGAGGTCGGTGCCGACGATGCCGTAGAGCTCCTCGGGATCGAGGCGCGGCGGCTTGGGCTCGGCCATGGCCAACTGGCCACGCTTCTGCCAGTTGAGCCGCGCCACGCAGCGGCGGGCGAGCTGCAGGGCGTGGGCGTCGTTCTCGGCGTAGTGGTCGGCCACGCCGCTCTTCTTGGCGTGGACGTCGGCGCCGCCCAGGTCCTCGGCGCTGATCGACTCGCCGGTGGCGGCCTTCACCAGCGGCGGACCGCCGAGGAAGATGGTGCCCTGTTCCTTGACGATGATCGACTCGTCGGCCATGGCCGGCACGTAGGCGCCGCCGGCGGTGCAGGAGCCCATCACCACGGCGATCTGCGGGATGCCCTCGGCGGAGAGGTTGGCCTGGTTGTAGAAGATGCGCCCGAAGTGGTCGCGGTCCGGAAATACCTCATCCTGGCGGGGCAGGAAGGCGCCACCGGAGTCCACCAGGTAGAGGCAGGGCAGGCGATGCTTGCGGGCGATCTCCTGGGCGCGCAGGTGTTTCTTCACGCTCAGCGGGAAGTAGGTGCCGCCCTTGACCGTGGCGTCGTTGGCGACGATCACGCACTCCACGCCGGACACTCGGCCGATGCCGGTGACCACGCCGGCGGCGGGCACCGAGCTGTCGTAGACCTCATGGGCGGCCAGCGCCGAGAACTCGAGGAACGGCGAGCCCTCGTCGAGCAGGTGATCGATGCGGTCGCGCACGAACAGCTTGCCGCGGGACTCGTGGCGGATGCGGGCCTTGTCGCCGCCGCCCTGGGCGATGGCGGCGGTCAGCTCGCGCAGCTTGCCGACCTCGGCGCGCATCGCCGCATCGTTGGCCTGGAAGCCCTCGCTGCGGGGATTGATCTGGGACGTCAGAACGCTCATTTATCCCTCCGGGATAAAAGCTTGAAGCTTGAAGTCGGAAGCTTGAAGAAAAACCACTCAATCAGGGGCTTAAACTCTTCCAGCTTCACGCTTTCAGCTTCCAGCTTATTTTGATTCGTTAAACAGTTCGCGGCCGATCAGCATGCGCCGGATCTCGCTGGTGCCGGCGCCGATCTCGTAGAGCTTGGCGTCGCGCAGCAGTCGCCCGGTGGGGTACTCGTTGATGTAGCCGTTGCCGCCGAGCAGCTGGATGGCGTCCAGCGCCACCTGGGTGGCCTTCTCGGCGCAGTAGAGGATCACCCCGGCGGCGTCCTTGCGGGACGTCTGGCCGCGGTCGCAGGCGCCGGCCACGGCGTAGAGGTAGGCGCGGCAGGCGTTCAGGGTGGTGTACATGTCGGCGATCTTGCCCTGCACCAGCTGGAACTCGCCGATCGCCTGGTCGAACTGCTTGCGCTCGTGGATGTAGGGTACCACCACGTCCATGGCGGCCTGCATGATGCCGATGGGGCCGGCGGCCAGAACGGTACGCTCGAAGTCGAGCCCGCTCATCAGCACCCGTGCGCCCTTGTTGAGCTCGCCGAGCACGTTCTCCGCCGGCACCTCGCAGTCCTCGAACACCAGCTCGCAGGTGTTGGAGCCGCGCATACCCAGCTTGTCGAGCTTCTGGGCGGTGGAGAACCCGGGCATGCCCTTCTCGATGATGAAGGCGGTAATGCCCTTGGAGCCGGCGTCCGGGTCGGTCTTGGCATAGACCACCAGCACGTCGGCGTCTGGGCCGTTGGTGATCCACATCTTGTTGCCGTTGAGGATGAAGCGGTCGCCGTCCTGCCGGGCGCGCAGCTTCATGGACACCACGTCGGAGCCGGCGCCGGGCTCGGACATGGCCAGTGCGCCGACGTGCTCGCCGCTGATCAGTTTGGGCAGGTACTTGGCCTTCTGCTCGGCATTACCGTTGAGCTTGAGCTGGTTCACGCACAGGTTGGAGTGGGCGCCGTAGGAGAGCCCCACCGAAGCGCTGGCCCGGGAAATTTCCTCCATGGCGATGCAGTGGGCCAGATAGCCCATGCCGCTGCCGCCGTCTTCCTCGGGCACGGTGATGCCGAGCAGGCCCATGTCGCCGAACTTCTGCCACAGATCGTTGGGGAAGGCGTTCTGCTCGTCGATCTCGGCGGCGCGCTGGGCGATCTCGTCGCGGGCGAAGGCGTTGACGTGATCGCGCAGCATGTTGAGTTCGTCGGCCAGGCCGAAGTCGAGGGGCGCGTAGGGGGCGTGCATGGCGATCTCCCGTAGTGTGTCAGGTTGGCCGTTGAGGCGATGTGGCTAGCCTAGGATAGGTTTACGTTGACGTAAAGTGCAGCTTTTGAATGGCTAGACCAAGGTCGCAGCCACGGAGCCGTATGCCTTGAGCATAGAAGCAAGATGGGAGCAGCAAGAGGGCGAAAAGACATCAGTACGCCGTGGTGGGGGCAGGGCGGTGCCTGCGGGCCGCCACTATATCGTCACTCTTCGACCTGCACTCTTTACGAGGCGGGTTGATGATTGGGCGCCACCAGGCCGTGTCGGCGCATGCGGCGATAGACGGTGGGCCGCGAGACGCCCAATTCCCGTGCTACCCGGCTGACGTTCCAGGCCGAGCGTTGCAGCAGCTCGAGCAGTGCCTGGCCATCCTCCGACGCTGCGGGCTCGAGGGCGGGCGAGGTGTGAGTCGTGACCAGCAGGGACGGCGCGGCGCCGGCCTGACACTCCTCCGGGAGATCGTGCAGGGTGATCTCGTCGCGCTCGGCGGTGGCCATGGCGAAGGCGATGGCGTTCTTGAGCTGACGGACGTTGCCGGGCCAGGAGTAGGCCAGCAGGGCACTCACGGCGTCGGCCCGCAGGTGCCAGACCTGGCCGCGTTCCTCCTGCAAGGCGGCGTGCACGCAGCGAATCACGTGGTGACGGTCGGCGCGCTCGCGCAGGGCGGGTAGCCGCAGCTGGGCGCCGTTGAGTCGGTAGTAGAGGTCTTCGCGGAAGCGGCCGGCGGCGATCAGTTCGGCCATGTCGCGGTGGGTGGCGGTAACGACCCGGATATCGACCTTCACCGGCGTCTCGGCGCCGAGCGGCATCACCTCACGCTCGGCCAGCACCCGCAGCAGGCGGGTCTGCAGCGGTAGCGGCATGTCGCCGATCTCGTCGAGGAACAGGGTGCCGCCGTCGGCCTGCTGGATGAGCCCGCGCATGCCCTTGGCGCGCCCGCCGGTGAAGGCGCCGGGCAGGTAGCCGAACAGCTCGCTCTCGATCAGCGATTCGGGAATGGCGGCGCAGTTCACCGCCACGAAGGGCTTGTCGGCGCGCTTGCCGCTGTCGTGGAGGGCGCGGGCCAGTACTTCCTTGCCGGTGCCGGTCTCGCCGCTGATCAGCACGCTGACGTCCTCATGGCGCAGGCGGCGGGCCAGCTTGAGCACGCGGTGCATCGCCGGGTCGTCGGCGGCGAGCCGGTCCAGGGCCGGCACCGGCGTGGGGGCTTCCTCACGCGCGGCTCGGTCGGCCGGCGGGCGACCCCGCGGCTCGAGCAAGGTAACGAAGCAGGTGGTGTCGTTGGCCCGCGCTCGAAACGCACGGATCTGGTCCTCGCCCGAGCCGGGGATGCCCAGCAGGTCGCCGAGCTCGGCGTCGAACAGCTGGGTCGCTCCGGGACGCCAGTCCGCGGACCAGGGCGGCCAGCGGCGCAGGTGCTCGTCGATCAGGGCGCGCCCTCCGTGGTTGGCGGCGATCACGCTGCCGTCCTCCTCGATGGCGATCAGTCCGCGGCCGTTGAGGTGCACGAACTCCCGAGCGGTGTCGTAGCGCAGGATCAGGCAGTCCCGGTAGCGATGCAGGAAGTAGGCGTCCTCGATCATCCGCGCGTAGAGGTTGACCAGCGCCAGGGCGAAGGTCTGGCTCTCCTGGGAGCGCGGCGACTGCAAGGCGGAGATGTCCAGCACCGCCATCACCCGTCCCTGGGGATCGGTGATCGGCGCCGCCGTGCAGGTCAGGGCGATGTGAGTCGCGTCGAAGTGTTCGCTCTGGTGGCAGGTGATGGCCTGTCCGTCGTGGAGGCAGGTGCCCACGGCGCAGGTGCCGGCGTAGCGTTCGTCCCAGTCGGCGCCCAGGTAGAGGCCGGCTCGGCGCAGGGCGCGGTCCTGTTCGCCGTGGCCGCGAAAGGCCACGGTGATGCCGCGACGATCGGTGAGCAGCAGCACATAGCCGAGCTGGGCGACCTGGCCGAAGAGGCGGTCGACGCCGGCCCTGGCCACGTGCAGCAGTTCGTCCACCGGTTCCTGATGGTCGCGCAGCGCCTGTTGGGTCAGGACGCGCACCGGGCGCGGCCGGCCGGGGTCCAGTCGGTATTCGCCCAGGCAGCGTTGCCACGAGCGCTGAATCACGTCCCGATAGCCGAACGGTTCGGCGTCGCGGCCTTCGCCGAGTCGGATCAGGGTCTCGATGTGCTGGCGTTGCTCGGCGTGCAGAGCCACGTCTGCCTCCGTTGGGCCGCCTGGCCGGCGGCTCTTGTGATGATCGGGCGTGCTCTTGTCAGCCTATGCCGCCACGGACGGGAGTCAATCGATGTCGGCTTCGCCCTTGGTCGGGGCGTTACAGGTGTAACGCGGCCCGGAGGGGCGTACGGGTGACAGCTGTCACGTTGGGGGGATGCAGAGATGCTCTTGCCACGCTACTGGATGGTGAGGTCTTCATTGTTTTTCAGATAGTTGCGTGGCCAGGTTCGTGACCTTCCCGGGCTGGCACGGTTCCTGCTGGGCCTTGGCGTGTCATCCCGATGGCTCGTTGCCAGAGCCGATAGCAACAAAACAACAAGAGGATCACCGTCATGACGACACCCACGCCAACTCAACTGGCCCAGCAGTGGCTGGACGATTTCGCCGCCGCCCTCGAGCATCGCCATCTCGCGGGCGCCCTGACGCTGTTCGGCGAGGAATGCTACTGGCGGGACCTGGTCGCTTTCACCTGGAACCTCAAGACGCTGGAGGGCCAGGACGAGATCCGGGCCATGCTCGAGGCCACCCTGGATACCGTCCGGCCCGGCCGCTGGCACCTGGAGGGCGAGGCCACCGAGGCCGATGGCGTCATCGAGGCCTGGCTGGCCTTCGAGACCGCCGAGGCGAGGGGCAAGGGGCTGGTGCGCCTGAAGGACGGCAAGTGCTGGACGCTGCTGACCGCCATGCGCGAGCTCAAGGACTTCCCCGAGCCCCGCGGTGAGAACCGGCCCAAGGGCGCCGAGCACGGTGCCAACAAGCAGCGCGAGACCTGGCTCGAGGCGCGCCAGCGCGAGGAGGCCGAGCTGGGCTACGAGCGCCAGCCTTACTGCGTGATCATCGGTGGCGGGCAGGGCGGCATCGGGCTGGCCGCACGGCTGAAGCAGCTGAACGTGCCGACCATCGTGATCGAGAAGAATCCGCGGGCCGGCGATTCCTGGCGCAATCGCTACAAGTCGCTGTGTCTGCACGATCCCGTCTGGTACGACCACCTGCCGTACATTCCCTTCCCCGAGAACTGGCCGGTGTTCGCGCCGAAGGACAAGATCGGCGACTGGCTGGAGATGTACACCAAGGTGATGGAGCTCAACTACTGGAGCTCCACCGAGTGCGAAGGCGCCCGCTATGACGAGGCCAGCGGCGAGTGGGTGGTCGAGGTCAACCGCGACGGCGAGCGGATCACCCTGCGGCCGAAGCAGCTGGTCTTGGCAACCGGCATGTCCGGCATGCCCAACGTGCCCCAGTTCCCCGGTGCCGAGACCTTCGAGGGCGAGCAGCAGCACTCCAGCCAGCATCCCGGGCCGGACGCCTATCGCGGCAAGAAGGTCGTCGTGGTGGGTTCGAACAACTCCGCTCACGATATCTGCGCGGCGCTCTGGGAGCACGACGCCGACGTGACCATGCTGCAGCGCTCCTCCACCCATGTCGTGAAGTCCGACTCGCTGATGGAAGAAGCGCTTGGCCCGCTGTATTCCGAACAGGCGCTGCAGAACGGCATCGATCACGACAAGGCCGACCTGATCTTCGCTTCGATTCCCTACAAGGTGCTGCCGGACTTCCAGCGGCCGGCCTTCGACGCGATTCGCGAGCGTGATGCCGACTTCTACCGCAAACTCGAGGCGGCGGGCTTCCTGCTCGACTTCGGTGCGGACGACTCCGGGCTGTTCCTCAAGTACCTGCGGCGCGGTTCCGGTTACTACATCGACGTCGGGGCCTGCGACCTGGTCGCCAACGGCGACATCAAGCTGCGCAGCGGCGTCGGCATCGAATGCATCAATCCGCGCTCGGTGACGCTGACCGACGGCTCGGAGCTGCCCGCGGACCTGATCGTCTACGCCACCGGCTACGGCTCGATGAACGGCTGGGCGGCCCGCATCATTTCCCAGGAAGTCGCCGACCGGGTCGGCAAGTGCTGGGGGCTCGGCTCCGACACGCCCAAGGATCCGGGACCCTGGGAGGGCGAGCTGCGCAACATGTGGAAGCCCACCCAGCAGCAGGCGCTATGGTTCCACGGCGGCAACCTGCACCAGTCTCGCCACTACTCCCACTACCTGGCGCTGCAGCTCAAGGCGCGCCTGGAAGGCATTCCCACCCCCGTCTACGGCCTGCAGGAGGTCAATCACCTGAGTTGAATGCATCGCGAAGCCGGCCGCCGCGCGCCGGCTTCGCTTGCCCATCGACGTCATGTTTCCACGCTCTGTCGTCTAGGAAACCGTCATCGACGACACCGTGATGGATGAAGAGGAGCAACGCTCATGCAACTGACAGGCAAGACAGCACTGGTGACCGGCGGCGGTCGCGGTATCGGCCAGGGGATCGCCACGGCGCTGGCCAAGGCCGGCGCGAACGTGGCCGTCGCCGATCTGGAAGGCGACATCGCTCGTGACACGGCCGCCCGGGTGGAGGCGCTGGGGCGGCGCAGCATCGCCCTGCGAGTCGATGTCTCGGACCCGGCATCGGTGCAACGGCTGATCGAGGAGGCCGAGGACCGTCTTGGTCCGCTCGACATCGCCGTCAACAACGCCGGCATCATCGGTATCCATTCGATCGCCGAGCTGACGGCGGCTGAGTGGGATCGCGTCATGGCCGTCAATGCCAAGGGGGTGTTCTTGTGCACCCAAGCCGAGATCGCGGTCATGCGGCCGCGTCGATTCGGGCGCATCATCAACGTGGCCTCCATCGCCGGCAAGGTGGGGTTTCCCGACCTGTCGCACTACTCGGCCTCTAAGTTCGCGGTCATCGGCTTCACCAACGCCGTGGCCAAGGAAGTCGCGGCCGAGGGCGTGACGGTCAACGCCCTGTGCCCGGGCATCGTCGGCACTGGCATGTGGCGTGGCGAGGAAGGACTCTCCGGGCGCTGGCGCCAGGAAGGCGAGAGCGAACAGGCGTCCTGGGAGCGTCATCAGAAGACCCTGCTGCCCCAGGGCGTGGCCCAGACCCCCGAGGATATGGGGCAACTGGCGGTCTATCTGTCCTGTGCCGATCACGTGACCGGGCAGGCCATCGCCGTGGACGGTGGCTTCTCGCTCTAGAAAAAAGGGATGACGACGCGCCGGCCCGCTCCGTTTCGCCACGGGGCGGGCCGGCGTCGTGTCATTCGGCGGTGCTGGCTCGGGCATCAGGCTTGGCATTGGGAAAGAACAGCTGCTGCCCCTTCACCCGGAAGTCGGCGATGGCCTGCTGGCCGTCGTCGGAGAGCAGCCAGTCATGCCATTGCCGGGCCAGCTCGTGCTTGAGGTGGGGGGACTTGGATGCCGATAGCACCAGGCTGCCGTACTGGTTGAACAGCGCCGGATCGCCCTCGAACAGCAGATCGAGGTGCTGGCGGTTGTCGAAGGCGACCCAGGTGGCGCGGTCGGACATCACGTAGGCATCCATGCCGGCGGCGGTGTTCAGCGTCGCTCCCATGCCGCTGCCGAGCTCGCGATACCACTCGCCCTCGGGGGTGATGCCGGCGGCATCCCACAGGCGTAGCTCGGCACGGTTCGTGCCGCTGTCGTCGCCTCGGGAGGCGAAGGGCGCCCCGGCATCGTGTATGCGCGTCAACGCCTGGGTGACGCTCTCGGCGTGGCGGATGTCAGCTGGATCGTCGGCGGGGCCGATCAGCACGAAGTCGTTGACCATCACATCGGCGCGCTCGCTGGCATAGCCGTTGGCGACGAATTGCTCCTCGCCCTCGGTGTCGTGGACCAGCAGGCTGTCGGCGTCGCCGCGCCGGGCGATCTCGAAGGCCTGACCGGTGCCCGCGGCGACCACACGTACCTCGATGCCGCTGGCCGCGGTGAATAGGGGGATGATGGCGTCGAAGAGCCCGGAGTTCTGGGTGGAGGTGGTCGAGGCCAGGGTGATATAGGGCGTGTCGTCCTGGGCGTAGGCGGATGTCGTGATGCTCACCAGGCCGATGGCGGCGGCGGTGGTGAAGGACGCGATAGTGGCTGCGATGCGCATGGTGAGGCTCCTTCCGTGATGGTGTCTGCGGGATTGGCTAGCCGATCAGCTCCCCGCGCAGAAAGGCCGCCGCCTCGGGCGTGGCGGGGGCCGAGAAGAATCGCTCGGCGGGAGTCTTTTCGAGCAGGCGACCGCCGCACAGGAAGATCACCTCATCGGCCAGGCGGTGCGCCTGGTGGAGATCGTGGGTGCTCATCAGGATGCGCGTGCCGGTGCGATGAAAGTCGTTCACCGCCGCCTCGACGGCGCGGATGGCGGCCGGGTCCAGTGCCGCGGTCGGCTCGTCGAGGAACAGCATGTCCGGTGCCAGCAGCCAGGCCCGGGCCAGGGCCAGGCGCTGCTGCTCGCCGCCGGACAGCACCCGCGCGGGGCGCCGGGCAAGGTCGGCGAGGCCGAAGTGCGCCAGGGCGCCATCGGCCAGGAGACGCCTCAGCCGCCAGGGCGTGCCCTTGACGGCCAGCGCATGGAGCAGGTTGTCCCGGGCCGAGCGTTTGAGCAGCACCGGGCGCTGGAAGACCATCGCCTGACGGGGCGGCGGTCCTTCCCAGCGCACCTGGCCGCGGCTCGGCGTCAGCAGGCCGTGGGCCAGGCGCATCAACAGGCTCTTGCCGGCGCCGTTGGGGCCGAGTACCAGGGTTCGCCGGCAGCCCTCGAGGCGCAGCGAGACCTCGGCGAGCAGCGGCTGGCCGCGGTGCTCGAAACTCACGGCCTCGAATGAGAGCGTGGCGATCTCGGCGCGGGTGGCGGCCTGGAGCATGGTGTTCATCCGAGTCGCCTCCTGGCCGTCTCGCCGAGCAGGTGGGCCGCCGCGTTGACCAGCGCCACCAGCCCCAGCAGCACGATGCCGAGCCCCAGCGCCAGGGGCAGGTTGCCCTTGCTGGTCTCGAGCACGATGGCGGTGGTCATCACCCGGGTGACGCCATCGATGTTGCCGCCGACGATCATCACCGCGCCGACCTCGGCGCTGGCGCGGCCGAACCCGGCCAGCACCACGGTGAGCAGGCCGACCCGGGCGTCCCACAGCAGGGTGGGGATCATCCGTGCCCGGGACAGCCCCAGCGAGCGCAGCTGCTCATGGTACTCGTGATGCAGCTCCTCGACCTGCTGACGCGTCAGCGCGGCGATGATCGGCACCACCAGCATCACCTGGGCCACCACCATGGCGCCGGGAGTGAACAGCAGGCCGAGCTCGCCCAGCGGCCCGGCCCGCGACAGCAGCAGGTAGACCGCCAGCCCCGCGACCACCGGCGGCAGGCCCATCAGCGCGTTGAGGGCGACGACCAGCACGCCGCGCCCCGGGAAGCGCCATAGCGCCAGGGCCGCGCCAAGCGGCAGGGCGAACAGCGCGGCGATCATCACCGCGCTGAGTGACACCTGCAGCGACAGCCCGACGATGCCGAGCAGGGTCGGGTCCCGCTCGAGAATCAAGGCCAGCGCGGTAGCAAGCGCAGAGTCGTGCTGAGGCATGGCGCATTCCCGTGTCGATACCCGCAGCATGTGTCTTGGCTACGCTGACTGCAGGGAGTACTGAAAAATATGCAGCCAGGAACAGCAGAACGACGCTGAGGAAGCGCCGATGTCCCACCAGACGAGCGCGGACCATGACTACCTGACCACCGCCGAGGCGGCCGACTACCTGCGCCTCAAGCCGCGCAAGGTCTATGACCTGGTGCGTCAGGGGCAGATTCCCTGTACCCGAGCCACCGGCAAGCTGCTGTTTCCCCGCCAGAGCCTCGACCTGTGGTTGATGAGCCACCTGGAGGGTGACATGCCCGGGGCGCGTGTGGTGCCGGCGGTGCTTGCCGGCAGCCACGATCCGCTGCTGGAGTGGGCGCTGCGCGAGAGCGGCGCCGACCTGGCGACCCTGTGCCACGGCAGCGGCGATGGGGTGCGCCGGTTGCTGGCCGGCGAGGCCATGGTGGCCGGGCTGCACCTGGTCGATCCGTCCAGCGGGCGCTACAACCGCCCCGAGGCGCTGGGGCTTGCCGGCATGCGTGACCTGGTGATGGTGCGCTGGGCACGGCGGCGCCAGGGGCTGCTGCTGAAGCCGGGCAACCCGCTGGGCCTGGGGAGTATCAAGGATCTGGCCCGGCCCGGGGTGCGCCTGGCCCATCGCCAGGCGGGTGCCGGCGCCCAGCGGCTGCTGGCCTGGCTGCTGGCGCGGGCGGGCGTGTCGGCCGAGGCGCTTGCCTTGACCGCTCATCCCTCGCGCTCCGAGGACGACCTGGCGCTGGCCATCCGCCAGGGCGAGGCCGATGCCGGGCTCGGCGTGGAGGCCGCCGCACGACGCCAGGGTCTCGCCTTCGTGGCGCTGCACGATGAGGCCTTCGACCTGGCCCTGCGCCGGCGCAGCTACTTTGAGCCGCCGTTGCAGCGGTTACTGGCCTTCGCGCGCACGCCGCGCTTTCGGGCACAGGCCGAGGCCATGGGGGGCTATGACGTGAGTGAGCTGGGGGAGGTGGTGTACAACGCCTGATCGGGCGTCGACATTCTCGGTTAGACTGGGCGAGCCCGCAGGCGGCCCTTCTATGAGCTGATAACACTCCGAACCCGAGCAGATAACCCTGCCTGCCGTACCGATCCAGGAGCCCATATGACCGATTCGCTCGACTTCGCCAGCATGGCCCTGCAACGCCCCTCGGTGGAAGAGGGGCTCGCTGCCGAAGAAGCGCTGCTCGAGCGAGTGTGCCGTGGCGAGATGACGCTCGGCTGGCTGGCCTGGTCGCCCCAGGATCGCGCCTTGGTGATGCCCCGCCGCCACCAGCGCCTGGACGGCTTCGACGAGGCGCGGGAGCAGCTGGCCGAGAAAGGCTGGCCGCTGCTGTTCCGTTCCACCGGTGGCACCCCGGTGCCGCAGAGCGAGGCGGTGGTCAACGTGGCCCTGGCGTTACGCTGCGAGGTGGGCAGCTCCGCCGCGCATCTGGAGTGGGGCTATCGTCGCCTGGGCGACCCCTGGTGCGACTGGCTCAGCTGGCTGGGCGTAGCCAACGCCGATCTCGGCGCGGTGCCCGGCGCCTACTGCGATGGTCGCTTCAACGTGCGCATCGGTGGGCGCAAGCTGGTCGGCACCGCCCAGCGCTGGCGTCGGGTGCGCGGCAGCGGTGCCATGGCGCTGCTGGTCCACGGCGCTATGCAGGTGGGCAGCACGCCCGAGGCGCTGGTCGAGGTAGTCAATGCCTTCCAGGCCGCCGTCGACGATCCGCAACGCTTCAGCGGCGACAGCCATGTCGCCCTGCGCCAGGTCCTGCCCGACCAGGGCCTCGAGGCCGCGATCCCCGACCTGCTGGCGCGGCTGGTGCGCAGCGAGGACCCGTCCATGGCCTGACGCCATGGCGGCTGCGATCAGGCTGGCCGGTTCAGCTCGCCGGGGCCTCCGGAATCAGCGCCAGCAGGTCGGTGGTGCCGACGTCCTCACCGGCCTGCGACAGCAGGGTGGTCACCTGGCCGCGATGATGGGTCTGGTGGTTGAAGAAGTGCAAGAGCAGGCTGGAAAAGCGCCGGCTGGCCGCCACGCCCTTGACGTTGTGGTAATCCAGCACCCGGTCGAGGTCACTCTCCTCAAGGCCGTCGATCCAGTGGATGATGCGCTCATCCAGCCATATGCGATGGCCGTAGAGATCCTGAAAGTCGCGGAAGATCACTTCATCCAGGCGCGTCGGTGTCGTGAGCGTCGCTATCTCGCGGAGCGTGTCGACGCAGGCCGGGTGAGTCGCGAAGCGCTGGAGCCAGATGGTGTCGGCGACCACGATGTGGTTGAGGGTGCCGAGGATCGAGTCGAAGAAGGCGCCTCGGTCCCGGGCGAGTTCCTCTGGAGAAAGACGGCTTGCGGCATCGAATACCTTGACGTTCATCCACTGGTTGTAGGAAGCCAGCAGTTCAAGATGGCGCTTGAGGGTCATGGGGCCTGCTCTCCATCGGTGAGGGGGGCAACCAGGTACTCAAGATAGCTCCAATGTATCAGCCACCGGCCGTCGCGCGCGGCCGTGCGTTGGCGGTGTCAGGAAAGCAGAGCCGAGGCGTTGGGCATGGTGCATCACCGCGGCGGGGCATTCAGCAAGATCGGTCAGGATCGCCGGACGCCCCCGGGGCTATAGTGGCCGCGAATCGGGGGCAGGGGAATGCCATGAAGGACAGGGACATCAGGATCGCGGCCTATGCGGCGCGCTTCGACAGGGTGTTCGCCCATATCGACGAGCATCTGGGCGAACCCCTGACGGTGGAGCGCCTGAGCCGGGTGGCGAACTTCTCGAAGTACCACTTCCATCGCCAGTTCTCGCAGTACGCGGGGATCGGTGTGGCCCGCTACATCCAGCTGAGGCGGCTGCGTCGGGCGTCCTATCGACTGGCCTTCGAGGCCGAGACGTCGATCCTGGACATCGCGCTGGAGGCCGGTTTCGAGAACCCCGAGTCGTTTTCCCGTGCCTTCAAGAAGGCGTTCGGCCAGACCCCCTCCCGATTCCGCCGGGGCGCCGATTGGCGGCCCTGGACCCAGACCTGCCAATTACCCAGACCAGAAAGGAGACACCACATGGACGTCACACTCATCGATTTTCCGGATACCCGGGTAGCGGTGCTCGAACACCATGGAGACCCGGCGCTGATCAATGCCACGGCCCAGACCTTCATCGAATGGCGCAAGGCCACGGGCCTCTCGCCGGTGGCGACCGCTGAGACGCTCGGCATCGCCTACGACGACCCGGCGACCACGCCGGCGGAGCGGTTCCGCTTCGATCTGTGCGGCTCGGTGACGGCCCCGGTGCCGGCCAACGAGCATGGCGTCGTCAACAAGTGGATACCGGGGGGACGCTGCGCCGTGGTGCGGCATCGTGGCTCCCATGATCGCCTCGACGAGGCCGCCTACTACCTCTATCGGGAGTGGCTGCCGAACAGCGGCGAGGAGCTGCGTGACTTCCCTCTGTTCTTCCATTACCGCAACCTGATGCCGGAGACGCCGGAGCACGAACTGGTAACGGACGTCTGCCTGCCGCTGGTATAGCCGCTCGGACGGTGATTGGGCCCATGGCACGCCGTGGGCCTGCTAGAACTAAGAGACACGCCCCGCGATGCCGACAGGTGCGGGGGGCACCTGCCGACACGCGGTTTTCATTCTCCGGCCGTGCCTTCCGGCACGCCAGGGGAGGCCGCCATGAGCATTCCTTCCGCATCCCAGCCGGCCAGCGAGTACGTCGAGTTCTGGAACGACACCCTGGCCGACAAGTTCAATCGCTTTCAGGACATTCTGATGAATGGCCTGAGCTTCCACAGTCGCGTGCCCCTCGAGGATCTCGAGGTGGCGCCGGGCTCGCGCATCCTCGACGTGGGCTGTGGCTGGGGCGACACCGCCATCCAACTCGCCAGGATGACCGGTCCCGAGGGCCAGGTGCTGGGCATCGACTGCGTCGAGGCCTTCCTGGAGGACGCTCGGCGCCGCGCCGAGAACGCTGGTGTCACCAACGTGCGCTTCGAGGCCGCCGACGTGGAACGTTATTCCTTCGCGGCGGACTTCGACCTGTGCTTCTCGCGTTTCGGCATGATGTTCTTCGAGCATCCGGTGCCCGCCATGCGCAACATCTTCAAGGCCCTGAAGCCAGGAGGTGAGCTGATGTTCATCGTCTGGCGCGACATCGAGCACAACCCATGGCTGGGGCTGCCCAAGCAGGTGGTGCTCGACTTCCTGCCGCCCCCCGGGGAGGAGGCCCGGACCTGCGGCCCCGGTCCCTTTTCGATGGCCAATCCCGAGGTGGTGCGACAGCAGCTGGAAAGCGCCGGCTTCGTGGATATTGGCTTCGATCGCAACGACGGCCCGGTGGAGGTGGGCGACTCGGTCGAGAACGCCATGCGCTTCCAGCTCGCCCTGGGGCCGGCAGGGGAGGTGTTCCGCGAGGCTGGCGAAGAGGCCGAGCGCCAGCGTCCCGAGATCGAAGCGGCTCTGCGCCGCGCCCTGGCGCCCTTCGAGCAGGGCGGCAAGATCGTCATGGGCTCGAGTTCCTGGACCGTCGTCGCCCGCAAGCCCGATCAGCCCCGGGAATGAAACGGCCGGCATGACGCGGGTCGTCCCCTGTGGTGGGGACGACCCGTGGAATAACGGGTGACAGGGGCGGTGTCTGGTGAATTTTTTTCTATAAAATCGAATTTATTATCCGAAAACAGTCTCTTTTGTTCGCATTGGCAGAAAGTTAAACTGCTAACAAATAAAACGCGAAGCAGTTTGACACCCCGCACACGACGCCACAAGGAGGCTGACCATGAAAACCAAGCTGACTCTCTCCGCCCTGCTCATTGCCGCACTGCCGCTGGCCGCCCAGGCCGACAACGCCGCCGAGCGTGCCCTGCAACTGCATCAGGAGTCGCTGTCCACCCTGAGCCAGCAGGCCCCGAGCGCGGCACATGCCGTTGAAGCCAACCAGATCCAGGGCGGCAGTGCCGCCATGCAGCAGGCCCGCGCCGCCCTGCTGAACCATAGCACCGAGACTCGCTTCACGGCCTCCGACGACAGTCTGGCACCGGCCAAGGAAGCCACTACCTGAGCAAGGCCCTTTCAGCGATACGACGATGCCCCGCTTCGGCGGGGCATCGTCGTGTGGGAGGGAAAGACGCTGGCCTCAGCGCCCGCGCATGACCCTGACCACATCGCCCACCGTCGCCAGGGCGATCTCCGCCGGCGTCTTGCTGCCCAGGTCCAGGCCGATCGGCATGCGGATGCGCGCGAGCGCCGCCTCGTCGATGCCGCCGCTGCGACGCAGGCGTTCGGCGCGCTTCTCGGAGGTGCGCCGGGAGCCCATGACGCCGATGTAGAAGGCGTCGCCGCGTACGGCCTCGAGCATGGTCAGATCGTCCAGGCGCGGATCGTGGGTCAACGCCACCACCGCCGTCATGCGATGAGCGCCCTCGCGGCGCAGGAACTCGCTCGGCAGTTCGCGCCGGCAGTCGGCGTCGCCGGCCTCGAAGTCCTCCCAGGCCTCGGGGCGTGGATCGCACACCACCACCTCGAAGCCCAGCGCCTGAGCGAACTGCACGCAGTACTGGCTGACCGGCGAGATGCCGGCGACCAGTAGCCGCGCGGCGGGACCGATGCGAATACGGACCGACGCCTCGCCGCGTTCGACGCCCGGGCCCATGCCCTCGGCGAGCGCCCAGCGGCTGCGACCGTCGTCGAGATGGAGTCGTCGCTCCATCAACTGGCCGCCTTGCAGAGCCTCGGCGTAGGCATCGAGCTCGTCGGCGACTCTTGCATCGCGCGCCGTGACCGGCCAGCGCTCGACCAGCACCTCGAGACGCCCGTCGCAGGGCAGGCGCACCCGGCTGCCGCCCAGCGCATCGTCACCGTCGCCGTAGCTGACGACCTGGGCGGGGGCTCGGAAGTCCCCTGCCTGGAGCCGTGCCAGGAAATCTTCCTCCACGCAGCCGCCGGACAGCGATCCGACGTGGCGGCCGTCGGCCCGGGCGACCAGCAGGGCGCCGGGTTCGCGCGGCGCCGAGCCGAAGGTCGACAGCACCGTGCACCACCACAGGTCGTGACCGGCGGCGTGCCAGCGCCGCGCGGCCTCGACCACTTCCTTGTCCAGCGCTCGCACGATCAGGCCTTGAGCTGATTGCCGATCGGCAACCGGCGAAGGCGCTGGCCGGTGGCGGCGTGGATGGCGTTGGTGACCGCCGGGGCGAGCGGCGGCACGCCGGGCTCGCCGACCCCGGTCGGCGCCTCGGCCGATGGCACGATGTGCACCTCGATCTCGGGCATCTCGTTGAGCCGCAGCACCTGGAAATCATGGAAGTTGGACTGCTTCACCTGACCGTCCTCGAGGGTCAGCTCGCTGTGCAGCGCCGCCGCCAGGGCGAAGCCGATGCCGCCTTCCATCTGGGCGCGGATCATGTCCGGATTGACGGCCACTCCGCAGTCCACGGCGCACACTACCCGGTCGACCTTGAGCTTGCCGTCACCGTCCACCGAGACCTCGGCGACCTGGGCGACGTAGCTGCTGAACGACTCGTGGACGGCGATGCCGCGGCCGCGTTTCACGCCGTCGGCGCCTGCCTCGAGCGGCGTCGACCAGCCGGCCTTCTCGGCCGCGAGATCGAGCACGCCGCGCCAGCGCGGGTTTTCGCCGAGCCGCTCGCGGCGATACTGGTAGGGATCCTGGCCCGCCGCCACGGCGGCCTCGTCGATCAGGCTCTCGGTGGAGAAGGCGGTGTGGGTGTGGCCCACGGAGCGCCACCACTGCACCGGCACGCCGATGTCCTTCGGCGTATGCAGCTCGACGTTGAGCGCCGGCACGGCGTAGGCCAGATCGGCGGCCCCTTCCACGGAGGTGGGGTCGATGCCGTCCTTGACCATCATCGATTCCATCGGCGTGCCGGTCATGATCGACTGGCCGACCAGGCGCTGGTGCCAGGCGGTCAGGTTGCCGTCGGCGTCCAGGGCCAGGCGGGCACGATGATAGTTGAACGGACGATAGTGGCCGCCGCGGGTGTCGTCCTCGCGGGTCCAGACCATCTTGACCGGCGCGTCGTTGCCCTGGTCGCGGGCGGCCTTGGCGATCGCCACGGCTTCCAGCACGTAGTCGCTGATCGGGTTGGCGCGCCTGCCGAAGCTGCCGCCGGCATAGAGCTGGTGAATGATGACCTTTTCAGGCGACAGGCCGAGCAGCTGCGCCACCTGCTGCTGGTCCATGGTCTGCCACTGCTCGCCGTTGTGGATGGCGCAGCGATCGTCGCCGAGTTCCACCACGCAGTTGAGCGGCTCCATGGCCGCATGGGCCAGGTAGGGCACCACATAGTCGGCCTCGATCACCTGGTCCGCGGCCTCCAGCGCCGAGGCGGCGTCGCCGCGATCGGTGACCGTCTCGCCGGGCTTGCCGGCTCGCTCGCGGTAATCTGCCTCGAGGGCCTCGCTGCCCATGGTGAAGGCGTCGCTGTCGTCCCACTCCAGCGTCAGGGCGTCGCGTCCCTGGATGGCGGCCCAGGTGTTGCTCGCCAGCACGGCGACCAGGTCACCGCCGCGGGTCGGCGAAGGGAAGCGTACGCTGGCGACCACGCCAGGCACCTTGAGCGCCTCGGCGTCGTCGACGCTGGCCAGTCGGCTGCCGAAGCGCGGCGGATGCGCCGGCACGGCGATCAGCATGCCATCGAGCTGGACGTCCTGGGTGAATCGCGCACTGCCGTCGGTCTTGGCCGGGCTGTCCTGGCGCATTAGGCGCTGCTTGCCGATCAGCGTGAACTGCTCGGGGGATTTCAGCGTGACCTCGTCGGGTACCGGGAGGTCGGCGGCGGCCTCGGCCAGCTCGCCGAAGCCGAGCTCGCGGCCCGAGCCTTCGTGAACGACCTTGCTCTGGCTGACGCTCAGGCTGTTCGCGGGGACGTCGAGCCGCTCGGCGGCGGCCGCCACCAGCATGGCGCGCGCCGTGGCGCCGGCCTTGCGCATCTGTTCGAAGGAGTTGGCGATCGAGGTGCTGCCGCCGGTGCCTTGAATGCCGAACATCAGGTTCTGGTAGCGTTGGGTGTCGGCCGGGGCACCCTCGACGCGGACCCTCTGCCAGTCGGCGTCCAGCTCCTCGGCGACCAGGGTCGCCAGGCCGGTGTAGGTGCCCTGGCCCATCTCGATGTGCTTGGCGATCACCACCACCTCGCCCTCCGGCGTGACGCGCACGAAGGCGTTGGGGGCGAACTCGCCGTTGTCGCCGGCCGCCCGGGCGCTGCCTTTGCTGCCCAGCAGGGGCGCCATGTAGAGCCCCAGGGCGAGCCCGGCGGAGCCCTTCATGAAACCGCGGCGGCTGACGTTGACCGTGGACAGCGCGGCCGCGGCCCGGGACTGTGCTTGCTGCTTCAAGACATGCATCAGGACACCTCCTGGCCGAGCGATGCCGCCGCCTGATGGATGGCGGCGCGTATCCGTACATAGGTGGCGCAGCGACAGATGTTGCCGCTCATGGCGCCGTCGATGGCGCTGTCGTCCGGCGCCGGGTTGCCCTGTAGCAGCGCGGTGGCCGACATGATCTGGCCGGACTGGCAGTAGCCGCACTGGACCACGTCGAGCTCGCGCCAGGCCTGCTGCACGCTGGCCCCGGTCGGGTCGTCGGCGATCGCCTCGATGGTGGTGATCTCACGATCACCCACGGCGGAGAGCGGGGTGATGCAGCTGCGGGTGGCCTGGCCGTCCAGGTGCACGGTACAGGCGCCGCACAGCCCGCGGCCGCAGCCGTACTTGGTGCCGGTGAAGCCGACGAGGTCGCGGATGGCCCACAGCAAGGGCATGTCGTTCGGGGCGTCGACCTCGTGGGTCTGCCCATTGATGGTCAGGGTCGTCACGGTCGTTCTCCTTGTGTTGTTGGGCGCTCACTCGGGGCAGTGTAGCCGCCACCTCGGCCAGCGGTTTGGCTGGATGGCCTTTTTCACGCTAAGCCTCGAGGCAGGGCTGCCAGGTCCGAGGCGATGTCGATGTCCAGGTGGATGCCGGGATCGCCCATCGCAAGCTCGAGGCAGTGGCCTCGGTGGCGGGCGATCACGCGGCGTGCGCCTTCGTCGCCGCCGAGACTCGCGAGTTCGCTCCAGTAGGCGCGGCCGAACAGCACCGGATGCCCGGGGCGGCCGGCGTGGCGGGGGCGCACGATGCGCTCTCTGGCGGCGTGATCCAGCAGCCGCTTCAGCGTCTCGTCGGCCAGGGCCGGCATATCGCCGAGCAGCACCGCGGCGGCCTCGAGGTCGGCCAGGGCATCGTCCTTCGCTAGGACGGCGAAGGCGTCGGCGAGGCTGGCCCCGAGCCCGTCGCCGGCATGGGGCGCACGGATCAGCGGCGTATCCGGGGCGAGCCCCAGGGCGACGGGATCGTCCTCGTCGCGAATCACCACGCGCAGGTGTGCAAACGCGCCGGCGGCCCTGGCCACCGTGGCGGCCAGCAGCGTCTGGCCCGACGGCAGCCGGGCCAGACGCTTGTCCGCGGCGCCGAAGCGCCGCGAAGCTCCGGCGGCCATGATCACCGCCAGCGCGTCCGGGCTAGCTTCCCGGTCGGATCGATTCACAGGCGAACCAGCATCTTGCCGCGGTTGGCGCCCTCGAACAGCTTGAGGAAGGCGTCCGGGGTGCGTTCCAGGCCGTCTTCCACGGTCTCGTCGTAGTCGAGGCGGCCGCCTTCGACCTGTGGACCGACCTCCTCGAGGAACTGCGGGTAGTGGGCCCAGTGGTCGAAGACGATGAAGCCTTCCATGCGGGCACGACGGATCAGCAGCATCGCCAGGTTGCCGGGGCCGGCGCTGGGAGTGGCCTCGTTGTAGCGGGAGATCATCCCGCACACCGCGATGCGCGCGCCGACTTTCAGGGTGTTCAGCGCCGCCTCCAGGCAGGTGCCGCCGACGTTCTCGTAGTAGACGTCGAAGCCCTCGGGACAGGCTTCCCGTAGCGCCGCGGTGAGCTCGTCGGCATCGCGATCCTTGTAGCTGACCGCCTTGACGCCGAGCGACTCTAGCCAGTCGAGCTTGTCCTGCGAGCCGGCGATGCCGACCACGGTGCCGCCCTTGGCCTTGGCCAGCTGCACGGCCAGCGAGCCCACGGCGCCGGCGGCGCCGCTGACCAGCACGTTGTCGCCTTCCTGCATCTCGGCAATGCGGTTGAGGCCGGCCCAGGCGGTCATTCCCGGCATGCCCAGCACGCCCAGGTAGGCCTGTTCCGGCACATCGAAGTCGGGCAGGCGTTCGAGCTGCTCGGCCGGCAATTGGGCGATGTCCCGCCAGCCGCCCATGTGGCGCACCCGGGTGCCTGTGGGGAAGGCCTCAGCGCGGGATTCGATGACCTCGCCGATGGCCGCGCCTTGCAGCGGCGCGCCCAGCTCGAAGGGGTCGATGTAGGTGGTGACGCCGCTCATGCGGCCGCGCATGTAGGGGTCCACCGACAGCCAGGTGTTGCGCACCCGCACCTCGCCCTCGGCCAGCGCCGGCAGCTCGGTCTCGCGCAGGGCGAACAGTTCTCTGTCCGGGGTGCCCTTGGGATGATCGGTGATGGTGAAATAGCGTGACTGCATGTTGTCCTCTCCGTCCTGGAAACCTGATTCAGCGATGTCTCAGCCTAGCGCGTCACGTCATGACCGGAGAACGTTGGCCATGACGACGCCGGCCACCCTGAGGCGACCGGCAGCCCAGCATCAGGCCTTGAGCGAGGCCATGTCGATCACGAAGCGGTAGCGCACGTCGCTCTTCTGCATGCGCTCGAAGGCGGTGTTGATGTCCTGGATGTCGATCATCTCGACGTCGCAGCGGATGTCATGCTCGGCGCAGAAGTCGAGCAGCTCTTGGGTCTCTTCGATGCCGCCGATCAGCGAGCCGGCCAGCACGCGGCGCTTGAACACCAGGTTGAAGGCCTGCACGGCCGGTTCGATAGGCTCGAGCAGGCCGACCAGGATGTGGGTGCCGTCGTACTTCAGGGCCGCCAGGTAGGGGTTGATATCGTGCTGCACCGGCACGGTGTCGAGCATGAAGTCGTAGGTCTCGGCGACCGCGGCCATCTGCGCCTCGTCGGTGGAGACGACGACGTGATGAGCGCCGTGGCGACGCGCTTCCTCGATCTTGGCCTCGGAGCGGGTGAACACGGTGACCTCGGCGCCCAGCGCCTTGGCCAGCTTGACGCCCATGTGGCCGAGGCCGCCCATGCCGATCACGCCGACCTTGTCGCCGGCCTTCACACCGTAGTGCTTGAGCGGCGAGTAGGTGGTGATGCCGGCGCACAGGATCGGCGCGGCCGAGGCCAGGTCGATGCCTTCCGGCATGCGCAGCACGAAGTGCTCGTTGACCACGATCTTGTCGGAGTAGCCGCCCTGGGTGAACACGCCGTCCTGGCGGTCCGGGGCGCCATAGGTCGGGGTGAAGCCGTTCAGGCAGTACTGCTCGTGGCCGTCCTCGCAGGGATGGCAGTGGCGGCAGGAATCGACCATGCAGCCCACGCCGACGACATCGCCGATCCGGAACTGGCTGACATCGCTGCCCACGGCGGTGACGCGGCCGACGATCTCGTGGCCTGGGACGATCGGGTATTCGGTGGCACCCCAATCGTTCTGCGCATAGTGCAGGTCGCTGTGGCAGACGCCGCAGTAGAGGATCTCGATGGCGACGTCATCCGCGCGCGGCTCGCGACGCTCGAAGGTGTAGGGGGCCAGTGGCTGGTCGGCGGCGTGGGCCGCATAGGAACGGGCTTGGCTCATGAAACGAGACTCCTCTCGGTATGAGGGGTTAGGGATATGAGGACATTATGGGAAGCCGGGACGCGGTCATGGACCGTCGTTTCTCCGGCGTTTTTGCGCATTCCTCCGAAAGGTCGGCGGCGACCTGCGCATGATGCCCGGGAAATCGTCATAATCGGCCGGCCGTGGAATCGCCGCGCAATGCCAGGCGACGACGCCCCCGACGGGGCATCGTCGCGATTCGACGGTTCAGCTGGTGGCGTGCCGGGCCGGCTTTAGGGCGTCGTCGTGGACCGCGAAGCGGGTCTCGACGCTGCGGGCCTTCAAGGCGGCACGGGCCTTCTGCATTGCCACGCTACCGCCGCTGAAGTGGGCGCTCACGGTGGATCGCTCCGCCGACTCGACCCGCTGGTTCATCGGAGCTAGCGGCGCCTGGTTGAGCTGCAGGGCGCGCTCGGCGGCGTTGTCGGCCTGGGCGGTCAGGGACAGGGTGCTAAGGAGCAGGGCGGGCAGGGCCAGTCGGATCTTCATGGATCGGTCTCCAATGTCGGGGAACATCACACGGCGTTCGGTGGCGAGGGACGGCGGCAATCGGCGGCCGTGGCGTGTCGTCTCGAACGCTGTGACCTCGTGTGAGGATGGCGACATTATGGAGAGGGAGGGGGCCGCTGAGGACCGATGTTTCTCCGGCGTTTTTGCTCATTCCTGTTGGAAAGAGCGAAGGGAAGCAAGAATATGCGCTAGAATCATCACGATCTTGTGGGAGAGCCTCAGGCAAAGGAACCCGGAATGCAAGTCTTGAAAACCGTGTCATGTCCGCTGATCGAGCTGCTCGCGCCGCTGGTCGAGCGTGACGGCTATACGCCGACGCCGCTGTCGACGGTGTCGCTGATGGGAGTGCGGCGCCCCGTGGCTCGCACGCCGCTGATGTACGAGCCGAGCCTGATCATCGTTGCCCAGGGCTACAAGATTGGCCATCTCGGCGATCGCGAAATCCACTACGGCCCCGGGCAGTATCTGGTGCAGACGTTGCCGCTGCCCTTCGAGTGCGAGACGCATGCCTCGGCCGAGGCGCCTCTGCTGGGCATGTCGATACGTCTCGACCCTGCGCTGCTCGGCGAGCTGGTCACCGCCATGGGGGAGCGGAACGAGGACGACGAGACGCCCGTGCCCATGGCCTCGGTGTCGATGACCGACGGCATGCAGGGCGCCGTGGTGCGGCTGCTGCGCACCCTGCACGATCCTGCCGAGACCGCCGCCATGGGGCAGCTGCGCGTACGCGACGTGGTGTTCGAGGCGCTGCGTGGCGAGCAGGGGCCTGCGCTGCGTGCCATGGTGCACCACCAGGGGCACTACTCACGGATCGTCCAGGTGCTGTCGCGATTGCATGGCCACTTCGCGGAGGAGATCTCGGTGGAGGACCTGGCGCGTCAGGCCAATATGAGCCCCTCGACCTTCCACCAGCACTTCAAGCAAGTGGCCCAGGCGTCGCCGCTGCAGTATCTCAAGCGCCTGCGGCTGATCAAGGCCCAGCAGCTGCTCGTTCAGGAGGACCGTAACGTCAACCAGGCCGCCGAAGCGGTGGGCTATCGCAGCGTTTCCCAGTTCAGCCGCGACTACAAGCGCTATTTCGGCACCTCGCCGCTGCAGCACCGCAAGGAAGAGCGTGCGCTGCAGGCCTCGTGACCGACGCCTGACCGCTACAGCATCTCGCGTATCGTCTCGATGACCCGGCCGTCCACGCCGCGCTGCAGCCTGTCCTCGATTTCGCTGCATAGCGATTCGACCTGCGCCAGCGAGTGGCCTGTGATCACGAAGGTCCATTCGCTGGTGGTCAGGCTGTTGCGCCCACCGCTCTCGCAGACCGCCACCGCCGGGCGGCGTCCGAAGCGCTCGTGAAGTCCGCCCATGCGCTGGCGTTTCTCCTTGAGCGAGGTGCAGCCGGGGAGGGCGAAGGTCATGGTTAGAATGCCGATATGCATGATGGCTGTTGCCGCCGGAAATCTTCACTCGAGACGCCCAGGATAGCGGATCGTAGGGGAGTATGACCTACGAGACTCGGCGACCCGCCGGCGCCATGAACCGTCGTTGCCAGAAGGGCTCTCGGGCGAAGCGTTTGGGGCCCTGATAGCTGGCGCGGAGGTGCTGTAGGTAGCGCCCGGCAACTGCCTGCATCTCCTGCTGGTAGGCACCGAGTGAACGGTTCAGGCCTCTCTCGATGGCTCGGGCCGCGCTGGCGGCCGAGGCCAGGGCGTGGAAGAGCCCCTGGGAGGCCAGTGGATCGAAGGCCAGCAGTGCATCCCCGACGGCCAGGAATCCCGGCCCCGCCCTTGGCAGTTGTGCCACGTCCAGCAGCGAGGTGCCGGCCGGTCGGCCGCGTATGCGCTCGGGGGCGTCGGCGCCTTGCAGTGCCTCCGCCAGCAAGGCGTGCTGCCGGGCCGTGGCCAGGAAGGCCTCGGGCTGCTTGAGGCGGTGGTGCAAGGGGTCATCGAGGTCCAGGTGACAGGCCAGCACGCGGCGCCCCCCGGGAAGGGGCACGGTATACCACCAACCGTGGGCATCGGCCTGCACGCGCATGGTGTTGTCGCGGCTCTCGGGAGGGCGTTCCAGGAAGCCGTAAAGGCACAGCAGCGGGGGGCCATCGTGGCGTGAAAGGCCCAGCTGTCGGGCCAGGCTACCGCGGCGGCCGGTGGCGTCCACCAGTACCGGCGCCCGCACGTCGCCCTGGGGCGTCTCCAGCTGCCACTCGCCGCATCGATGGGCAACGGTCGAGACAGGCGAGCCCTGACGTAGCGTTACGCCGACGTCCAACGCCTGTTGCTGCAGCATCTGCTCGAAGGCTCGACGATCCAGGTACCAGCCTGGGCCGGCGGGGTCGACGATGGTGTCGCGCCAGACCGGGCAGTCGATGTCCCACACGGAGACGGCGGCGCCTCGCTCCCGGTGTCCCGCGTCGCGAAAGGTGGCCAGAACGCCGAGGCGCTGCAGCAGAATGCTGGCGGCTCCTGGCAGCGACTCGCCGATGGGCGGTGAGGCCGGCGGGCTGTCGCGGCGCTCAAGCACCAGCACTCGCCGATGCGGTCGCAGCAGAGTGGCGAGCGCCAGGCCCGCGGGCCCGCCGCCGACGATCACCGCATCCCAGGTTTGCCGATTGCCGCTCACCGTTCGCGCCGCCGGGCGATCAGCAGCTCACGCATGCCCTCGTCGGTGTGCTGGCGCTCTTCGGCGGTCAGGTCGCGCCCGCCCCGATCCTCGACCTGCATGTGCGACGGGAAGTCGGGGTCGTCGGTCGGCCCCGGCCGCACTTCGACGATGCCCATGTCATCGAAATGAGCCACCATGTTGGCCAGCTGGGTCTTCTTGCCGACGCCGAGGGTGCGGTCCCAGTCGGCGCGCTGGTGGTAGGCGGCCAGGCGCTCTTCCCGCGGCAGCGAATCGTCCATGACCCGGCGATAGTTCTGTTCGCTCAGTACCTGGTTGGGCACTCGGGCCGGCCAGAAGGTGGGCAGGTAAGGATCGTATGCGGCGTCGTAGCCGGAGCGGCAGCTGGCGGTGTCGGTCTGCCATGGAATCGCCATCCAGCGGGTGATGGAGCCTGGCGACTGGCCATACAGCGGGCCGTCGTAGGACAGTGCCTTTTCGGGCGTCAGGGTCGTGCCGTAGTCCGGCTCCGGGTTTTCGGCAGCGCGGTGGCGCCAGCGGTAGGGTTCCAGGTACATGCTGCTGTGGCGCACCGGCCAGGTCATTTCGCAGCCCGGGTGGAAGGCATCGGCGATGCAGAACTCCAGGGCCGCGCGGTCGAGCATGGCGGGCTGCTGCGCGACCGGTACCTCGTCAATGCCGCTCGGTGACACCCGGTGGGGGTCGTAGTCGGCGTCGAAGTCGCCGGCTACCCACTTGTCCAGCATCGCCAGCTGGGTGGTGGTCAGGGCGTTCATGGCGTCGGCCACCCGCGGCATCGGGACGTCCATGGCATCGCCGTAGATCCACGGCCAGGGCTTCTGCGAGATGTCGCCGTCCCGGGGATTGCGAAAGCCGTTGGCTACGCTGCGGCGCAGCTCGGCATAGGTATCGCCCGGCGCTGCCAACTGGGCGAGATAGCGCGGCTCCAGGAAGTGCTGGGGCATACCGTGGCCGAAGCCGGCGGCAAAGCCGGCGTTCATCCACTGCAGGTCGCACATGGCCTTGAGGATCGGCAGGATGTCGTCGCGGAACGAGGGGCGGGTGGTCGCCGGCAGCTGGCCGGCCTTGATCGCCAGGTCGGTCATCAGCGCATACATGGTGCGCACCGCCTTCTGCTGGGGGCCGTAGTTGGGCGGCGCCACCACCACCCAGGCCGGCACGACCTCGATGTCTCGGCCGTTTACCTGCACCACGGCCGTCACCGGCCCGTCGCCGGTGTCGTCGTACCAGCCGTCGTTGTTGGCGAAGGTGGTGGGCGGCTCCCCACGATAGGAGGCGGATTGTCCCTGGCCACCGAAGACCCGCAGGCGGCCGGCGTCATCGGTGCGCAATTCGCCCAGCGGCACCTCGATCCCCATGAAGGAGCCGCCGGTGAACTGGAAGTCGGGGCCGCGGCCGGAGGGAATCTCGATGCGGCGGGGGCCGGGCGTGATGGACAGCAGGTGGCGCTCTGCGGTCGGCACCTCGTGGTTGCGGCGCTGCGAAGGTGGTGCCGACGCCGCTTCCGGGATGTCCAGAGCGAGATGGAAGTCGTACCAGGCCGCCTTGTGGTTGGCCAGCTCCACCGTCCAGGCGATGCGGGTGTCGGCATCCATGGTCAGCTCACGCACCACCTGGCCGTTGACGTCGTAGCCGTAGAGACGGAACTCGGCGACCTCTCGCTTGAGGGCCCCGCTGGCATCCCGGTAGTGGCCGGGCTCCCGGGGAGGGGGATCGATGACCTGGGGGCCAATGGTAAAGCCATCGATGTCCCCTGAGTTACCGACCCTGGCAATGCCGATGGCCGGGTGGATCTTGGCGTAGGCAATCTCGGTCATCCTGCTCCCCCTTTCCAGGGCGCGACGCCAGGCCGCTTGGGATGCCTGGCGTCGCGCCGGTCCATGATGTCATGCGGCGAACGAGTGCCGCTTTATCGTCAAAGTCTTATTGAGGGTAGTCCTTGGGAATGAGAGGCCGGCTAGTGTTTTCAACGCTCGTTCTCGCGGCGGCGGCCACGGGCGCTGGCCGCCGCCGGATCCGAACTCAGCCCGTGCCGTCGAACTGGCCCGGCGTATAGCTGCCGGCTTCGGCACCGAAGCCGACGCTCAGGCGGTTCCAGCCGTTGATGGCCACGATCGCCATGGTCAAATCCACGATCTGCTTGTCGCTGAAGTGCCGACGCAGCTCCGCCAGCAAGCCGTCGCCGAGGTCCGCTTGGGCCAGCCGGGTGGTGGCTTCGGCCCATGCCAGGACGGCCCGTTCGCTCTCCTGAAAGAAGGGGGTGTCGCGCCAGGCGCTTAGGGCATACAGGCGCTGCTCGGTTTCTCCGTCCAGGCGGGCATCCTGGGTGTGCATGTCGATGCAGTAGGCGCAGCGGTTTAGCTGGGAGACGCGTATCTTGATCAGGTGCAGCAGGCTGGCATCCAGCGACCGTTCGGCCTTGACGTAGTGCTCCAGCCCGGCCATGGCGCGCAAGGCGCCCGGGGCTTCCGACGGATAGTTCAGTTGCATGGCTCGTCTCCTTGTCTCGTGGGAACGAGAGGCAAACTACCCCCTCCCGGCGGTCGAGCCATTGTAAAAAATCGACATCGCTCGATAAGATGCGGCATCGACGCTCGTGGACGCCATGCGATGGTCGCTTTTCACACCTACCGCCCCAGCCCGGCGCTCGCCCCTCATGTGCAGTGCTATTGGCACCTGCGCCATGAAAGCGACGCCAGCCCGCCCCGCTTCATGCATCCGGATGCCGGCAGCGGCCTCATCTTCACCCTGACCGGCGCGTTGGCTCTCGACGGCGAGGCGATGGAGATGGCTACGCTCGTCTGCGGGCCGGCCATGCGTAGCGCACGGGTCGAGTTCGTCGGGCCGCTGGAGGCCTTCGGTATCCGTTTTTATCCGGGGCATGGCTACCCCTTCTTCGGCATGCCGCTGCCGGAGCTGGGCGGCCACCGTGACCTGTCGCTGTTGCCCCGGTCGTTGCAGACGTTCGAGGCGTTGCAGGAGCGCATGGCCGAGGTGCGGGGAACGGACGAGCGTATCGCCCTGATCGAGGCGAGCCTGTTGCGGCGGCTGGGCCACTGCCGGACGTGGCATCATCCCGACCTGGCTCAACTGCTGGGCATGATCGAGCGCCATCGCGGAACTCTGCCGCTGTCGCGGTTGATGGCGCACAGCGGCATCGGCCAGCGCCAGTTGGAACGCCTGTTCAGTACCCAGGTGGGTTTCACTCCCAAGCAGTTCAGCCGCCTGCAGCGGGTCGGCTATGCGCGTGAACTGGTGAAGTCGGGCATGGAGGCCTCGATGACCGATATCGCTTACCGCACGGGCTTTGCCGATCAGTCACATTTCACCCATGAGTTCCGGCGGGTAATGGGCATCACGCCCGGGGCCTATCATGCGAAATGGTGGGCGATGACGACGGGCTAGGCCGTCGATAGCGTCCAAATTGCGGGGGCACGATGAGCGAGTACACGGAGTATCTGCAGGATGTCTTTGCGCTGCTGGGGCCCATCACCGCGCGTCGGATGTTCGGCGGGCACGGCATCTTTCACGACGGGGTGATGTTTGCCCTGGTGACAGACGAGACCCTGTACCTCAAGACGGATGCGGAAAACGTGGCGGATTTCGAACGCGAGGGGCTAGAACCCTTCGCGTATCTGCGCCGGGGCAAAGTGGTGAGGCTTTCCTACCACCAGGCACCGGAAGCGCTGTTCGAGGACCCCGAGCTGGCGCTGGCATGGGCGCGGCGTTCCCTGGCGGCGGCGTTGCGGGGCCGCGCCTGAACGGGGGACGGCTCCGTGCGGGTCATGCGTTCGCTGCCGAGCCCTCGATGTTTTGCCTCTCGCCGCCCTCGCCGAGCACCCGGAACAGGGTGACGCGGGACTGATACTGGCTGTAGGCCAGGTCCAGGCGGTTCTGGCGGGCGCTGTTGAAACTGCTCTGAGCGTTAAGCACGTCGGTGAGCTCGGTGGCGCCTTCCCGGTAGCGCACGCGGGCGATGCGGTAGGCTTCTTGCGCCTGTTGATAGGCCTCGTCGCGATACTGCTGCTGCGCCGCCAGGGCCTGCACGTTGCCGAGCGACTGCTCCACTTCCTGCAGGGCGGTCAGCAGGGTGCCGACGTAGCCGGCGCGTTGCTCCTCCCAGGCGGCGGTAGCCTGGTCGATTCGGGCGCTGCGCGCGCCGCCGTCGAACAGCGTCTGGGGCAGCGACAGGGCCAGGTTGTAGAGGGCATCGCCGCTGAGCAGCGAGGAAAGGTCGCTGCTGGAATAGCCGCCGCTTCCGGTGAGGGTGATCGACGGCCAGTAGTCGGCCCGGGCGACCGCCACCTGTCGGTCGGCGGCCATCAGTGAGGCTTGGGCCTGGGCGACGTCAGGGCGCTGGGCGAGTACCTGGTCGGGCAGGCCGGCCTGGATGTCCGGCAGGGTCAATGTCTCGAGCTCGCCGCCGTCGATCGTGAAGCCCTGGGGCATCTCGCCGACCAGCACGGCCAGCGCGTAGCGGCTCTGGCGTAGCTGCTGGCGCAGATCGGGAAGCCGGGCCCGGGCGTTGGCCACCACGGTCCGCTGCTGGGCCAGGTCCTGGGGCGAGACGGCACCGTTCTCGACCTTGGCGCGCACCTGCTCAAGCAGCCGTTCGGCCAGCCGCAGGTTGTCCTCGGTCAGAGCCAGGCTGTCCTGCAGGTAGCGCACCTGGAGGTAGGTGTTCACCACGCTGGCGAGCACGGTGAGCTGCACGGTGTCGCGGGCGAAGCGGCTGGCCAGCAGTGAGGCCTTGGCCGCATCGCGGTTGTTGCGTACTGCGCCCCACAGGTCGAGCTCGTAGCTGGCATTGAGATTGGCGCTGTAGCCCTCGGTGGTGCCGCTGGCGCCGATCGTGCCGTTGCGGCTGGCACCGGTCGAAAGCCCCAGGGTCGGGAACAGCGAGGCGCCGGCCTGGGTGAGCTGGGCGTCGGCCTGCTCGATGCGGGCGGCGGCCGCCAGCAGGTCGGTGTTGGCGTCGAGTGCGCGACGCACCAGCCGGTCCAGCTCGGCGCTGCCGAACTGCGCCCACCAGCGTGGGTGGTGCACCATGGCCTGGCTGGCGCGCTGCTGGTTGAGCCACTGGGCGGGCGGCTCGGAGGCTGGAGCGCTGAGCCCGGAGCTCATGGCACAGCCGGAGAGCAGAGCCGCCGCCAGCAGCAGGGCGACGGTGCGGTTCATGCTAGTCATTGCTCAATGCCTCCACCGGGTTCAGGCGCGCGGCCTTGAGCGCCGGAGCAAAACCGAACAGCAGCCCGATGATGGCGGCGCAGAAGAACGACGCCACCATCACCGGCACGGAAAACACGATGGCCATGCCGAGCCCGCCGAGCAGCAGCCCCACCAGCACGCCGGCGGCCACGCCGATGATGCCGCCCAGCGCGGAGACCACCACCGACTCGGTCAGGAACTGCTGAAGAATGTTGCGTTGGCGTGCCCCGGTGGCCATGCGGATGCCGATCTCGTGCACGCGTTCGGCGACGCTGACCAGCATGATGTTCATCACCCCGATGCCGCCGACCAGCAGCGAGATCGCGGCGATCGATCCAAGCAGCATGGTCAGGGTGTTCTGGGTCTCGGAAACCATGTCGAGCAGCGAGGCCATGTTGAACACCCGCACATCGCGCTGGCCGTGGCGTTGGGTGAGCAGGTCCACGGCGGCCTGTTCGGTGCCGTCGATGCGTGAGACGTCGTCCACCGCCAGGGTGATCGAGCGCAGGTAGTTCTGGCCGAACAGCCGCAGGGTGCCGGTGGAGAGCGGCACAAACACCACGTCGTCCTGGTCGTCGCCCCAGTCGGTGGCGCCCTGGGCGCTCATCACGCCGATCACCTGGAAGGGGATGCTGTCGAGCATCAGGAACTGGCCCAGCGGATCGCTGTTCGGGAACAGGTTGTCCCTGATCGTCTGGCCGATCACTGCCACCGGCGCGTAGGCATTCTGGTCCTGCTCGCCGAAGAAGATGCCCTGCACCGGCTGCCAGTCGCGCAGGCTGGTGAAGTCCGGCGTCACCGCCTGGACGCTGGTGGAGACGTCCTGGCCGTTGGCCCGGGCGGTGACGCTGCCGGAGATTTCGGGCACCGCGGTGCGCACGTTGGGCAGCGTCTCGAGCGCTTTGGCGTCGTCCGGCACCAGGGTGGCGATCACGCCGTCGGCCACGCGCTGCTGGCCGCGGTCCGGACGGATCACCAGCAGGTTGGTGCCGCGGTCGCTGATGCGCGCCACCACGTCCTGCTTGGCGCCCTGGCCGATCGCCAGCATCACCACCACCGCGCCGACGCCGATCACGATACCGAGCAGCGTCAGCAGGGTGCGCAGCCAGTTGGCCCTGAGCGAGCGCAGTGCCATCAGCACCGCCTCGCCGATCTCGCCGGCGTCAGGCAGGCTGGAGCGCTTAGGCGGCTCGGCCACGGCGTGGGCCTTGTCGCCATGGTGTGGGCGACGGCGGCGGTCGTCGAGGATCCGGCCGTCGTGGATCTCCACCACGCGGTCGGCGTGTTCGGCGACCTTGGCATCGTGGGTGATCACGATCACCGTATGGCCTCGGCGGGCGAGCTCGCGCAGCTGCTCCATCACCGCCTCGCCGCTGACGCTGTCCAGGGCGCCGGTGGGTTCGTCGGCCATGATCACCTGGCCACCGTTCATCAGCGCCCGGGCGATGGAGACGCGCTGCTGCTGGCCGCCGGAGAGCTGGTTGGGACGGTTCTCCAGCCGCTCGCCCAGACCCAGTTCATCGAGCAGCTGCTGGGCGCGGGTCTTGCGCTCGTCGCGCGGCATGCCGGCGTAGATGGCGGGCAGGGCCACGTTTTCCCAGGCGCTGGCGGTGCCGATCAGGTGGTAGCTCTGGAACACGAAGCCGAACATTTCACGCCGCAGCCAGGCCAGCTGCTCGTGGTCCATCTCGGTGATCGGCCGGCCTGCGAAGCGATACTCGCCGTCGCTGGGCTGGTCCAGGCAGCCGAGGATGTGCATCAGCGTGGACTTGCCGGAGCCGGAGCTGCCCATGATGGCAATGAACTCGCCGGCCTCGATATCGAGATCGATGCCGTGCAGCACCTCCACGTCGTGCTCGCCGGCCGGGTAGCGCTTGCGGATGTCGCGCAGTTCGATCAGCGCCATTAGAACAGCCCCCGACGGCGCGGTGAGTCGCCAGTGTCGGCCTGGGCGGTCGACCGGCCCAGCACCACTCGATCGCCTTCATCCAGGCCGCGTGTGATGACCGTGCGCACCCGGTTGTTGAAGCCGATCTCGACCTCGCGAGGCTGCGGGTTGCCCTGGGCGTCGAGCACCCGCACCCGGGCCTGGCCGTCGGTGCGCTGCACTGCGGCGACCGGCACGCTGAGGGCGTCATCGGCGGCCTCGACCACGAAGAATGCCTGGGCGGTCATGCCGGACATCAGCCGGCCGTCGTCGTTGTCGACGTCGAACTCTGCGGTATAGAGCACTACGTTGTTGACCACTTCCGGCGTCGGCAGCACCTGGCGCAGGGTGCTGTCGTAGCGCACCCGGTCGTTGCCCAGGGTGTTGAAGTAGACCGGCATGCCCGCGGTGAGGCGATCCACATCGGCCTCGGAGACCTGGGTAGAGACCGTCATGATCGACAGATCGGCGATGCGCATCAGCGTCGGGGTGGTCTGGTTGGCGTTCAAGGTCTGGCCCTCGCGGGCCTCGAGGCTGACCACCGTGCCGCTGCGCGGCGCGTAGATCCTGGCGTAGCCGAGGTTGGCCTGATCGCCCTCGACGCTGGCCTGCTTCTGGCGAATCTGTGCCTCGAGCACCTTGATCTGCGCCCGATTCACGGCGAGCGTCGAGCGGGCCGTCTGGTAGGTGTCGTCGCTGGTGGCATCGGCCGCGCGCAGGCGCTGCTGGCGTTGATACTGCAGGCGGGCGAGCTCCAGTTCCGCCTGGCGCTGTTCGAGTTGGGCGCGCAGCGCCTCGAGCTCCGCCAGCCCGGCTTCTACTTGGGTCTGCTGCACCGAGGCGTCGATCTCCGCCAGCAGCTGGCCGGCTTCCACGCTGTCGCCGACGTCCACGTACAGGTCGGTGAGCTGGCCGGACACCTGGGCGCCGACGTCAACGTAGTCCTTGGGTTCCAGCGTACCCAGCGCCGTCACCACTTCCTCGACGTCGCCGCGCTCTACCTGGGCGGTCTGCCATTCCACGACCGGGGCTGATGCCAGCCCCCAGCGCCAGCCGGCTACCAGCAACAGGGCGACGATGATCAGCAACGACAGGGTCGTTTTCGGGCGACGGCGAATCCAGCGTGTCATGGCGCATCCAGGAACCAATGAGAATGGTTCACGACTCTAGCGTCGCAAATTGCAAACAATATGACTTGATTTGGATGAAAATGATAAGCGTGGGTGAGAGGTGAGAGGTGAGAGGTGAGAGGTGAGAGGTGAGAGGTGAGAGGTGAAGAGGGAAGAGGGAAGAGGGAAGTGCGGTGTGGCGTGGGATTCCCATGGCGGTGGGCCGCCATGGGAGTAGCTGTCAGCCCTGTGCTGCCAGCCGCGCGATGTCGGCGACCACGCTTTCCAGAGGATCGCTGTCGCGGATCAGAAGCTTGGCGTTGCCTTGCGGGTCGAAGGCGAAGATGGCACTCGAGTGGCTGACATCGTAGCTGCCGTTATCATTCTTTTCGCCATATTCGTAGGAAATACGGTAGCGATTGGTCACAGCATCGATCTGTGCGGTATCGCCGGTCAGGCCGACGAACTGCGGACCAAAGATGTCCGTATATTCTTTCAATACCTCGGGCGTATCGCGTTCGGGGTCGACTGAGACGAGCAGCACCTGGATATCATCGCGCAACGAGTCGTCGAGACGCTTCGTGGCGGCAGAAATTCTGGCCAAGGTGGTTGGGCAGACATCGGGGCAGTGGGTATAGCCGAAGTAGACGAGCGTAGCCTTTCCGAGGTAGTCCTCGGCGCTTGCGTTCTCTCCCTCCTCATCGACGAGCGTGAAGTCGAGAGGGGGCATGACATCGGAAATATCCGTGGTGCGCCAGTTCTGGTCGCTGCATCCGCTCAGCCAGAGCACGGCTGCTACCGGGATCAACCACTTGGTCATCGCGTATTTCATGAACCTGCTCATGCTATTCGGACGTGGGGGAGACCACATCGAACGTCACGGGGAGCGTTCGATCATCGGCGAACTCGAACGTGACCTCGACTTCGTCGCCTACGGCCAACGGCTGTTGACGCTTCATGAACATCAGGTGGTAGCCCTTCGGGGCGAACTCGAGCGTGTCGCCCGGGGCGATCTCGAGTTCGGAAACCGAGTGCATGCTGGACATGCCGTCCTCGTTCATCGTCATGTGCAGCATGACATGCTCGTAGGCATCGTTATCGGCACCCACCAGGGTCACGGGCTCGTCACCGGCATTATGCAGCTGGAAGTAACCGGCACCCGGCAGGTCGCCGGGCATCAGCCTCAGCCGGGCATCCGTCACCTCCAGGTCGGCGGCCTGGGCGGCGCCGGTCGATAGCAGGAGTGCCAGCAGGCCCCAGGCCAGTCGCTGTGAAGACCGTGCTGGCCCGCCGTGTTGTGGTGCACTTGCCATCATCTCTGCTTCTCCGTTCAGGTGAGCCGTCTTGTTGGCCCGGCTTCAGGGTGTTGCAGCGCCGGTCGCCATGGGCCGTCATGCTGCGCGGTTTTTTCTATTCTGGTGCTACCTTAGCGTGCGGGGGACGCCGTGCAAGTCCCTGCGACAATATGTCAAGCCGCCGGGGCGAGACGGGCTGTTGGCCGGTCGAGCGGCGTATTGGACAAGAATATCGGCAGGGATGGCCCTGACGGCCATCGTGGCAACGATCAGCAGATGGCTGACAGGTCGCAGTGTGATCTGAACTCGCGCGAGTTGACGTCGAGGGTCAGGCGGTCGCCGACGGAGTCGTAGAAGAAGGAAGCATAGCCGTTTTCCGAATCGGCCGACTGATACAGGCCACAGACTCCGTAGCCGTATTGCACTTCCTGGAGATTCAAGAGCTCGATGTCGCTCGAGGTGCCAAGCGTTGCGGCGATGGCCTGCTGGATCTCGTGATCGCGCTGGCTATCGGCGATGACTTGGCCACCGAAAATCGCTCCGGCGAGAACCAGAATCAGGACCACCGGAATGGCCAGCATCAGCATGAAGGGACGAGAGTGTGGCATGGCCGGGATTTTATGTCCGGCGGGCCTGGCCGGCAAGCGGGCCGCGGCGTTTGACCGCAGGGCCTGGCCGAGGCCGGTGGCGGTCGCGGGGTCAGAGCCGCTGGATGTCGATGACATAGCCAATCACCGGATAGCCGGCCTGGCGGGCCGCTTTCTCGGCTTCCATCTGCGCTTCGAGCTTCGAGATGCTGGAGGAGTGGTATTCGAAGGTGGTGTCCATCTCCAGCTGCTTGGTGCGCACGGCGAGCTTGACGATGTGGCCCGTGCGTATCTCGCTGGCCTTCGGCCGGGCGTCGGGTTTCTCCGCGCCTGGAGAGGGGCGTGCCGAACGCTTGGCGTTGTCGGGCTCTGCCTTGAGGAAGGCATCGATCTCCTGATGCATGGTTTTCTCGAAGTCATCCAGCTCTCTGCTCATGGAGCTCCTTGGTCGGTCTCGATGGATGGTATGGGATGGTGCCAGAAAGACTGGACGCCGACTAATGGTGGCCGATGGCATCATGCGCCTTAGGTGTCTGATGTCAGCTTCGTACAGTGATGGTTATCGTCAGACCTGTGCCCCGATGGGGGCCTAACCTTGGGGCATCATGGCTGAATAGGATGCAAGCAGCGGATACGACGCCATAAGACGGTGTCTTGCGCCAGATCATCGCGTACCGGTCTTGGCGTCTTCGGGGACGGAGAGCGGCGCGAAGGTGTCGTCGAAGGCGGCGTCCAGGTCGAAGGTGGAGTGCTGGCCAATGGCTTCGAAGTGCTCGGCCAGCCAGCGGTCGGCCCAGGCGCGGCCTTGGTCGTGCAGCCGTGAGATGAACTCCCACTCGGCGTTCATCTTGCTGGAGGCACTGAGTTCCTGGACCTCCTGCTCGGCGTGGATCAGGTGCAGGCGCATCGCGCGGACGCGCTCGAGCTCCAGGCCCTCGGCCTCGATTAGCCGTTGCAGCAGCTGGATGCTGCGCAGTTCCTTGACCAGGCTCGAATTGAAGGTGATCTCATTGACCCGGTTGATGATCTCGCGGGCGCCGTCGGGCAGCTTGCGGCGTACCAGCGGGTTGATCTGAACCACCACCAGGTCGCTGCAGCCGCGGTTGTCGACCAGTGGATAGAGGGCGGGGTTACCGCTGTAGCCGCCGTCCCAGTAGGCGTCTCCGTCGATCTCGACGGCGGGGAACAGCGTCGGCAGGCAGGCCGAGGCCATCAGGGTATCCACCGAGAGTTCGGGCTGGCGAAAGATCGTTGCCCGGCCGGTGCGAACGTTGGTGGCGTTGACGAAGACCTTGACCTGGCCGCAGGCGTTGACCCGCGAGAAGTCGACCTGTTTCTCGATCAGGTCGCGCAGCGGATTGATGCCGAGGGGATTGAGTCTGGCAGGGTCCACCAGTCGAGTCAGGCCTTCCATGAACAGGTAGCCGGGGGAGTGGTCGAGGCTGTCGTTGCCCAGCAGGCGATCCCAGAAGGTACGTCGCAGCGGCGAGAAGCGCGCCATGCGGCTGACCGCTTCCCAGAAGGTACGCAGCGCCTCGCGAGCACCGTCCCGGCCGTTGCGATGCAGGCCGTCGGCAAGCATCACGGCGTTCATGGCGCCGGCGCTGGTGCCGCTGATGGCATCGATTTCCAGTCGCTCATCCTCCAGCAGGCGGTCGAGTACGCCCCAGGTCAGCGCCCCGTGGGAGCCGCCGCCTTGCAGTGCCAGATCAATGCGTTTTCTGCCTTCCCCTTGAGTACCGTTGGCCATGCGATCTCCTGTGCCGGCATCGATGCTGCGCTGCATTATAGACGGCTGATGTTGGAATTGCCGCTGATCGCTCAGTGGTGCCCGCTGGCGGCCATGCCCGGGGCCGGCGAACGAGGCTTCCAGGCCGCGATGATCGAGCCCGTTACAGAGGTGCAGCGGCAGCAGGGTAGTCTCCGTGCCCGGAAGGCGAAGCTCGCGCAGGCGCTGATGCCACCTCAACCGCTCGGCTTCCTGCTGGTGCTGGCAGCCTCGCCGCCGCACAGCTGAACTCAAGATTCAGGCGTGGCGTGGCCGCATGCTGCGAGTCCCGTGGATCACGGTGCGGCCGCTTTCGAAAAGATGGGCAATCGGCGCAATGCTGCGTGCCCATCGGCGGTCAGGCGCGATGGGCACGGGCAAGGTCAAGTGGCGGGCTTCCTAGGGCAGCGGCCTGCGAGGGGAAGGCCACTGCGCTCGGAGGGAGAAGGGGATCAGGCCTCGACGGGGCGTTCCTTGCGGATGGCGCCGCGGGAGCGCACCACGCGATAACCCACGGCGCCGGCAATCACCAGCATGCCGCCGCAGCCGACGGCCAGGGCATAGGCGCCGGTGACCGCGGACTCGGAGGTGCCGAACTGGCCGGCGAGCCCGGCCAGCGTATCGGCGTATTGACGCCACAGGAAGGCGCCCACGGCAATGCCGGACAGCATGGTGAACGCAGCCACCAGGCGCGAGCCGGTCGCCCAGCCGTCGGTCGCGTGTTCCTCGTCGCGATGCAGGAAGGCCAGGTAATCGCGCTCGGCTTGGCTGATCCGGGTCAGCCGCGAGGCCACGGCGATCGCCACCAGTGCCATCAGGGTGCTGAGCAGCACGGGGTGCAGATAGGTCGGCAGCTGGAGCCATTCGGCCTGCACCATCAGCGACAGGATGAGGTTGCCGACGAAGCCGACCGTCAGGCCCCAGCCGGCGCCGGCGGCGGTGATTCGGCGGCTCCAGATGCTCATCAGCGCCACCGGGCCCCAGGAAGAGGCGAACAGGGTCGCGGCGAACCACACCACGGCCATCACCGCTGGCGGCTGGAACAGCGCCAGGATCAGGGCGATCAGGCCGGCGCCCAGCACCGCGAACCGGCTGGTGCGCATGGCCGCGGACTCGCTGCGGTTGGCCGGCATGATGTCGTTGGAGATGCTGAAGCCGATGATCGACAGAAAGGTCGAGCAGGACGACAGGCCGGCGGCGAAGACGCCGGTGAGGATCACCACGCCGAGCCAGGTCGGCAGCACGTTGAGCGCCGCCCACACCATGGCGCGTTCGCCGTTCAGCGTCGGGTCATACAGGTTGATCGCCGCGCCGGTCATCATCATTAGGGCGTAGAAGACGGCCAGCGACACCGCGGTGAGCATCGCCGAGCGCATCACCACGTGCTCGTTGCGTGCCATCAGGTAGCGGCTGGACTGCCAGGGGCTGGCTGCCAGTACGGCGGCCCACACCAGGCCCAGTGTCAGGCCCCAGGTCAGGGCTTCGCCGGGGGTGGAGAAGGTCGCGTCGTCACCCTGCAGCACGCCGTGCCACAGGGCGATGCCGGGCTTGTCGCCTTGGGCCAGCAGCCCCTCGACCACGCCGTGCCAGCCGCCCAGGTCATGGATGATGTAGATCGAGCCGCCCAGCGCCGCCACGGAGAAGATCACGAACATCACCGTATCGGTCAGCATCACGCCCGGCGAGCCGGAGTAGAGAATGAAGCCAGTGTAGGTTAGCCACACCAGCACCAGGCCGACCCAGTAGGGCAGGCCGGTGAGTTCCTCGAACATGATGCCCGCACCTTGCATCACGCCCAGCAGGTAGGCGCCCAGGCCGAGTACGGTGGTCAGGCCGGCGATGCGCTGCACGCGCTTGGAAGCGAAGCGCTTGCCGAAGAACTCCGGCACCGTCAGGGCGCCGCTGCGGCGCAGGTAGCGGCCGAAGGCCAGCGCGCCGAGCAGGCACCCGGAGGTGCTGAGGGCAGCGAAGATCAGCATCACGAAGGGATAGCCCTGGTAGGCAAAGCCGGTTTCGCCGAGGAAGGCGCTGGTGCTCAGGTAGCTGGCGACCAGCGTGCCGAGGATGAGAAACGTCGGGGCGTTGCGCCCGGCGACCAGGTAGTCGTCGAGGTGCTTGACCCGACGCCCGGCCAGGTGGCCGATAACGAAGTAGCCGATCAGGCTCAGGAGAATGGCGGAGGTATAGACCATGGCGGAGACCATAATTTGTTGATTTGTGGCGCACTATGATGCGGCTCCTCATCAGCGAGGGCGTTCTCTCAGCGTCATGGCATGCGACCGATGCGACATCGAAGGGCGAGAGGACGGCGATGAACAGATGGCGTGACGGGTAACGCGGCGACAGTGGCGCCGCGAGAAGGCTTGGAGCACCCGACGCGTGGCGTCCGGAGGATCTTCCGCCTCTGGTGTGCCGGGCTAGCGTGTCGGCTTAGCGTGGGGGAGCGCCCAGTAGCAGCTCGCCCTCGATGGGCACGAAGCGGCTGGCCGAGCGGATCAGGGCGTCGGCGGTGTAGGCGGGGACCCCGAAGACCTCCACTTCCACTCCGAACTTGTCGTGCAGCTTGTCGACCAGCGGGGCGAAGTCACCGTCGCCGGAGGCCAGTACCACCAGGTCCACCTCGTCGGCGTGCTCGATGGCGTCCAGGGTAATGCCGACGTCCCAGTCGCCCTTGGCCGAGCCGTCGGCGCGCTGGATGAAGGGCTTGAGCTTCACCTCGAAGCCGATAGCGCGCAGGATGTTCTGGAACTGGCGCTGCTTCTCGTCGCCCCGGTCGATGGCGTAGGCGATGGCCCGGCTCACCTGGCGTCCTGCGGTCGCTCGGGCCCAGAGGGCGTTGTAGTCGACGTTGCGACGATGAGCCTGGCGGCTGGTGTAGTAAAGGTTCTGGACATCCAGCAGGATCAGTACCTTTGGCATGCAGATGCCTCGGTGAGCTGCGGCCGGATCTCGTGGCCGCGGTAGGAAACAACGCGCCGGCCCGGGGCCGGCGCACTTGGCTCAGGATGACGTTTCGTGTCGCGAGCTGAGGATATGGTACACGCTGTCGTCGCGCACCATGGGATCCTCGGGGTTGATGACGATGTCGGAGTGGGCCAGCACGAAGGCCTTGCCGGTGATGGTGTTCTCCACCACCGTCTGCTGACCCTCCTGGTGAGTGCCGGTGAACTCGCCGATGAAGCCGGTCTCGCGCAGCGAGACAGTCTCGAGCTTGTCGCCGGGGCGGATGCTGCCCTCGTGGTGCATCAGCGCCAGGCGCGCGGAGGTGCCGGTGCCGGTGGTGCTGCGGCAGATCACCCCGGGGTGTACGTAGGTGGTGGAACGTGAGCGATAGAAGTCGTCGGCCACCTGTTCCACCGGGCCCATGAAGTGCAGGAAGGGCAGCGGGCCCACGTCGCCCAGGGTGTAGTGGGAGAAGCCACGCTCGGCCTGCAGCGCCCCGACGATCTTGTAGGCGCACTCGGACAGCGCGCGCTCCTCCTCGCGCACCAGCGAAAAGCCCAGCTCGGCGGCGTCGACCAGCGCATAGAAGCCGCCGCTGTAGGCCACGCTGTAGGTGACGTCGCCGATGGTGGGTACGTGGATGGTGCTGCGATAGGTGTCGATGTAGCTGGGCAGCCCCTCGCAGGTGATGGCCTCGACCACATCGTTCTCCACCAGCGCCTCGATCTGTACGCGTCCGGCGGGGGATTCCAGCAGGAAGCGCTGGCGGCCCTCGCGCTTGGGCACCAGGCCGGCTTCCAGCACCGCCGTGGCGGTGCAGATGGTGTTGGAGCCGGAGTAGATGGGATAGCCCATCACCTCCATGATGATGTAGCCGGCCTCGGCCTCCGGGTCGGTGGCCGGCACGATCAGGTCTACCGACATCTCGGGGATGCCGTAGGGCTCGTCGAGCAGCAGCTTGCGCAGGCCGTCGGCGTCGTCGCGCAGGTAGTGCATCTGGTCGCGCACCGTGGCACCCGGCAGCGGGTCGATGCCGCCGAGCACGATGCGGCTGACGTCGCCGCCGGCGTGGGTGTCCATCAGCCGGATCTTCAGCTCGGGCTTGCTCATTGTTTTCCCTCGAGGGCGAAGGGCGCGCCGTGCTCGTCCCACTCGGCATCGGGGACGAGCACGATCTTGCCCAGGTAGTTGCTGCCGCGGTTGACGAAGTAGCGTTCCGCCTCGCGCAGCTCTGAGAGCTTGAAGGCGGCGTGCAGCACCGGCTTGAGCTGCCCGCCGCGGATCCATTCCACCAGCTGCTCGGCCTCCTCGCGGGTGCCGTGGGAAACGCCGAAGATCTGCACCTGGTAGAGGTAGATACGGGTCCACATGATCTCGCTGACGTTACCGCCGCTGGCGCCGGCGATCGATAGCCGCGGATAGCTCGCGCGGGCCTTCATGTCGAAGATCATGGTGTCGATGAAGCGATCGGTCATCTCGCCGCCGACCAGATCCATCACGGCGTCGATCGGTGCGCCGCCGGTCACGGCCCTGACCTTGGCCTCGAAATCGTGCATGTCGGAGCGGTCGAGCACCGCCTCGGCGCCGAGCTCGAGCAGCGCAGGGGCCTTGTCCTGCTGGCTCAGGGCGTAGGGAATGGCACCTACCACCCGACACAGCTGGATCAGCGCGGTGCCCACGCCGCCGCTGGCGCCGGTGACGAGGATGCGTTCGCCAGACCTCACGCCCGCCGCGGTCATCATATGGTAGGCGGTCTGGTAGGAGCACATGCCCATGGCGGCCAGTTCGGCGTCCTTGAGCTCGGGGTTCGGCACGTGATGGAACTGGTCCGAGGGCACGGCGATGTATTCGGCGAAACCGCCGTCGGCACCGTGGCCGTAGTAGTCCGGCGTCAGGTTGATGTCGCGCCGCGCGTCGGCATAGAGGTTGAAGTCGAGCAGCCCACGCTCGTCGATGCGCGAGGCGTCGACGCCGTCGCCTACGGCGACCACCCGGCCGACCACGTCGGCGCCCTGGATGCGCGGGAAGGTCAGGGTCGGCGATCCACCCATGGCAAACGAGGTCACGTCGCCTTTTTCCTTGGTCGGATAGAGGCCCTCGCGCGCCTTGCGGTCGGTGTTGTTCTTGGCGGTGGCGGTGACCTTCACCAGTACCTCGCCGGGACCGGGACGCGGCGTGGCAACGGATTCGTCGTAGACCAACTGGTCCACGTCGCCGTGACCGATCAGCCGCATGGCGGCCATGGTGGTGGGGACCTTCTCGGGCAGGGACGCTGCGCCCATCGGCTAGCTCCTCGTGTGGGGTGGGTTCAAACGCGACGATAGCAAAGTCGCCAGCGTGCACCATCAGGGATTTTTTTCGATTTGCCAGCACGTTACTGGGGTTTTTTTCGGTTTTAGGAGAAGGGGCCTGTCACCCCCTCATGACGTCGTTCGGTCGCCGCCACGCTGCTGGCGGTAGAACCGATAGCTCAGCGCCAGGACGAAGCAGATAGCGGCGGGAATTGCCAGCGCCATGAAGTGCAGGCCGGTGAACAGCCAGGCGCCGACACCGCCGCCGAGGATGAAGCCGACCACGATGGTCATCAGCAGCCAGGCCTTGCGTCGATCGAAGGGACGTCCCCGGACGGCGTTGCCGAGCATCAGGCCGAGGTCGGTGATGATGCCGGTGAGGTGGGTGGTACGGACTACCGCGCCGCTGTAGGTGGTGGCCATGGCGTTTTGCAGGCCACAGGCCATGGATGCCAGATAGTGGCCGAGCATGGCACCGCCATCCAGGCAGGGGATGGCGGTCAGCAGCAGCAGGCCCTCGATGGCCAGCAGGGTCTCGTAATGACGCCCCAGCTTTAGCGAGCTGCCTGGCAGCATCACCCCTGACAGCGTCGCGCCGACCAGGAAGCTGATGAGGATGCCCCCGAGATGGAGGGCCGTGGGCAGCTGGCCGTGGGACAGCCCCGTGCCCAGCAGGGTGGCCGTGCCCGAGAGGTGGGAGATCGCCTGGTGTTCGAAGCCCAGCAGGCCGATCGCATTGACGCACCCGGCGATGAAGGCCAGGACGAAGGCGCCGTACTCGACCCATCGCGGCAGCTGGGAAATCACGATGCTTCCTTGACGGTAGTGTATTGTCCCCTCATTGAATCATGCCTGCGTGGTGTGGCCCAGGCGCTTGGGTGAGACGCTTTCCGGCGCTGCAACAGACCCGCGGTGGCCAGCCTTTCGCGATGCGGCGCCAGCCTATCTTCGTATTCCCGGTACTTCGATGTTGGCCTGCTACCCCGACACCGGTCGCCAGGGCTCCCCTATCGACGGGAAGCGAAGCCCTCAGGCCAAGGTCGGTGTCGAGTGTTGTCATGGAGAGACAGTGTGTGTCGTCGCAGTGCCACATGGGTAAGGCGGAGAGGCTTCGCTAGAATGGCGGCCATTCATCTAGCCGAGAGAAGTCCCATGTCGTATCGCCTGTTGATGCCCTTGATTCTGCTGATCGCCGCTACCGCCCTGGTGGGCTGCAGCTATACCCCCGCCCGGATCGACGCCGAGCCGCTGGTGGAGTTCGGCGATCGTCACGATCATGGCCATGATCGTCATCGCCAGGGTGGCGGCTTCTGCCCGCCCGGACTGGCCAAGCAGGGACGCTGCTGAGGTGGCGGGCCACGTGTCTGGGCGCCGAGTCCGGCGTACCGGAAGGGCGGCCCTGGCCGTGCTGGGGCTGGCAACGGCGCTGCTGATCACCGGCTGCAGCTACACCCCGGCGCGCATCGGTAGCGGCCCGCTGGTGGAGTTCGGCGGCTATCACGACGGCCATCGTCACCAAGAGCGCCGCTATCACGAGCGGCGGCATCGTCACGATCGTCGCCACGACTATCACGACCGCGACGACTGGAAGCGTCGCGCCCATCATCGGCGCCATCGTCCTCATCGCGATGATCGTCAGCCTTCCCGCTTCTGCCCGCCCGGCCAGGCCATGAAGGGCCGCTGCTGAGTCGAAGGGTTTGCGTTCTGCACGGGCTCGGCCCATGGTGAAAGGCATCCAAGGTCAGTTTTCGGCAGGATGCCATGTCTCTTCTCGATCTGCGGGCCACGACCCTCGAACGCGAGCATGTGGCTCACGCGCACGATCATCATCAGCTGATCCTGGCCACCCGCGGTGCCACCGAGCTCTCCATCGAGGGGCTGGGGGAGCGCATCACCGGCGCACGGGGATGCCTGATTCCCTGTTCGCGTCATCACGAATATCACGGTGATGGCCGTAATCGCACCTTCGTGCTGGACATTCCCGCCGCGACGCTGCCCGGTCTGCGCGACGGTGATCGCATAGAGCGGCTGTTCGACCGCCCACGCTTTTTCGGCGTGCCTCCGCGCCTGAATCGTCTGGCCGATAGCCTGATGCTTCAGCTCGAGGCCTGCCCGGAGCTGCATAGCGAGATCGCGGCGCTGCTGCTGAGGGCTCTTTACCTTCACCTGGCTGCCGAGCCGTTGGCAGAAGACGCAGGCAGCGTTCTCACGCCCGACGATGGTCGCCTTGACCTGGCCCGCCTGGATGCCTGGATCGATCGCCATCTGGCCGATGAGATCCGCGTCGAGCGCCTGGCGTCACTGTGTGCATTGAGCGTCGGGCACTTCCACGCCCGCTTTCGTATGCGCACCGGGATGACGCCGTTGGCCTATGTCCAGCGACGTCGACTCGAGCATGCCCGTACCCTGGTGCACCATAGCGACCTGAGCCTGGGCCATATCGCCGCCCTGGTCGGCTTTCGCGACCAGGGGAGTTTCTCTCGTGCCTATCGCCGCCAGTTCGATCGCTCTCCTTCCCTGGAGCGTCGCCATGGCGAATGAGGGGGTTCAGCAGTTTCGGGCAAGCGTACCGCAGTTGCGGGCAAGCAGGCGCCGCCTACCCGACCTACCTTGAGGTTTAGTCACAAGCGTCGGATCTTCAGGGTCCGCGTTCGATAACAACCACAAGAGGTCGATGCAATGACAATCAAGACGCTTCCGCGACTGGCGGCCTTCACCGTACTGCCCCTGGCCATGGCCGCTACTCAGGCCCAGGCCCAGACGTACGAGATGGCCATCGCCACGCTGATCCCCGAGAACCTGACCAACAACAGCATCTATCCCGCCCTGGTGCACTTCAAGGAACAGGTGGAGTCGCAGACCGACGGTGACCTCGCCGTCTCGATCTTCGGCGGTGGCCAGATGGGCTCCGAGGTGGAGACCGGCTCCCAGGTCCAGGCCGGCGGTCGCGCCCTGCAGTCGAGCATTCTCACCTCTGGGGCCATGTCCTCCTTCTATCCGGACTATCAGGTGGTGACCGCGCCCTTCCTGTTCGACAACTGGCGCCAGGCCTGGGCTTTCTTCGACAGCGAGTGGTTCGCGAACTTCATGTCCGGCACCACCGAGGCCGCCGACATGCGCTATCTGGGCACGTTCGACGACGGCGGCGGTTTTGTGGCCTTCACCAACAACGAGCGCCTGATCAAGACCGTCGAAGACCTCGAGGGGCTCAACATTCGCACCGAGGAAAATCCGGCCCACGTGGCGACCATGAAGGCGCTCGGCGCCTCGGCCACGCCGCTGCCCTGGGGCGAGCTGATCACCGCCCTGGAGACCGGGCTGGCCGATGGCCAGTTCAACGCGCCGGTGATCAACACCACCTATGGCCTGGACGAGGTCACCGACTACACCACTCTGACCGGGCACGTGTACAACAGTGCCTCCTGGGTGGTCAGCGAGAGCTGGTTCCAGGAACTGCCCGAGGACTACCAGCATATCGTCCTCAATGCCGCCCGCGAATCGGTGCAGCTCAGCCACGGTGCTTCGGCGATGCTCGCCACGGCCAGCTGGCAGAAATCCTGTGAGCTGTTCGAGGAGTGCTACATCATGCCTACCGACGAGCGTCAACGCATGGCCGAGATCGCCCGGCCCGCCTGGCGGAGCTGGATCGTCGATGACTTCGGTGCCGATTCTCAGCTGGTCGATGATCTGCTGGGCGAGGTGCAGTCGCTGCGCGAATCGCTGCCCGAAGAAACCTACCAGCGCTACGGCCAGTAATCTCTCGCCGATCACCAGGCACATCGGGGCGACCTGCGGGTCGCCCCGATGCCAGTGACTACCGCCGGAGCGCCTATGAGCCTGTTAACCTCGGCCCGCCGGGCCAGTGATACCGTCAATCGAGTCGCCATCGTGGTATGCGTGGCCTGTATCCTCGGCATGCTGACCATCTCCTTCACGGGCTTCCTGTATACCCTGTTTACCGGTGATGCCCTCAGCTGGACCTATTCGCTAGCCCGGCTGTTTCTGCCGTGGATCGGGCTGCTGTCGTCCACCATCGCCCTGCACGCCGGCGAGCACGTGGCCATGACCTTGCTGATGCGGCTATTGCCCGAGCTCCTGGTCAAGCTGTGTGCTGGCCTCACGCTCGCCGTGATGGCGGGTTTCTCGCTGCTGGTGATCTGGTACGGCTGGGACTTCTTCCAGAACGCCACCCAGGTGTACATGGTGTCCGACACCATCCAGATTTCGCGCAAGTGGACGGCGATCGCCGTGCCGCTGTCAGGGGTGATCTTCCTGCTGCACCTGGTTCAGGGCTTTGGCCTGCTGGAACACTTCGTCGACGAATCCGCAGCGATCGAGGAAGTGATCCACGCACATGATCAGGAGGCTCGCCCATGACCCCTGCCATCATTGCCTTCGTCGTGGTGCTGTTGATCGGAGCCCCGGTGGCCGTGGTCATGGCCATCTCCGGGGTCGCCGGCGTGTATTCGCTGGGCGGCGAACGCCTGGTCGGCATCATTGCCGATCGCATGTTTTCCGGGGTTTCCGGCTACATGCTGATCGCCGTGCCGTACTTCATCTTCACCGCCGAACTGATGAACCAGGGCGGGCTGACGCAGAAGCTGATCGCGTTCAACAACGCGCTGTTCGGTCGCATCCGCGGGGCGCTGTCCCACGTCAACGTCACGGTGTCGCTGTTCTTCGCCGGCTTAACCGGAGCGGCGATCACCGACACCGTCGCGATCGGCAAGATCATGATCCCCGAGATGAAGAAGCAGGGTTACGACGCCGAGTATGCGGCGGCGATCACCGCCTGTTCGTCGATTATCGGCCCGATCATCCCGCCCAGCGTGGTGATGGTGGTCTATGCCACCCTGCTGCGCGACATCTCGGTGATCGACCTTTTTGCCGGCGGCATCCTGCCCGGCGTGCTGATGACCCTGGCGCTACTGCTGACCAGCATCGTGCTGGCCTGGATGCGCGGCTATCCCAAGCAGGCCGGCACGCCGATCCGCGTTGCGGTGTTCGCCTTCCTCTCGGCGCTGCCGGCCATGCTGGTGCCGTTGATCATCCTTGGCGGCATCCTCTCCGGCATGACCACCATCACCGAGGCGTCGGGCTTCGCGGCGGTCTACGCCATCTTCATCGGCATGGTCTTCTACCGGAACCTGACGCTGCACAAGATCTGGCAGGCGCTGGTCACCACCGTGAAGTTCTCCGGCGTGGTGTTCTTCCTGCTGGCCACCTCGGCGGTGTTGGGCTGGTTCGTGACCCGCTCGGGGATTGCCCGTGAAGCGGCCGAGATAATCACCACTATCAGCGACGTGCCCTTCATCCAGATCATGCTGGTGTGTCTGCTGCTGATCGTGCTCGGCACCGTGATGGACGTACTGCCGGCGCTGGTGGTGATCGGGCCGGTGGTAGTGCCGGCCATGGTCTCGCTGGGCTTCGATCCGCTGCACTTCGCCATCGTGATGATCGTCACGCTCAATATCGCCAACGTCACACCACCGGTCGGGATGACGCTGATGACCGCGGCGCGCATTGCCGAAGTACCCTATGAACGAGCGATCGTCGCCTCGCTGCCGTTCTACGCGGCCTTCATCTCGGTGGTGGTGCTGCTGGCGGTATTCCCGTCGCTGTCCACCTGGATTCCCTCGCTGCTCGACTGAGCCCGTGACAAGGACAGGCCCATGAAGCTCTTCTATCATCCCGACCAGGAGCGCCATGCCCCGGAGACCTTCCTGCTGCGAGGCCGGCCAGCTCCCTCGCCGGAGGGGCCGGTGCGGGCCGAGCTGCTGGGCCAGGGGTTGGCTGAAGTTGGTCTAGCGCTGACGTCTCCCGCCGAGAGTGATGGTGCACGGCTGCGCGAGCGCCTGGCACGCATTCATTCCCCGCGCTATCTCGACTTCCTGGAGACCATCCATGCGCGCTGGCAGGCGATGCCGGATGCCGCCGAGATCGTCGCGCCCAACGTGCATCCCTGTGGCGGCGGCCACCACTACCCGCGCCATCCGGTGGGCCAGGCCGGCTGGCACTTGCACGACATGGCCTGCCCGATCACCGCCGACAGCTTCGCCGGCATTCTGGCCAGTGCAGCCACCGCCCAGGCGGCAGCCGAGGCGGTGGCCGGCGGCGAGCGTGCCGCCTATGCGCTATGCCGACCGCCCGGCCACCATGCCGGGCCCGAACGCGCCGGTGGTTTCTGCTTCCTCAACAACGCCGCGCTGGCGGCGACGCTCCTGCGCGAGCGCTTTCCACGGGTGGCCATTCTCGACGTGGATCTTCACCACGGCAACGGCACCCAGGACATCTTCTACGCCGACGGCGACGTCTGGACCGGGTCGCTGCACGCCGACCCGGCCGACTTCTATCCGTTCTTCTGGGGCGGCGTCGACGAGGTCGGCGAGGGGGCGGGGCTGGGTGCCAATGTCAACCTGCCGCTGCCGGTGGGCAGCGATGGAGAGACGTTCCTGGCCGCCCTGGATACCCTGATCGAACGCCTCGTCGAGTTCCGCCCCGCGGTGTTGGTGGTGGCCCTGGGCCTCGATGCCCACCGGGCGGACCCCCTGGCCGGCCTGGCACTGGACACCGCCGTTTTTTCTGACGTGGGGCGACGCCTGGCGGCGCTCGACCTGCCCACCGTGCTGGTGCAGGAAGGGGGCTATCCCACTGCGCACCTGAGTCATAACCTGGCCGCCTTCATGGGCGGCTTTCAAGGCGCCTGAGGGCGCTGCCAACAGAGACAGAGAGAAGAGAGACACGCCATGAACCTGAGCCATCACGACAGCAACGAGCGCATGAGTCAGATCGTCGTCCACAACGGTACCGTCTACCTGGCCGGCCAGGTGCCTACCGATGCCGGTGCGGGTATGCGAGGCCAGACCGAGCAGGTGCTGGCGCGTATCGACGCGCTGCTGGCCAAGGCCGGCACCTCCAAGGAGCATCTCGTCTCGGCCCAGATCTGGGTGACCAGCATGAGCGAGTTCGCCGAGATGAACGCCGCCTGGGATGCCTGGGTGGCACCTGGCCGTCCGCCGGTGAGGGCCGCCGTCGAGGCCCAACTGGCCAAGCCCGAGTGGAAGGTCGAGATCATGGTTGTGGCCGCGCTGCCGGAGTCCTGATATGCGGATCATCGACGCCGATCGCGTGGCGGCGGCGCTGGCCTGGCCGGCGCTGGTGGAACGGCTGGCCGCCACGTTCCGTGAGGGGGTGGAGTCGCCGCCGCGGCACCATCACGCCATGCATCGACCCGATGGTGAAGCCACTCTGCTGTTGATGCCGGCCTGGGAGCGGGCCGGCTACATCGGGGTGAAGATGGTCAATGTCTTTCCCCAGAACGCCGAACACGGCTTGCCGGCGATTTCCGGCGTTTATCTGCTCAGCGAGGGTGATCATGGTCGACCGCTGGCCTGCATCGACGGCAGCGAGCTGACCCGGCGACGTACTGCCGCGGCCTCGGCGCTGGCGGCGCGCGAACTGGCCCGGACGGACGCCGAGTCACTGCTGGTAGTGGGCACCGGCAAGCTGGCACCGATGGTCATCGAAGCTCACGCCTCGGTGCGGCCGATTCGCCGAGTTCGCATCTGGGGGCGTCATCTCGACAAGGCCGAGCGCCTGGCCGCGGAGTACGCGGATCGCTTCGATACCGCGGCGGTCACCGACCTGGAGGCGGCGACTCGCGAGGCCGACCTGATCAGCTGCGTGACGCTCTCCACCGAGCCGCTGATTCGGGGCGCCTGGCTGTCGCTGGGCACCCACCTCGACCTGATCGGCGCCTTCCGGCCGAGCATGCGCGAGACCGACGCCGAGTGTCTGCGCCGCGGCGAGGTGTTCGTCGATACCTACGCCGGTGCCCGGGGGGAGGCCGGTGATCTCCTGCAGGCCGCCGACGAGGGGGCCTTCGCCTTCGACGAGCTGCGCGGCGAGCTGGCCGAACTACTGGAGGGTCGCAAGCCCGGTCGCAGCGGCGAAGAAGCCATCACGGTGTTCAAGTCGGTGGGCGCCTCGCTGGAGGACCTGGCGGCCGCTATCGAGGTCTGGGAGCGCCAGGAGGCGATCCCATGACGCACGAGACGCCGGGCACGGCACGGCCCGTTACCGGCTTCTATTGGCACGAACGCTGCTTCTGGCACGATCCCGGCGCCATCGGGGTATTCGCCGCGCCGGGCGAATTCCGCCAGCCCCAGCCCGCCTCGGAGAGTGCGGAGAGCAAGCGGCGGCTGAAGAACATGCTCGAGGTCTCGGGGCTGATCGATGAGCTCGCGGTGCGCAAGGCGCCGCCCGCGACGCGCGAAGACCTCGAGCGCTTCCATACCTCGCGCTATCTGGAGGCCCTGGTGGCCGGCGATCGAGATCGGGGCGGCGAGGCTGGCGACTGCGCGCCCTATACGCCGGGCAGCCTGGCCGCGGCCCGGCAGTCGGCGGGGCTGGCCATCGCCGCCGTGGAGGCGGTGGCCACCGGCGAGCTGGCCAACGCCTACGCGCTGTGCCGGCCCCCTGGCCATCACGCCGAGGCCGACCAGGGGCGTGGCTTCTGCCTGCTGGGCAACATCCCGGTGGCGGTGATGCGCGCCAGGGCCCTCGGCCAGGTGGGGCGGGTGGCGATCCTCGACTGGGACGTCCACCACGGTAATGGCCAGCAGTCGGCCTTCTACGCCGACCCCGAGGTCCTGACGGTGTCGATCCACCAGGCCGGCAACTATCCGCTGGATACCGGCGCCTTCGAGGAGCAGGGCGAGGGCGCGGGGCAGGGCGCCTGCCTGAACCTGCCGCTGCCGCCGGGCTGCGGCCTGGGCGCCTATGCCCATGCCATGGAGACCCTGGTACTGCCGGCTCTCGAGGCCTTCCGGCCGGAGCTGATCGTGGTCGCCTGCGGCTATGACGCCTGCGCCAAGGATCCGCTGGGCAAGATGCTGCTCAATGGCCGGGCCTTCGGCGAGATGACCCGCGGGCTTATGGCGCTGGCCGAGCGCGTCTGTGGGGGGCGATTGGTGATGATCCACGAGGGCGGTTATTCGGAAGGCTACGTACCGTTCTGCGGACACGCGGTGATCGAGGCGCTGGCGTGCAGCGAACTCGCCGTGCCCGATCCCCAGAACGACGAGATCGCCGCTTGGGGTTACCAGGCCCTGCAGCCCCACCAGCAGTCACTGATCGACGACTGGCGCGAACGCTGGTTCGCCCATCCTTCCCCCGACGAGAGAATCCCATGACGCCCCTATACGACCGCGACGGCTGGCTGTGGCGGGACGGTGACTGGCTGCCTTGGCGCGAGGCCGGGACCCATCTGCTGACCCACACTCTGCACTATGGCATGGGCTGTTTCGAAGGCGTACGTGCCTACGAAGGCCCGGATGGCCGTCCCGCCCTGTTTCGAGTCGCCGAGCATACCCGCCGGTTGTTGGATAGCGCCCATGCTCTGGATATACCGTTATCTTGCGACGCCGAGACTTTGATCACGGCCCAGCGCGAGTGCCTGATGCGCAACGGACTGACCAACGCCTATCTCAAACCGACCGTCTATCTGGGAGCCGAGGGGCTTGGCCTGCGTGCCAAGGGGTTGACCAGCCACGTGATGATCGCCGCCTGGGACCTCGGCGACTATGTCTCCCCGGAGGCGTCGAGCGTTGGCCTGAGGGCCCTGACGTCCTCCTGGGCGCGCCACCACGTCAACATCAGCCTGTGTCGGGCCAAGACCAACGGCCACTACGTGAACTCGATGCTGGCGCTCAACACGGCGGTAAAAGCGGGCTTCGACGAGACCTTGATGCTCGACCCCGAAGGGTATGTGGCCGAGGCCTCGGCGGCCAACGTCTTCCTGCTGCGCGACGGTGCCCTGCATACCCCGGAGATCACCTCCTGCCTGCGGGGCATCACCCGCGACAGCGTCATTCGCCTGGCCCGCGAGGTGCTGGGGCTGGAGGTGGTGGAGCGGCGGATCACCCGGGATGAGCTGTATGTCGCCGATGAGGCCTTCCTCACCGGCACCGCGGCCGAGATCCTGCCGCTGCGCGAGCTGGACGGCCGGCATATCGGAGCGAGAGCGGGAGCGCCGCCCCCCGACGAGCCGATTGCCCACGACTCGGCGACCGCTCGACTGCAGCGGCTCTATCGGCGGGTCACCCGAGGCGATCTTGGCGACGACCTGGCAGGCTATGGCGACTGGCTGACGCCTGCCTGAGCCCACTGGGGCGAGTGCTGTTGTCGCGGTGGGCTCGGTGAGGCATGTCAAGACACTAGTACTTGCGGGCCACCAGCCAGTGGGTGACGCCTAGCGCCAGGACCACGGCGGCGATGGCAAGGACGTATTCGGCCGAGACGGTCTCGATGTCCAGCACGATCACCTTCCGGGCGATGGCCATCAGCGCGGTGGCGATGACCAACTGGATGGGCAGCACGCTGGTGCCGAGGTAAAGCCGGATATTGATGAAGATCTCGATGGCGATCAGCACCACCATGAAGGCGCCGAACAAGCGGAAGATATCGCCGACCTCGAGCAGCAAAAAGGGCGGCTGGATGAGCTGCTGATAGAGGACGTAGACGACGTCGAAGATGCCCCAGAGGATCACGAACACCATCAGCACCGCCAGCACCTTCACCCCGATGCGGATAATGCGATGCAGGATGCCGATCAAGGGGTCCTCATGCTCCTCGGGTAGCTCGTCGTGGAGGAGTTGGGGGCGCTTTTCCTTGGAAGGATCTGGAACCGTGCTCATGACGTCTCTCCTGACAGGCCTGGAGAGCACTCTGCCACCATGCCCAGGCGTTCGCCAAGAAAAACGCCACGACGCGGGGCGTCGTGGCGACATCTCCATCCTCCCTGGGCATCGTCCCGATGCCGAGATCGGCGTCCCTGAGGGGCATCCTGCCCCTGGCATCCCTGGCAAAGCGTGTGGCAGTGTCCCTTGCCGGTCCCGTCTTGGGCAGGATCAGTGTCGGCGACATGGATGACGATGCGGTGACCGTCGCATGACGGTTCTGTGGCGACAGCCGGACAAGCGTGACGTGCCCGGTTCGGATGTTTCAGCGACTGCCAATCTGGCGCTTCTTCAACCGATAGTCCAGTGCGGCCCGACTCAAGCCCAGGCGCCGTGCCGCCGCCGAGATGTTGCCGTTGGCGTCACGGTAGGCGCGCTCCAGCAACGCTTCCTCCAGTGCTTCCAGAGCGATGCCGCCTTCCAGGATGCTGCCGCACAGCGCATCAAGTGCATCGCCCGTGGTCGCGTCATCGACGGCCTGGGTGAGATGACCGCTGTCGCCAAGCACCTGCCCCCGGGCCATGGCCGGTTGCTGACCGAACAGCGACTGCTCGCCGACCGGGTGCCCCTCTCCGGTCAGGATCACGCCGCGCTCGATGGTGTTCTGAAGTTCACGAATATTGCCCGGCCAGTCGTGGCGGCGCATGGCCGCCAGGGCTTGGTCGGTGAAGCCCAGCGTCTTGAGGCGGTAGTGTTGCTCGAAGCGGGCCAGGAAGTGCTCGGCGAGTAGCGGCATGTCGTCGCGCCGGTCGCGCAATGGCGGAATCGTCACCGGATAGGCATTGAGCCGGAAGAACAGGTCGGCGCGGAAGCGACCGTCCTGGACGCGCTCGGTGAGATCGCCGTGGGTGGCAGCGACGATGCGGACGTCGACATGGTAACTGGCCTGGCCGCCGACTCGCTCGATCTGCTTCTCCTGCAGCACTCGTAGCAGGGCGGCCTGTGCCCGTGGCGAGAGCTCGGCGAGCTCGTCGAGGAACAGGGTGCCACCGTGGGCGCGTTCGAAGCGTCCGACACGGGATTGCATGGCACCGGTGTAAGCGCCTTTCTCGACGCCGAACAGCTCCGACTCGATCAGCTCGGGCGGAATCGCCGCGCAGTTGACCGCCACGAAGGGCTTGTCGGCGCGCTCGCTCTGCTGATGGGCGCGGTGGGCGAGGATCTCCTTGCCGGTGCCGGTTTCGCCGAGCAGCAGGATCGGCACCTCGGAGCGGGCGGCGCGGTCGATCAGATCCAGGGCGCCCAGGAAGGCCGGAGACTGGCCGATGGGACGATACCGTTCCTCGCCCTGGTGACGAGCGATGTCGTCCTCCAGGTAGGCGATGCGCGACTGCAGTTCGTAGAGTTCGTCGATCAGCGGGTCCTCGCGGAACAGTTCGGCGAAGGCCTCGTGATCCTCCCATTCCCGGGCCGGCTTGCCGACGATGCGGCAGCGTGCGTCGCCGCAGCCCCGGCACTCCACCTCGCGATACTGGATCTCCTGGCCGAGGAACTGGCTGGAATAGGCGCAGGCATAGCCTAGCTGCAGCCAGCATACCGGCTCCTTGAGCGGGCCGAAGATATGCTGGGAGATGCTGACTTCGTAGGAGTCCTGCCACTCGAATTCACCATAGAAGTGGCCACGACGGGGATCTATGTCCAGGGCGATGGGCACCACCTTCACCAGGCCTCGTAGCGCGTGCAATTGGGGCCCGGTCAGAAAGCCGTCCTCTACCGACATCTCCTGGCCGCGTACCGATCGGGCCAGCTCGGCATCCTGGAGGCCGGCATGGTATCCCAGGCGCATGAAAAAGCTGCGCGCACGCTGCATGCCCATGGTGTTGACGATCTCCTGGCGAAACGTGGCCATGGTCTGGACCTGCAGCAGCAGCATGCGCTGCTCGCCGAGCCATATCTGCCCTTCGCTGGGCAGGAAGCGCAGCTTGTCCAGGATGTCCTGGCTGTCGGGGTAGCGCGGCGTCGTCAGGGATGTGGGCATGGCGGTCTCTCATGGCGTCAGGCGGTGGCATACTGGGTTTTGTAGTTATTGTGATGATGATTCTTTAATCGAATTTTTCCCGCCAGTCTCTTCGTTGGCAAGAGATCCAGCATAAATCTCCCTCGCTTTTCCCACCAGCACTCCGCTTGACAATTGCTCGGCGCCTTTCCGATTTCATGAATTGATGACACTGCAAGGCAGCAACTCATCATTTGCTTGATTTATGCTGGCCTTAAAGAGCACGGAATCTCAGGTGCTTTCTTCTCAATCTGTTGTTTATCAATGATTTTTTTGGTGGTGGTCGATGCCTGGCACGACGCTTGTAACGTCAGGGTGACGATGCATCCGGAGGTGCCAGATGTCCCAAACCGCCATTTCCCGTCCCCTCAAGCGCTATGTGCGTGTCAGGGAGCGCAACGAGAAATTCGTCGAGTTCGACTTTGCCATCGAGAGCCCCGAACTCTTCGTCGAGCTGATCCTGCCGCCTCAGGCCTTCGAGACTTTCTGCGCCCGCAATGAGGTGATTCACATGAGCGATGAGCAGGCCAGGAAAGTCGATATACAGATGGAAAAGTGGCGCTATAGCGTCAGCCAATAAGCGAGCGAGTGTCGACGACACCGGACAATAATAAGCGAGGAGATAATATGAGCATCGAAATAAAGACGGCAGAAATCGAGCCGATTCGCCAGACCTATGGCCATACCCGCAGACGCTTCGGCGACAAGCCGGCAACCCGTTATCAGGAAGCCAGTTTCGATATCCAGCCGACCTGCAACTTTCACTATCGGCCGATGTTCGATGAGCAGCACGAACTCTACGACCCGGGTTACACGGCGCTGAAAATGGAAGACTGGTATGCCTTCAGCGATCCTCGTCAGTTCTATTACGGCGCCTGGGTCGGCGCGCGTACCAAGTTCCAGGAGAGCACCGAAACCAGCTTCGCTTTCTTCGAGAAGCGTCATCTTGGCGGCCAGTTGAGCGCCGAGGCACGGCGCCTGGTGACAGAGTGCCTGCTGCCGCTGCGTCACGTCGAGCTCGGCGCCAACATGAACAATGTCGGTATCGCCTCTACGGCCTACGGCACCACCCTCAGCCAGGCCCACATGTTTCATGGCATGGACCGGCTGGCCGTCGCCCAGTACCTGTCGCGGATAGGCCTGCTGATCGACGACAGCCCGGGAGTGCTGCTAGGCGAGGCGAAGCAGCTGTGGATGGACGATCCAGACTGGCAAGGCGTGCGCCGCTACGTCGAAGACACTCTGGTGATCGAGGACTGGGCTGAGCTGTCGGTGGCCCAGAACCTGGTGCTGGACGGCCTGCTGTATCCCTTCGTTCAGGAAACCCTGGATGCCCGATGGATGGACGCGGGGGGCGGCCAACTCGCCATGCTCACCGACTTCATGGGCGAGTGGTTCAAGGACGGCAGCCGCTTCATCGATGCGCTGATGAAGGCGCTGGCCGCCGAAAGCGATGAGAACCGTGGTCTGCTCACGCAATGGGTGTCGGCGTGGCGGGAGCGTGCCGTGGCCGCGTTGCAGCCGATCGCCGCCAAGGCCGGTGTAACGCTCGATGATGCCCTGTCGCTCCTCGACAAACGGCTGGCCAAGCTCGGCCTGCTTGAGACGCATTGAGCCGGCGCTTGTTTGCCACTCTCGATCTTGTACGTCACCCCCCGATCTTTATCGCCAATGGAGTACCCGCTCATGTCACGCGTCTTTATCGCCCTGCAGGACAACGAGAATGCCCGTTTCATCGTCGAGGCGGTGACCGAGGACAACCCAAGTGCCGAGGTCAAGCACAGCCCGGCGATGGTACGCATCGAAGCCGATGATCGTCTGACCATCCGGCGCGAAACGGTGGAAGACAAGCTGGGGCGTGACTGGGACACCCAGGAGCTGCAGGTCGACCTGATAAGCCTTGGCGGCAACGTCGACGAGGACGACGACAGCTTCACTCTCTACTGGAACACCTGAGCCGATGTGGATCGCGCCATACGCCGGTCCGACACACATGCGCCAGCCAATCATCTGCCAACAGCCAGCCAATAATAACGGCGAGGAGCCTTCCCCATGAACGCCAAGACCAGCAAGCGCCTCAACATGAAGGAGCGCTACCGGATCATGACCCGTGATCTGGACTGGGAGCCCAGCTACCAGCGCTATGAGGACATCTTTCCCCAGGAGAGCTTCGAGGGCATCAAGATCACCGACTGGAGTCAGTGGGAGGACCCGTTCCGCCTGACTATGGACAACTACTGGAAATTCCAGGCGGAGAAGGAGCGCAAGCTGTACGCCATTTTCGACGCGGTGTCGCAGAACAATGGCCAGATGAAGATCAGCGACCCGCGTTACCTGAATGCGGTCAAGCTGTTCATCACCGCCGTGACCCCGCTGGAGTACAACGCCTACAAGGGCTATGCCCGGGTGGGCCGCCAGTTCGGTGGTGTCGGCGCGCGCATCGCCTGCCAGATGCAGTCCATCGACGAGCTTCGCCACACCCAGACCCAGATCCATGCCATGAGCCACTACAACAAGTACTTCGGTGGCATGCATGACTTCCCCCACATGTTCGACCGGGTGTGGTACCTGTCGGTACCCAAGTCGTTCTTCGAGGATGCCTCCACGGCCGGCCCCTTCGAATTCCTGACCGCGATCTCGTTCTCCTTCGAGTACGTGCTGACCAACCTGCTGTTCCTGCCGTTCATGTCGGGTGCCGCCTACAACGGCGACATGAACACCGTGACCTTCGGCTTCTCGGCGCAGTCCGACGAGGCCCGGCACATGACCTTGGGGCTTGAGATCATCAAGTTCATCCTCGAACAGCACGAGGACAACGTGCCGATCGTCCAGCGCTGGCTCGACAAGTGGCTGTGGCGCGGTTATCGACTGCTGTCGATCGTCGGCATGATGATGGACTACATGCTGCCCAACAAGGTGATGTCTTGGGCCGAGGCCTGGACGATGTACTACGAGGAAGCCGGCGGCGCGCTGTTCAAGGAGCTCGAGCGCTACGGCATTCGCCCGCCCAAGTACGCCGAGCAGACCGTTGCCGGCAAGCACCACGTCAGCCACCAGGCCTGGTTCATCTTTTACCAGTACGGTCACGCCACGGCCTTCAATACCTGGATTCCCACCGCCAAGGAGATGGACTGGCTGTCGGAGAAGTATCCCGACACCTTCGACCGTCTCTACCGGCCGCGCTTCGAGCTGCTGGCCGAAAAGGCCGCCAAGGGGGAGCGCTTCTACAACAACACCCTGCCGCAGCTGTGCCAGGTGTGCCAGATCCCGCTGTCAATCACCGAGCCGGACGACGACACCCTGCTCAGCCATCGTGACACCGTGCACGAGGGTGAGCGCTACCACTTCTGTTCCGACGGCTGCCGCGACATCTTCCAGCACGAGCCGGAGAAGTACGTGCAGGCCTGGCTGCCGGTGCACCAGATCCTGCAGGGCAACTGCGGTGGCGCCGATCTCGAGAAGGTGATCGGTGACTACTACCGGATCGAGATGGGTGAGGACAACCTCGACTTCGAGGGTTCCGCGGAGCAGCGCCGCTGGAACGCGTGGAAACAGGCCGTCTGAGGAGGCAACGATCATGAGCGTGCAAGCTAACTATGCAAACTACCGGGGCCCGGTGCGGGACCGCGCCGAGAACTTCCACGGTCAGCAGCTGGTGTACGTGATGTGGGAGCGCCACCTGCTGTTCTGCGCCCCGCTGACTTTTCTCGCCGACCCGGCGATGACCTTCGATGCCTTCCGCAACGAGGTGCTGGCACCGGCGCTGGCACCACACCCCGAGAGCGAGGTGCTGGACTTCACCGCAGCGCGCTGGCGTCTCGACGGCGAGGACGTCACCCCGCGAGGCGAGGCTTCGCTGGCCGACAACGGCATCGGACACAAGTCTCAGCTCCGCCTGATCACGCCGCGGCTGTCCGAGCTGGCCGATGCGGCCATCTGAGGGGAGGAGAGTGTCATGAGCTATGAAGTGACCATCGAACCCACTGGCGAGATCGTCGAGGTAGAGGAGGGGCAGACCCTGCTCGACGCCGCCCTGCGCCAGGGCGTGTGGCTGCCCTTCGCCTGCGGCCACGGCACCTGCGGCACCTGCAAGGTGCAGGTGCTGGAAGGAGAGGCCGAGGTTGGCGAGGCTTCGTCCTTCGCGCTGATGGACATGGAGCGTGACGAGGGTTTTCGCCTGGCCTGCTGCTGCCGGCCCGAGAGTGACCTGGTGATCGAGGCGGACGTCGACGAGGACCCGGACTTCGCCGGTCATCCGGTACAGGATTGGACTGCCACCGTCAGTGCCATCGCCGAACTGACCCCGACCATTCGTGAGATTCGCCTGACGCTTCCCGGCGATGGCATGGCCTTCCAGGCCGGTCAGTACATCAACCTGCAGGTGCCGGGCGTGGAGGGCACCCGGGCCTTTTCCATTGCCACGGCGCCGGGTGAGCCCAACGAGATTGCGCTGCACGTGCGCAGGGTCGAGGGCGGGGCCGCCACCACCTGGCTCCATGAGCAGCTGGAGGAGGGCCAGGCGCTGGAGCTCAGTGGCCCCTATGGGCAGTTCTTCGTGCGCAAGTCCGATCCCAAGGATGTGATCTTCATCGCCGGCGGCTCGGGGCTTTCGAGCCCTGAATCGATGATTCTCGATCTGCTCGACGACCCCGAGGACACCCGGCGCATCACCCTGTTCCAGGGCGCACGTAACCTCGCCGAGCTCTACCACCGCGAGCGCTTTGAGGCGCTTGCCGCCGAGAACGAACGCTTTGACTACGTGCCGGCGCTCAATGCTCCGCTGGACGATGACAGCTGGGACGGTGCTGTGGGCTTCGTTCACGATGCTGCCATCGCGCACTTCGATGGTCGCTTCAGCGAGCACAAGGCCTACCTGTGCGGTCCGCCGCCGATGATCGAATCGGCCGTCGGCGCGCTGATGAAGGGGCGGCTGTTCGAACGCGACATTCACATGGAGCGCTTCCTCACCGCCGCCGACGGTGCCGAGACCCAGCAGCGTTCGGCCTTATTTAAACGGATCTAGCTCAAACGGATCCCGCTCGAGGGAATCCAGGCCACGGCCTTGGGCCGTTAATCACAAGAATCACAAGGAGCCACTCACCATGACCGTCAATATTTTCGATACTCCCGAGGTCCAGGACTTCCTCCAGGCCGTCGCTGGCCTCGATCAGGCCGGCGGCAGCGAGCGCGCCAAGCGGATCCTGCATCGCCTGGTGTCCGACCTGTACCGGCTGATCGATGACTTCGATGTCACCCCCGAGGAGTTCTGGTCCTCGGTCAGCGTGCTCAACGAGCTGGGCCAGCAGACCCAGTTCGGGCTGCTGGCCCCGGGGCTGGGCTTCGACCACTATCTCGACATGCGCATGGACGCCGAGGACGAGGCGCGCGGCCTGGCCGGCGGCACGCCGCGCACCATCGAGGGCCCGCTGTACGTGGCAGGTGCCCCCGAGACCGAGGGTGTCACGCGCATGGACGACGGCAGCGACCCCGAGGCCGAGGCGATGTGGCTGACAGGCAGGGTTCGCGACACCGACGGCCAGCCGATCGTCGGGGCCAGGGTCGAGATCTGGCACGCCGATGCCAAGGGCAACTATTCGTTCTTCGACCCGACCCAGAGCGACTATCACCTGCGGCGTACCATCCTCACCGACGCCGAGGGCCGCTACCGGGCGCGCAGCATCATTCCGTCCGGTTACGGGGTGCCGGATGGCAGCCCCACCGACCGGGTACTCAAGCTGCTTGGCCGCCACGGCCAGCGTCCGGCGCATATCCACTTCTTCGTCTCCGCCCCGGGGCACCAGCATCTGACCACCCAGATCAACCTGGCCGGTGACCCCTACACCTACGACGATTTTGCCTTCGCTACCCGCGAGGAGCTGGTGGTGGCGGGCACGCGTATCGAGGATACCGCCGAGGCTGACGAGCGTGGCTTCGACGGGCCGTTCACCGAGGTGGTCTTCGACGTCGCGCTGACCAGGACCGACGCTCACGAGCTGCAGACTCGCCATGCTCGCCCCCGGGCCCTGGAAGGCGCGTCCGACGACTAAGCCTGCACGCCGGTGCCGCGCCGGCACCGGCCGATCATAACGACAACAAGGGATCTCCCCATGACACACAAGATCACGCTGGCTCTTGGGCTGGCACTGGGCGGCTGCGCCCTGTCTTTCGCCGTCCAGGCCGCCAATGGCCACTACGTCCCCGGCGTCGAGGGCCTCGATGGTCCGGTGGTGCCGCCGCCCGGGCTCTACTATCGCGGCTATCTGGTGCACTACGACATCGACAGACTGCGCGATGGTGATGGCAACGCCCTGCCTACGAGCAACACCGGCAAGGTCAATGCCCTGGTCAACCGCGTCGTCTGGATGAGTGACAAGCGGATCCTCGGCGCCGACGTAGGCATGGAGGCGATCGTGCCGGTGCTGAATACGTCACTCGATTTCAGCGTCGCCGGCATCGATGAAAGTGACAGCGGCGTCGGCGATGTCTTCCTGAGTCCGCTGGTGCTGGGCTGGCACGGCGAGCGCTGGGATGCGGTGGCCGCCGCCGGCTACTGGTTCGCCAGCGGCGACTTCGATGTCGACCAGCCGGCTTCGCCGGGCAAGGGCTTCGGCTCCACCATGTTCACCCTGGGCGGTGCATGGCACCTGGATGCCGAGAAGCGCTGGACCGTCTCGGCGCTGTCGCGCTACGAGATCCACGGCGAGCAGGATGACACCGGCATCACCCCCGGCGACAGCCTGACGCTGGAGTGGGGGATTGGTCATCGCCTGGCCGGAGGCCTCAAGCTGGGGCTGGTGGGATATGATGCCTGGCAGCTCGAGGCGGACGATGGCTTAGCGCCTGGCCTGGTCAACGACAAGGCCGAGCAGCATGCCGTGGGCGCCGAGGCGGGGTATTTCTGGCCATCGCTGGCCCTCGGGCTGAACGGCGCCTACTACCACGAGTACGACAATCTTGACCTGCCCGAGGGGGATCTGTTCCGGGTCACCTTGACCAAGCGCTTCTGAGGGCATGACAAGGTTCGAGACGCGATGGCGGCCCCATTGGAGCCGCCGTCGTCATTTCTCGATGATCTGCCGTTCCAGCGAACTCAGCAGGCCGCGTAGCAGCGAGAGTTCCTTGCGTGAGGGCTGGGCGCGGGCGAACAGCGCCTGCAGCTGTTCCTCGGTTCGAGCATGGGGCTGGGTGATGAAACCGCTGGCCTGCATCAGGCGAGACAGGTGGTCATGGAAGTGGCCGAGCTGTTCGCGGGTCGGCTGGCGATCGTGCAATGGCCGAGGCGTGCGGAAGTCGCTCTCGGGGCGTTGGCGCCAGGCGCGAAAGGTCTCGTAGGCCAGGACCTGCACGGCCTGTGAGAGGTTGAGGACGCCGTAGTCTGGGTTCGCGGGAATGCTGACCTGGTGGCTGCAGCAGCGAATCTCGTCGTTGGTGAGGCCGAAGCGTTCGCGACCGAACACCAGGGCTACCGGATCGTTGGCGGCGTTGCCAACCACGGCCTCTGCCATCTCGGCGGGCTCGTCGAAGTGGGGCAGCGGCATGCTGCGCAGCCGGGCGCTGGCGCCGACGACCTGGACGCAGTCGCTCACCGCCGCCTCGAGGGAATCCACGACTCGGGCGCTCTCGACCACGCCCTCGGCGCCGGCGGCCAGTCGGCTGGCCTCGGCATCCGGGAAACAGCGGGGATTGACCAGCACCAGATCGGTGAGCCCCATGGTCTTCATGGCGCGCGCCGAAGCGCCGATATTGCCGGGATGATAGGTCTGGACGAGGACGATGCGGATATTGGGAAGCATGAGTTGGCTCTATGCGAGATGAGGGCGTAGGGTATTGATTGGGTAAAAGCGGTAAGCCGTAAGCTATAAGCTGTAAGAACCCCCCGGGGTTCGAGTCATTCGCCCGTGTAGCGGTCCGATCAAGATCGTCTTACAGCTTACGGCTTATGGCTTAAAGCTAAAAAGCCCCCCGCCGGTCTCCCGGCGGGGGGCTCGATCAGGCTAGGCCTGGGGCAGGGGGCAGATTACATCATGCCGCCCATGCCACCCATACCACCCATGCCGCCCATGTCGGCGCCACCGGCTTCCTTCTCGTCCGGATCGTCGGCGATCATGCACTCGGTGGTGATCATCAGGCCGGCGACGGAGCCAGCGGACTGCAGCGCGGAGCGGGTGACCTTGGCCGGGTCCAGCACGCCCATCTCGAACAGGTCGCCGAACTCGCCGGTCTGGGCGTTGTAGCCGAAGTTGCCTTCACCGTCCTTGACGCGGTTCAGGATGACGGAGGCCTCCTGACCGGCGTTGGTGACGATCTGACGCAGCGGCGCTTCCATGGCGCGCACGGCGATGGCGATGCCGTGGGTCTGGTCTTCGTTCTCGCCCTTGAGGCCGGCGACCTTGGTCAGCACGCGAATCAGGGCAGTACCACCACCGGGTACCACGCCTTCCTCGACGGCGGCGCGAGTGGAGTGCAGGGCATCCTCGACGCGAGCCTTCTTCTCCTTCATCTCCACTTCGGTGGCGGCACCGACGCGGATCACGGCCACACCGCCGGCCAGCTTGGCGACGCGCTCCTGGAGCTTCTCGCGATCGTAGTCGGAGGAAGTCTCTTCGATCTGGGCGCGGATCTGGTTGACGCGTGCTTCGATGTCACCGTCCTGGCCGGCGCCATCGATGATGGTGGTGTTCTCCTTGGACATGGTCACGCGCTTGGCGGTGCCCAGGTGGTCCAGGGTGGCCTGCTCGAGGTCCAGACCCACTTCCTCGGAGATCACGGTACCGCCGGTGAGGATGGCGATGTCCTGCAGCATGGCCTTGCGACGGTCGCCGAAGCCCGGGGCCTTGGCAGCCGCGACCTTGACGATGCCGCGCATGGTGTTGACCACCAGGGTGGCCAGGGCTTCGCCTTCGATGTCCTCGGCGATGATCACCAGCGGCTTGCCGGCCTTGGCGACGGCCTCGAGGGTCGGCAGCAGTTCGCGGATGTTGGAGACCTTCTTGTCCACCAGCAGGATGAACGGGTCTTCCAGTTCCACGGCCATGGTGTCCTGGTTGGTCACGAAGTACGGCGACAGGTAGCCACGGTCGAACTGCATGCCTTCCACGACGTCCAGCTCGTCCTCGAAGCCACGGCCCTCGTCGACGGTGATCACGCCTTCCTTGCCGACCTTCTCCATGGCCTCGGCGATGATGCGGCCGATGTTGGCGTCGCCGTTGGCGGAGATGGTGCCGACCTGGGCGATGGCGTTGGAATCGGTGCAGGGCACGGCCAGCTCGCCGACTTCCTTGACCGCGGCGTTGACGGCCTGGTCGATGCCGCGCTTGAGGTCCATCGGGTTCATGCCGGCGATGACGCCCTTCAGGCCCTCGGTCACGATGGACTGGGCCAGCACGGTGGCGGTGGTGGTGCCGTCACCGGCGACGTCGGAGGTCTTGGAAGCGACTTCCTTGACCATCTGCGCGCCCATGTTCTCGAACTTGTCCTTGAGCTCGATTTCCTTGGCCACGGAGACGCCGTCCTTGGTCACGGTCGGCGCGCCGAAGGATTTTTCCAGCACCACGTTGCGGCCCTTCGGGCCCAGGGTGGCCTTGACGGCGTTGGCCAGGGTGTCGACACCCTTGGCCATGCGGGTGCGGGCATCGCTGGAGAACTTGACTTGTTTCGCTGCCATTTTGGTTTGCTTCCTGTGAGTTCGTGAACGTCAGTTGCGAGCGTATGGCGGTCGCGGCTCAGCCTTCGACGACGGCCAGGATGTCGGATTCGCTCATGATCAGCACTTCTTCACCGTCGATCTTCTGCTTCTCGACGCCGAAGCCATCCTTGAAGATCACGGTGTCGCCGACCTTGACGTCGAGCGGACGCACGTCACCGCTGTCCAGAATCCGGCCGTTACCGACGGCGAGAACCTCGCCACGAGTCGGCTTTTCCTGGGCGCTGCCCGGGAGCACGATGCCGCCTGCGGTTTTCTGCTCTTCTTCGACGCGACGGATGACGACGCGATCGTGCAAGGGACGGATGTTCATTGCTCACGTTCTCCTGATGGTTTGCTGTGCCGGGCGTCGCTGCCTCGGCGGTTTCATCATCAACCCGCAGGCTTGGCTACGGGGCGAAGGCATCTGCCTTCCGTGTGGATGATCCCGGCGGGCCGGGACCGAAGCTCGTTGCTGTCGGATAAGTGGGGCTGGCCGATGGGCTTTCAAGCCCCCATCCGAAAATTTTTTGACGTTCAGCCGCGTCGTTCGTCGTGGGCGATGAAATCACCCTCCAGCGGTTCGCTTGCGCCGCCGGTCGAGGAAGTCCGCTGCGCCGATGGCTCGTCGGCCTGTTGCCAGTCGGCGTCGCGCCCTTGGGAAGACCGATAGCTGCCGGCCTGGACATGCACGCCCTGTAGCCGCATCCCGAGGCGCCCGAGCAGCTTGCCGAGCAGTCGGCGGGCGTCGGGAATCAGGCACATGAAACCCAGAGCGTCGGAGAGGAAGCCCGGCGCCATAAGCAGGGCGCCGCCGAAGATCAGCGCCGCGCCGGTGAGCAGCTCGCTCGAGGGTAGCTCTCCCCGAGCCATGCGTTCCTGGGCGCGGGCGAAGGTGGCCATCCCCTCGCGGCGGATCAAGTGCAGGCCGAGGAAACCGGTACCCAGCACCAGGGCCAGGGTGGTCAGCAGGCCGATATGGCTGCCGACGGTGAACAGCAGCACGAAGTCGAGTAGGGCGAAGACGGTGAAGAGAGCAAGAAAAGGCATGATGGCTCCGCGTTGGCGATTAGTCGGGAGGTGGGGGCGAGGATGGTGAAAATCAAGCCGCTGCGGGCGCGACAAAAAGGGGATGTTGCAACGCAGCAGACGGGGTAGGCTAATGAAGTACCTCCTGGCAACGGCGGCTTGCCGAGCAAGCCGGCCGTGGATATGACACCCTCGGTGGGAGAACCGCTATGACACTTCAAGATTGCATCATCGCCATCACCGGCGGCGCGCGAGGCTTGGGCCTGGCGATGGCCGAGCGATTGGGCAGGGAAGGCGCGATCCTGGCACTGCTCGATCGTGACGGCAGGCAGTTGGACGAGGCCGTGGGTCGACTGGCGGACGCAGGCATCACGGCGCGTGGTTTCGTCGTCGACGTGGCCGACGAGGGCTCGCTGATGGCGGCTTTCTCTGCGGTCACCGAGGCGCTGGGCCCGCTGGACGGCCTGGTCAACAATGCCGGGATCGTGCGCGACGGCTTGCTGGTCAAGGCGCGTGATGGAGAAGTGCTGGAAACGCTGTCGCTGGAACGCTGGCAGCAAGTGATCGACATCAACCTGACCGGCGTCTTCCTGTGTGGTCGGGAGGCGGCGACGCGAATGGTCGAGGCCGGTCGCCCTGGTGTGATCGTCAATATCTCCAGCGTGGTGCGAGGCGGTAATGCCGGTCAGAGCAATTATGCGGCGGCCAAGGCCGGGGTTGCCTCACTGACGGTGACCTGGGCACAGGAGTTGGCACGCCATGGCATCCGGGTAGGAGCGGTGGCGCCGGGTTTCATCGAGACCGAGATGACGGCGGAGCTGCGCGAGGACATACGCGAGCGCATCACTGCTGGCATCCCGCTGGGGCACATGGGGCAACCCGACGATATTGCCGAGAGCGTAGCGTTCATCTTTGCCAATGATTATTTCACCGGACGAGTCGTGGAGTGTGACGGCGGGCTCAGGGTATAGCCTCTGGGGAGTGCTGATGGACCGTTGGCGGCCATGATGTCGAGCGCCGCCATGAATTCGCCGCTTCCTTAGTGCCTTGTGCCGGAGATGGGTGGCAGAGATGGCGGCCCATGGGGCCGCCAGCATGTTGGGATCAGCCTCTGATTCGAGGTGCTGGAATTCGTGGCGCTAGAAGGTGACCTGATCGGCGAGCCCCTCTACGGTGGCGTCTCCGATACCGCTAACGCGGGCCAGGTCATTGGCCGACTCGAAGGGCCCGTTGGCTTCGCGATCCTTGACGATGGCGGCGGCTTTCGTCTCGCCGATGCCTGGCAGCTCGGCCAGCAGGGCGGCGTCAGCGGTATTGACGTTGATCGGGGTAGCGTTCTCCTGGGCGAGCGTCGGAGTGGCCAGCCCCAGCAGCAGCATCAGGCACAGTGTAGCGATGCCGTTCTGGTGGATCATTTTCATGAGCGATATCTCCATCAAGTAGAACGAAGGTGCTCTCGTGGCACCTGCCTTCAACCTAGTGCCGGGTTGCCAGTCGCCATGTCATCTATTGGTGATGCGTGATCCCGGCGATCAAGGACGGGATTGCGACGAGATCAGCCGATGTGTGATGGAACATGGCTGATATACTGCGCGGGTCCATTTCGTTGCCAGGAGCCAGCCCGTGCCCACCGTGTCTCCCCTGATCATCGCCCTTGATTACACCTCTCTGGATGCCGCTCTGTGTATGGCCGATCGCCTGGATCCGGCGCGCTGCCGAGTCAAGGTGGGCAAGGAGCTGTTCACTCGCAGTGGTCCCGATGTCCTCGAAGCCTTGCACGGGCGTGGCTTCGAGGTGTTTCTGGATCTCAAGTTTCATGACATCCCCAACACCGTAGCCGGCGCCGTGCAGGCGGCGGCCGAGCAGGGCGTGTGGATGGTCAACGTCCATGCCGGCGGCGGTCGGCGGATGATGGAAGCGGCCAAGCAGCGCCTGGTCCAGCACGGCCTCTCGACTCACCTGATCGCGGTGACGGTCCTGACCAGCATGGTGGCCGAAGACCTGGTCGAGGTGGGGGTCAGCGCATCGCCCGCCGAGCAGGTCGAGCGCTTGGCGATGCTGGCGCGCGACAGCGGAATGGACGGCGTCGTGTGCTCGGCACAGGAGGCCGAGCGGCTGCGGGCACTGTGCGGTGATGGCTTCCTCAAGGTCACGCCAGGCATCCGGCCGACAACGGCAGAGGCCGGCGATCAGCGGCGTGTCATGACGCCGGCGGCGGCCATGGAGGCTGGGAGCACCCACTTGGTGGTGGGGCGCCCTGTGACCTTGGCCGACGATCCCATGGCAGCGCTGAGTGCCATCGAGGCCGAGCTGGCCGCCGGCTGAAGCGGTGCGGTTATTCGCCTTCGATGCCGGTGATCGGCTTGGTGGTGCCCCAGCTGCGGCAGCGGGGGCATTGCCAGTGAAGCTGCTCGCCGCTGAATCCGCAGCGCCGGCAGCGGTGGCGGGGCAGGGCCTTGAGCAGGGTGTGAGTATGGCGCTGAAGTAGCTCGATGCGCTGGTCTACGCTGGAACCTTCCTGCTGATGGTAGAGGCGAATCAGGTAGTCCACGGCACCGAGGCTGGGTGAGCGCTCGAGTTCGCGGGTCAACAGGCTCAGCGCGGCCTGGGTGTCGCCATGGTGGCGGCACAGGGTTTCGGCGAGCAGGATGATGACGCTGGTATAGGGAGCGATCTCGAGCAACGATTCGAGGTGGCGGATCAGGCCGACCTCGTCGTCGAGCAGCCGATAGGCGCGGGCGAGCGGCTCGAGCAGGGTGGGGATGAAGGTCTTGTCCTGCTCGGGAATGCGTTGCAGCAGTCGAATTGCCTGGCGATAGTGTCCGGTGTCCAGTGCCATCTCGGCCAGCAGCAGGTTGGCACGAACGCAGCGCCGGTCAGTGGCCAGGGCTTGCTTGAGGTGACGGTTCGCCAGGGCCGGACTCGCCGACCGGCGTTCCTGCACGGCGAGCTCACACAGCCAGTGGGCGGCGGCGCGGCGCACATCGTCGCTTTCCCTCACCAGTGCCGGCTGGGCCACGTCCAGTGCCTGCTGGTATTCCCCTTCCCGCTCCAGCAGGTCGACGAGCAAGTGACGAGCCGTCTGGCGCAGCTCTTCGTGCAGGCCGTCCTTGATCAGAGCCTGGAGCAGGCGCTCGGCCCGGTCGAGCAGCCCCAACTGCAGGAAGTCTCTCGCCAGTTCCAGCTGGACGCGCTCGCCCTGGTCGCCGCTGAGCGTGGGGCGAGCCAGTAGGTTCTGGTGGATCTTCACCGCTCGATCCGCCTCGCCGCGCGAGCGGAAGAGGTTGCCCAGGGCGATGTGGGTCTCGATGGTGTCGCTGTTGACTTCCAGGGCGCCGATGAAGGTTTCGATGGCGCGGTCCTGCTGGTCGTTGAGCAGGTAGTTCAGGCCCACGAAGTAGTCGCGGGCCAGGGTCGGGGATGACGTGTGGGTATCGGCGACCCGCCGTTCGCGGCGGCCCAGCCACCAACCGATGGCGACCGCTGCCAACAATAGGGCCAGCAGCAGAACATCGGGCATGCTCAGGGCAGTTCCTTCATCTCCTGGATACGCAGCTTGTCGAGTTCCTTGCGTTGCTGCTGATTGTGGCGTTGGGCTCGGGTCAGCAGGGTGCGCAGACGCAGATAGACGCCGCTCATGGCGAGCATGCCGAGGAAGACACCGACGGCAAGGGAGGCCAGCAACCAAACGGAAAGCGATGCCGGCGGCAGTTCGATCCAGATAAGGTTAAGAGGGAGAGACTGCTGGTTGTTGACGGCGAACAGGATGCCGACCAGCAGCACCACCAGCAGAATGACGGCCAGGATCAGGCCTTTGAGCCAACGCATGTATGAATTCCCGTATCGAGTTGAAGGAGGGAAGGCCGGCGCGTGACCGGCGGTCAGTAACCGAGGGCGCGACTGGCGTCCACCTGTTCGCGCAGCTCTTTGCCGGGCTTGAAGTGTGGCACGAACTTGCCGTCGAGCGCGACCGGTTCACCGGTCTTGGGATTACGGCCGATGCGCGGCTCGCGATAGTGTAGCGAGAAGCTGCCGAAGCCGCGGATCTCGACTCGCCCACCATCCGCCAGGGTGTCGGTGATGTCGTCGAGGATCATGCGGACGGCGGCCTCGACATCCTTGACGGACAGCTCCGGCTGTCGCATGGCAATCTGTTCGATCAGTTCGGACTTGGTCATCGGCTCTCTCCGTGCTGTCCAGGCCTGGACCGAGGCGGCTCTAGGCGATCGTCTCTCAAAGCATACTGTGCAACTCTCGATAAAACAACGCACTAGACGGCTAAGCCCCGAAACGGCAACGGGAGGCCGGGGATGTATCCAACACGGGGGCTATCCCGGGGTTGGGGGAGCTCGGGTATACTGTGCCCTCACTCACGCAATCGACGAGGCCGACCTTGAACGATGATTCGTCTGCGGCAGCCGCTCTCCGCAAGCGCCTGTATTGGCATTCCCGGCGCGGCATGTGGGAGCTCGACCTGCTGCTGATCCCCTTCCTCGAACAGCGCTACGATGACCTCGACGCGAGCGATCAGGCCGCCTACCGGACCCTGATCGACGAAGAGGACCAGGATCTCTTCGTCTGGTTGATGCGTCGTGAATGGCCCGAGGAGCCCGAGCGCCGCCGCATCGTCAAGATGATCGTCGAGCATGCCGAGACCACCGGTAACGATCACTATCGAACCCTCTAGAGCGTCGCTACTCGCCCAGTGTCTGGTGGCATTGGGTGTCGTGGGATGGCTGGGGGTGCACGCCCCCGGCTGGGTGACACTGCTGGCGGCGTCGAGCCTGGCCGCCATGCTTTTCCTCGATGTGCAGCGACGTCCCGCTGGTCAACTTCGCCATCAGCTTCGGGATGGGACTGTTTCGCAGTGGTTCTGGCGTGAGGCGGATGGCCATGAATGGCGGGAGATGACACTGAGCTGCGACTATCTCGGCCCCTGGCTGATCGGCCTGCGCCTTGATGGGCGTCGTCTCTGGCTATGGCCGGACTGCAGCGATGCCGAGTCGTTGAGGCAGTTGCGCCGGGCGCTGGTCAGCCTGCCATAGACGTCTGTCAGGTTTGCCCTGTGTCGAGGTCACTCAGATGGATCCGTGACGCTTGGGGCGCCGGGTCGCCATGCAGCGGACAGTCGGGGTTGAAATGCAGGCCGCGGGACTCGCGGCGTGCACTGGCGCTGGCCACGGTGAGCCGTGCCAGGCGGAGGGCGTGCCACAGGCTCGCGAGCTCGACGCTTGGCACGGCATCGGCCAGACGAGGTGCCAGGCGTTCGGTGAGTTCGGTTAGGCGCCGGGTGGCCTCGTCGAGGCCGGCATCGTGGCGCACGATGGCCACGCGGGCGCTCATGACCTCACGCAGTTCGGCAAACAGCGCCAGACACTCTTCTTCGGATATCCGTGCGGTGCCGGTGTACCAGGGTGTCAGCGCAGCCTCGTTGGCTGGGCTGGCATGGCGCAGTCGCCGAGCGCAGCTGCGTGCGAAGGCCAGACATTCCAGCAGAGAATTGCTGGCCATGCGATTGGCGCCGTGCAGGCCGGTGCCGGCAACCTCGCCGACGGCGTAGAGGCGCGGCACCGTGGTGGCGCCCTCAAGATCGGTGCTGACGCCCCCGCAGCTGTAGTGGGCCGCCGGAACCACCGGGATGGGCGCGGCGGCGATGTCTAGGCCGCGGGTCAGGCAGTGGGCATGGATGGTTGGAAAGTGGTGGCGGATTGCCGCCTCGCCCAGGTGTCGGATGTCGAGCCAGACATGATCGCGGCTGCTTCGCTGCATTTCGGCATCGATGGCGCGGGCCACCACGTCGCGCGGTGCCAGCTCGGCCCGTGGGTCGACCCCGGGCATGAAGCGTTGCCCTTCGGCATCCAGCAGATGGCCGCCTTCGCCGCGTACCGCTTCGCTGATCAGGAAGGGGGGGCCGCCCGGATCGAACAGGCAGGTGGGGTGGAACTGCTGGAACTCCAGGTTCATCAGTTCCGCGCCCAGCTCGGCGGCCATCATCATGCCTTCCCCGCAGGCCGGGTTGGGGCTGGTGGTGTGGCGGAACAGCCCGCTGGCCCCGCCGGTGGCCAGCACGGTGTCCGCGGCCAGCAGCTCGTGGGGCTGGCCGGCTTCGTCGAGGCAGCGGGCGCCACGGCACTGGCCGGCCTGGTCGCCGATCAGGCCGACGGCGACCAGGTCGGTGTGCAGGCGGATCGCCGGATGGGCCTCGACGTCGCGGCGAAGGGTCTCGACCACGGCGCGGCCGGTGGCGTCGTCGGCATGAATGATGCGCCGCGCCCCGTGGCCGCCTTCCCGGGTCAGGTGATAAGGATAGCTGGCGTCCGGGTCGGGATCCGGCGTGAACGGTACGCCCCGTGATAGCAGCCAGGCGATAGCCGCCGGGCCTTGCTCCACGGTGAAGCGCACTGCCGCCTCGTCGCACAGACCGTCGCCGGCGACCAGGGTGTCGGCCACGTGCGCTTCGATGTCGTCATCCGGGGACAGGACGGCGGCGATGCCGCCTTGGGCCCAGCGGCTGGCACCCAGCCCGTCGCGAGCCGGCTGCAGCAGCGTCACGGGGCGCCGATCGGTGACTTCCAGGGCCAGTACCAGGCCGGCGATGCCACCGCCGATGATCAGCACATCTTGCTTGGTGTCGCTCATCCGGGCCGTCCTTGTCGGGGAGACTCCGTCGTCTCGTGGGTGTCGTGCGGGGCGAGCAGGCCATGCCGCCTAGCCCCCTTGCGCAGTCGCCGGCTGGGCAAGCGTTCCAGGCCAGCCAGCCGCTCGATGAGTTCGCCGGTCAGGCGGGCCAGTTCGCGATTCAGCCATAGGTAGCCGCTGGGGCTGAGCAGTCGGCGTCCGTCGCTCGAATAGGCATCGTTTGCCAGGTCCGCATGGCGCTGCAGATCGAAGGGAATGAGTTCCACCTCGATGGGGCGGCCGGTGCGAACCTGGAAGGCCAGGGTGCCGATGGCACGGGCGAGGGTGTGTTGCTGGTCGCGCAGGCCGTCCATGGCATCGATACGCTCGTGGCCGGCTCGGGTGTTCCAGTGCGTCTCGAGCAGCAGCTCGATGGTCGAGAACATGCGCCGCTGCAGGGAGATGAGGTCGTCCTGTTCGCCCCGGGTCAGGCGGTGCTCGCGGTGGATAGCGTCGACCAGGCCGCGCTGCTTGACCAGCAGCTTGCTGCAGGCCTTGAGCAGGCTTCGCGTATCGAGGTCTACGGGGGCGCTGGCCGAGGTGTGAGCGTGATAGAGGCGTGCCATGTGGTCGAGGTTGTCCGCCATGGCAAAGCGCAGCAGATCGGTCGCCTTGTGAGGCAGAACCAGCATGGTGACGCCGATCCCGATCAGGGTGCCAAGCAGTACGTTCAAGCTGCGCCACAGGGCCACATCCAGTTCCGGAGTGCCGCCGCCGATCACCAGCAGCAGGCTAATGGCGAACATCAGTCCTCCATAGCCGTAGCGCTTGGCGAAGGTGGCCCAGGTCGCTACGGCGATGCCGGCCAAGGTGCCGAGCGGCAGCAGGCCGGGCCAGGGTAGCGGGAGGACGATCAGCAGCAGGCCCCACAGTGCGCCCAGGAGAGTGCCGAGCAGGCGTTGGCGCCCTTTGTCGAGCACCCCACCAATATGTGGCAGGTTGCCCATGACCATGACGGTGCTGACCAGGGCCCAACCTCGATGGGGAATATCGAAGGGTTCGGTGATGGCGTAGGCGATGACCAGCGCCAGGGCGACGCGCAGCACATGAAGGATGCGGCGATGGCGGTTGGTGAAGTAGGGGTCGCGTAGCAGGCGCGCCAGCTTCATGGGCGTGATGTACCGTTCGCGGGCCGGTTCTGGAGGATCAATGAAATCATGGTGCCCGGAGCCGGGCTCGAACCGGCACGGTGTTGCCACCGAGGGATTTTAAGTCCCTTGCGTCTACCAATTTCGCCATCCGGGCGGGGTTCGAGCGGGCAGCAGAAGGAATGATGGAGGCTGGAGTCGGAATCGAACCGGCGTACACGGAGTTGCAGTCCGCTGCATAACCACTCTGCCATCCAGCCTCATGAGTCAAGCCATTCGTATGTTGAATGGAGCGGGAAACGAGATTCGAACTCGCGACCCTCGCCTTGGCAAGGCGATGCTCTACCACTGAGCTATTCCCGCCTGACTCGAGGACGCATTATACGGATAAGTCGGTGACTGTCAAACGCTTTTCTCGCTTGGCGCTACATCGAGTCACTCAGATGCGGCCAGGCGGCACGCAGGTATTGGATCATCGACCACAGGGTCAGCAGGGCCGCGGCATAAAGGGTGGCCACACCCAGTACGGCGATTGGCGTGTCTGGCGTGAAGGCCAGCAGCAGCAGCAGGGCGATCATCTGCAGAGTCGTCTTTACCTTGCCGATCCACGATACCGCGACCTTGCCGCGCTTGCCCATCTCGGCCATCCATTCGCGCAGCGCGGAGATGACGATTTCGCGGCCGATGATCACCAGTGCCGGCAGTGTGAGCCAGCTAGCATCATAGCGTTCGATGAGCAGGGCCAGGGCGACGGCCACCATCAGCTTGTCGGCCACCGGGTCGAGGAAGGCGCCGAAGGGCGTCGACTGGTCCCAGCGCCGAGCCAGATAGCCGTCCAGCCAGTCGGTCACCGACGCCAGGGCAAACAGTCCGGCGGCGACCGGCATGCTCCACGAGAAGGGCAGGTAGAACAGTACCACCAGCAGCGGGATGAAGGCGATTCTGGCCAGGGTCAGGAGGTTGGGGATGTTCATCGAAGCTGCGGTCCTTGCCTGAGGTGGGAGATGCCGAGTATCGGGCCATTCTATCCGGCTCGGCCACGCTCATCCATGCAGTGCACGATGAATCGTCTCCGCCGGTGAGCGGGGGCGCTGATGCCCGGCATCCGGGCCCGTTCCTCGCAGTCTGACTATCCGGCTCTCGGTTGTGCTCATCCATGCAGTGCACGATGAATCGTCTCTGCGAGGGTGGCGCTGATGCCGGGAACCCGAGCCAGCTCCTCGCGGCTGGCCTGGCGCACGCCGTGTAAACCACCGAAGAAGCGCAGCAGCTCCCGACGGCGGCGCGGGCCGACGCCGGGGATGTCCTGCAGGGTTGAGGTGCGTCGGGTCTTGTCGCGACGCGCCCGATGTCCGGCGATGGCGAAGCGGTGCGACTCGTCGCGAATATGCTGTAGCAGGTGTAACGCCGGTGACGCGCCATCGAGATCGAGGGTTCGGTCGACGGTTTCGAGGTAGAGCGTTTCCAGGCCGGCCTTGCGGGTGCTGCCCTTGGCCACGCCCAGCAGCATGACGCCGCTTACGCCGAGCTCGGCGAAGACGTCGCGTGCCATGTTCAACTGGCCCTTGCCACCGTCTACGACCAAGATGTCCGGCCGTTCGCCCTCGCCGTCGGCAAGCCGGCGGAAGCGGCGGGTCAGGGCCTGACGCATGGCGGCGTAGTCGTCGCCGGGTTCCACGCCCTCGATGTTGAATCGTCGGTAGTCGGACTTGCGCGGGCCATCGGGATCGAACACCACGCAGGAGGCGACGGTAGCCTCGCCATGACTATGACTGATATCGAAGCACTCCAATCGAGTTGGCACGTGTTCCAGGTTCAGGGCTTCGCGCAGTGCTTCGAAGCGCTTGGCCAGTTGGGTCTGGCTGGCCAGCTGGCCGGCTAACTGCTGTTCGGCGTTGGTGCGTGCCAGCTCACGCCACTGGGCGCGGTGGCCGCGCACCTGGTCGGTGACGCGGATACGCTTGCCGGCCCGTTCGCTCAGGGCGCTAGCCAGTAGCTCGGTGTCGGGCAGCGGGTGGCTGGTGATGATCTCACCGGGAATCTCGCGCGCCTGGCCGAGATAGAATTGGCTGACGAACTCCCCCAGCAGCGCTTCCGGTCCCAGGTCCAGGCCGTTGGCGGGCTCGTGATGGCGAGCGCCCAGCAGTCGGCCCTGGCGCACCGTGAGTACCGAGATGCACAGTGCACCAGGACGCGAGGCCAGTGCGAAGACATCCGCATCGCCGCCGCCGGTGTCGACAAACTGGCGCTGCTGAAGTTGACGCAGCTGCTGTATCTGGTCGCGCAGTCGGGCGGCTTCCTCGAACTCGAGAGCCTGGCTGGCTGCTTCCATGTCACGGGTGAGTTCTTGGGTTACCGCCTCGCTCTTGCCTTCCAGGCACTGGATCGCGTGTTCCAGATCGCGCCGGTAGTCGGCTTCCTCGATGTAGTCCACGCAGGGCGCACTGCAGCGGCCGATCTGATACTGCAGGCAGGGGCGAGTGCGGTGGGCGAAGACGCTGTCTTCACAGTTGCGAATGCGGAAGATCTTCTGCATCAGCGACAGGCTTTCCCGCACTGCGCTGCTACTGGGGTAGGGGCCCAGATAACGGCCATCGTCGTGTCGCGTGCGGGCCCGCTTGTATTCCAGTGCCGGGAAAGGGTGGCGGTCGGTGACGAAGACGAAAGGGTATGACTTGTCGTCTCGCAGCAGGATGTTGTACGGCGGCCGCTGCTCCTTGATCAGTGTTTGCTCGAGCAGCAGCGCCTCGGTCTCGCTGTTGGTGACCGTGACCTGGATGTCGGCGATGCGGCCGACCAGCGCCTGGGTCTTGGTGTTCAGCGCGCCCCGAAAGTAGCTCGCCAGGCGCGCCTTGAGGCGCCGCGCCTTGCCGACATAGAGCGTCTCGCCGCGTTCGTCGAGCATGCGGTAGACGCCGGGGGCCTGGGTTACGGTGGCCAGGAAATGACGTGAATCGAAACTCATCGGGCGGCGGTGTGGCGGAGATGGACGCTTATCCTATCAGACTCGTCGTCGGGTGGGTCACTCCGTCCGTGGCATGTCTGTCGTACCGGCACTTGGCTTCATGGCCTGCTTGTGCACGCGTGAGCCCAGCCCTTGTCTGGCTGATGTGCCGGTCTGGCCGAGGCGTCGTTCTCCGTCGTGCCGGGCAAGGCCTAATTGAAGCCGTCGACCAGGCCGTGGCGCAGTCCCAGGTGGGTCAACTCCACATCGGAATGCACATCGAGTTTCTCGAAGATGCGATAGCGATAGGTGTTGACGGTCTTGGGGCTCAGGAACATGCGGTCGGCAATTTCGGCCACCCTTTGGCAGTTGACGATCATCATCGCCACTTGCAGCTCGCGCTGGGAGAGCTGGTCGAAGGGGTTGTCACTGGCATCGACCCGCGACAGCACCAGGCGCTGGGCGATATCGGGGCTGACATAGCGTTGCCCGGCAAAGACGTTGCGCACCGCAGTGACCATCTCGTCGTGCTGAGAGCCCTTGCTGATGAAGCCGTGGGCGCCGGCATCCAGGAGGCGTTGGGCGAAGCCTTCCTCGAGAAAGGCAGTGAGCACCAGAATACGGATGTCATGGCTATAATGGTGAATTTTTCGCGTGGCTTCCAAGCCGCCGATGCCCGGCATGCGGATGTCCATCAGCACGATATCGGGTTTAAGTTCACGGGCCAGGCGGATGGACTCTTCGCCATCCGCGGCTTCGCCCACGATCGTGATATCCGGCTCGTCGTCGAGCAGGTGGGCGATGCTGGTCCTTACCAGGTGGTGGTCGTCGGCAACGAGAACCCTGATCAAGGCAGGTGCTCCTGAAAATGGTGTTGAATGACGCTAGAGCCGAAGACGACGATTCTGGTGCGAAGCATTCGGACTCTAGCGTGGCACAACATCGCCCTAAGCCGATTTGGTGTCAATCGAAGACATGTTTTTTCATAATCACGGATTGACGAGTGGGCATGATGGTCTTAATATTCGCTCCGTTCTCGCGGCCCAGTCCGGCGAGCAACAGTGGGGCCTTAGCTCAGCTGGGAGAGCGCAACACTGGCAGTGTTGAGGTCAGCGGTTCGATCCCGCTAGGCTCCACCAACCGAATATTGAAAGCCGCCGAATGCATCGCCATCGGCGGCTTTTTCGTGTGCGTTCGCATGCACTCGTGTGCATGAATCTCTTATGACTGGGGCTTGACGGGAAGGCAGTTCGAACGTAAAGTACGCCTCGTTCTCGCGGCGCAGGCCGACGAGTAACAGTGGGGCCTTAGCTCAGCTGGGAGAGCGCAACACTGGCAGTGTTGAGGTCAGCGGTTCGATCCCGCTAGGCTCCACCAATCGAATACCGAGAAGCCGCCCGATACCGATATGGTACCGGGCGGCTTCTTTTTGGCGTGTCTGGCGGGGGCGCTCTGTCTGCTGCAAGGCGAGTGTCGACACGAAGCGATACAGCCACGGCGGGCTCGTCGCCGTGGCTCGTTGGGCCCGGTGTCAGTCGCGGTCGATGGCGAAGGGCCCCCAGGCCTGGCGCACCGGCATGATCTCTAGCCGATTGATGTTGACGTGGGGCGGCAGGGTCGCCACATGAAAGATCTGCTCGGCGACATCCTCTGCACCGAGCGGTGTCGTGTCGCCGTAGAGCGTGTCGTGGGCGTTGCGGTCGCCGCCGGTGCGCACCAGGGTGAATTCCGTCTCGGCCAGCCCCGGGGCAATATCGGTGACCCGCACGCCGGTGCCCAGCAGGTCGCAGCGCAGGTTGTAGCTGAACTGGCGGACGAAGGCCTTGGTTGCGCCGTAGACATGGTTACCCGGGTAGGGAGTGTCGGCGGCCACCGAACCGACGTTGATGATGCTGCTGCCGGCTCCCTGCTCGATCAGTGTCGGCAGCAAGGCATGGGTAACATTCACCAGGCCGCTGACATTGGTGTCGATCATGGTATGCCAATCGTCGAGCGAGACCCGCTGCGCGGGCTGCGGCGCCAGGGCCAGGCCGGCGTTGTTGATCAGACACGTCACTGCGGCGAAGGCCTCGGGCAGGGCATCGATCACCGCTTTCACCTCGTCGGCGTCGCGAACGTCGAGTACCGCGGTATGCACCGGCACCCTCTCCTGCAGTGCTTCGCGCAGCTCGTTCAGGCGCTCCTCGCGTCGGCCGGTGAGCACCAGCGACCAGCCCGCCTCGGCAAAGCGGTGGGCGCAGGCGCGTCCGAATCCGGACGTGGCTCCGGTGATAAGGGCGATACGGGTCATGGCAGGCTCCTTTTGCGGCATGAGATCGGCGGGGAGGGCCAAGCATAGCGGGTTGTGGCCGCGATAATCGACGGGGCGTCACGACGGCCACGGGCGGCGCCGGTGTTGCGGCGCCGCCCGTGGCGACATGCTGGCGCGAGCCTGGCTCAGCCCTTCAGCGCGTCCATCAGGCAGTGGGCGACCGGCTCCGAGGAGGGCGGATTCTGCCCGGTGATTAGTCGGCCATCCTGGCGGGTGTAAGGCGCGAAGTCGTCTGCCTTGCTGTACCGGCCACCCTTGGCGATCAGGGCGTCCTCCACCAGTTGCGGCACGATGTTGGTCAGGCCCACGGCGGCCTCCTCACCGTTGGTGAAGCCGGTGACCTCGCGACCCTCGACCAGCGGCTTGCCGTGCTCGTCGCGGGCGTTGAGCAGCACGATGGGGGCGTGGCAAACAGCCGATACCGGCTTTCCCTGGGCCCAGAAGGCCTCGATCAGGCGAATCGATTCGGTGTCGTCGACCAGATCCCAGAGCGGGCCGTGACCGCCGGGATAGAAAACGGCGTCGAAGTCGTCGGCCTGCATGTCGGCCAGCCTATGGGTGGCGGCGAGCCGGGCCTGGGCCTCCGGGTCCTTCCGAAAGCGTCGCGTCGCCTCGGTCTGGCTGTCTTCGGCATCGCTCTTGGGATCCAGCGGCGGTTGCCCGCCTCTGGGCGAGGCCAGGGTTAGTTCGGCCCCGGCGTCCTGGAAGACGTAGTAGGGCGCGGCCAGCTCCTCGAGCCAGAAACCGGTCTTCTCGCCGGTGTCGCCTAGCCGGTCGTGGGAGGTCAGGACGATCAGAATGCGAGGGGACATAGAAACGTCTCCTGTCGGGGACCCATGGGGCGGATCCCGGGTGTCTTGGATCAGCGTGAGCGATGGCGCCTTGCACGGCGGCGGCCCGCCCCGCAGGGCGAACCGCACGGTCTTCAGTCCCAGTCGGGAGCGAAGTCGGGATCGGCGATACGCTCGCCTCGGTCGAGAGCGGCGATGGCCTGCATCTCCTCGTCGTCGAGCGTCAGCTCGAAGGCCGCGAGGTTGCTGCGGATGTTGTTGACCTTGGTGGAGGAGGGAATGGCCACGATGCCTTGCTGCTTCAGCCAGGCCAGGGCGATCTGGGCCGGGCTGGCCTCGTGGGCCGCGGCGATACGCGCCAAGGTATCGTCCTTCATGACCTTGCCGACGGCTAGCGGCATGAAGGCGGTCACCGCGATGCCATGACGTTCGCAGTGCTCGATCAGCGGTCGATTCTGCAGCAAGGGGTGCACCTCGATCTGATTGGTCAGCAGGGCCCCCTCGCCGAGGATCTCGACGGCCTGATCGAGCTGCGCGCGGGTGAAGTTGGAGACACCGATATGGCGTGCCTTGCCGACCCGCTGCACTGACTGCAGGGCGCGCAGGTAGTCGGCCATCGGCACCTCGTCGCCGGGCGATGGCCAGTGGATCAGCAGCAGATCGACGTAGCCGGTGCCCAGACGTTCCAGGCTCTCCTCGACGCTCGCCTCGAGATCGCCGGGCTCGAGGCGGTCATGCCAGACCTTGGTGGTCAGGAAGATCTCTTCTCGCGGTATCCCGCTGTCGGCGATGGCCTGGCCAACCTCGGCTTCGTTCCCGTACATCTGAGCGGTGTCGATGTGACGATAGCCGAGGTCGAGAGCTGCGTGCACGCTCTGCCGGAGGGTCTCGCCCTCGAGACGAAAGGTGCCGAAGCCGGGGTTGGGCAGTGTGCGGGTCGTCATTGGTCGCTCCTTGGTTCGTGGGTTCAGGCGCTGGCCAGGGCGTCCTCGAAGACGCCTTCCAGGTGTGCCCGATACTCGTTCCGGTGGGTGTCGATCTCCGGTGCCTTGATCACGTCGTTGGCCAGGTAGGTCGGCAGGGAGGTCATGCCGAGGAATTCCATTGCCTTGTGGAACGGGAAATAGACGGCGTCGACGCCACGCCCCTCGAAGAAGTTGCCGGGCTCGTCGAACGCGTCGACTGGCGCATTCCAGGTCAACGACAGCAGGTAGCGCTTGCCCTGCAGCAGGCCGCCGCTGCCGTACTGCCGGGAAGGATCCTGGCGCGAGCGGCCATCGCTGGCGTAGAGCCGGCCATGTCCCTCGGTCAGTACCTCATCCAGGTAGCGCTTGACCGTCCAGGGCGTGCCCATCCACCAGCCGGGCATCTGGAAGACGATGACATCGGCCCACAGCCATTTCTCGATTTCGGTCTCCAGAGCGTAGCCGTCGTCGATGCGGGTTTCCTGCAAGGCATGCCCCCGCTCAGCGAGGGTGCCGCGGGCGGTGTCGTGCAGAGTGTCGTTGTAGCGGCCGCCGGAGTGAGCATAGGCCTTGGCGCCGTTGAGCAGCAGGATATTCATGGTAGTTCCATTATGCGGCTAATCAATTTCTTGGCCCAACTGTGTGGGCGGTGGCGATGACCTTCAATGCATGGCCAGCGAAAAACACTTTCTCGCGAGGCGTAAAGGTCAGGTTCGGTCGAGCGGGGGGCGGGCTCAGGCAATGGGCATGAAAGATCCCTTCGAGTGAGCGTTCGAATGCTGCGGAGTCTGCGTGGTCTGGTTTGTGCGATAAACGTCGTTAAAATAGAAACACTTTTGCGTATAACGAAACAGTAGGCTGCGCATGGCCCGGGAGGTCGATCTTGAAGAGCCGCACGGAGGATCTCGAGCTGTTGGTGGCGGTCATCGACAGTGGAGGCTTCAGTGCTGCTGCCCGGCAACTGGATGTCCCGGTGGCGCGAGTGTCGCGCGCGGTGCAGCGACTGGAGCGGCAACTCGATACGCCGCTACTCAACCGCACCACCCGCAGCGTGACGTTGACCAGTGAGGGGCGGGTCTTCGTCGAGCAGGTGCGCGAAGGCCTGGGCCGGCTGGCCGAGGCCGAGGAAGCCATGCGCCTCAGTCGAGAACGGCCCAGCGGGCCGTTGCGAGTGGACGCGGCGACGCCCTTCATGCTGCATCAACTGGTGCCGCTGGTGGGTGATTTCAGGGCCTGCTACCCGAGCATCGAACTCGAGCTGTCCGCCTCGGACGACATCATCAATCTGCTCGAGCAGCGAACCGATGTAGCGATCCGCATCGGTGGCCTGGAAGACTCCACCCTGCATGCCCGCCCATTGGGACGCTCGCCGCTGCAGTTGGTGGCGAGCCCGCGCTATCTGGAATGTCATGGTATTCCGGTCAGTCCCGCTGCGCTGCGCGATCATCGACTGCTGGGATTCATGAACGCCGACAACCTCAATCGCTGGCCGGTGGAAGGGCTCTCCCGAGAAGGGGCCAATATCCGACCGCAGCTGAGCACGTCCAGCGGCGAGGTGATGCGGCAGCTGTGCATGGCCGGGGAGGGCATCGCCTGCCTGTCGCGCTTCATGATTCGGGACGATCTCATTCAGGGCCGGCTGGTCAGCCTGATGGCGGATCGCATCATCAGCCCCGATCCGAGAGAGCAGGTCCAGGCGGTCTACTATCGCAACACGGCCTTGTCCTCGCGGATCGGCGCCTTTCTCGACTTTATCGCACCCCGCCTGACGCTGTGAGGCATCGCTCGAGATCACATGGCGTCAAGCAGGAAGCGGGGTCATGTGCTCTCGCCCACCAGCAGCTCGAAACCCACGTTCAGCTGGCGGCGAATGACCCGCTTGCCGTCCAGTCGCCGCAGGATCTGTTCGGCGGCCTGACGTCCCATGGCCTCCCGTGGAGACTGGATCGTCGTCAGCCGCGGTGTGAGATGCTGGCCTAGGGACAGGCCGTTGAAGCCGGCGATGGCGATCTCCTCCGGCACACTCAGGTCAAGCCGAGAGGCGTGCAGCAGGGCGCCGGCTGCCAGGTCGTCGTTGGCAAAGTGGATGGCGTCGGCTTCGGGGTATTCCTTCCGAACACGCTCGAGCCCGGCGGCCCCGGCCTCCAGGCTGCCCAATTGATTCAGTTCGATGAGCGGTGCCTCGCTCCCGGCCCCTTCCATGACCTCGCGGTGGCCCTCGAAGCGGAGCTCGGCCCGGTAGTCCTGGTCGAGGCAGGCGCCGACGTAGACGGGACGGCGATAGCCTCGTTCGAGCAGATGGCGGGCCATGCAGCGGCCGGCCTCGCGATGGTCCAGGCCGACGTTCAGGTCCAGGGCATCGCCCAGTTCCATGACTTCCATCACAGGCTTGTCGCAGTGCTCGAGCAGTTCGCGACAGGGCTGAGTATGACGCAGCCCGGCGGTGACGAGCGCGGAACATGACCAGCCGAGGAAGGTCCTGACCAGGCGGTGTTCGCGCTCGATGTCGTAGTCGGTATTGCCCAGCAGGATCTGGTAGCCCTGCGCCTCGAAGGTCGTCTGCAGACCGCGGATCACCTCGATGAACACGGCGTTGGCCAGTGACGGCACGATTACCGCGATGAAGCGGGAGCGAGCGGACGCAAGGCTGCCGGCGACGAGATTGGGCACGTAGCCGACCCGATCCACGGCCTCCAGGACCCGCTTGCGGGTCTCCTCGTTGACGCGTTCCGGGGTGTTCAATGCGCGGGAGGCGGTGATGGCCGACACGCCAGCGGCAGCCGCGACATCCTTGAGGGTCGGTTGGGCCGAACCGCGTCGACGCCTTGTCCTGCTGGCTTCCTGATTAGACATTGGTCACATCCTTGCACACTGGTCTTGCTGCGGGAAAGTCACTCGTCTAGAACTATGTTAGCGCTAACATGACAGCGCTACCATCACTAATCACGGGATGCACGGCATCACGCGACCATCGGGAGATCGAAAGGTGAGCGACATTTCCGCAAGCGCGCCTCGCATCGGGATCATCGGCCTGGGGGCCATGGGCATGGGTACGGCCAGCGCACTCCTCGAGCGGGGACTGTCGGTGATGGGCTGTGACGTCTCGGCCTCGGCCCGCGAGGCCTTTGAGGCCAAGGGAGGGCGAGTGGCCGTCACGCCCGCGGAACTGGCCGTGCACTGCGACATTGTGCTGCTGGTGGTCGTCAATGCCGACCAGGTCGAACAGGTGCTGTTCGGCGACCAGGGGCTGGTGGGGCGCCTCGCTGAGGGAAGTGTGGTGATGCAGTGCGCCACGGTGGCGCCCAGCATCGCCCAACGGCTAGGCGAGCGCCTGGCTGAGGCGGGCCTTGAGATGCTCGACGCCCCGATCAGCGGCGGCGCCGCCAAGGCGCGCAGCGGCGAGCTCTCGGTGATGGCCTCGGGCACGCCGGCAGCGTTCGACAAGGCCGCCCCGGCGCTGGAGGCCATGGCGGCCAGCGTCTATCGACTGAGCGATGCCGCCGGCATCGGTTCCAGCATGAAGCTCGTCAACCAGCTGCTGGCCGGGGTGCATATCGCCACGGCGGCGGAGGCCATGGCGCTCGGCATCCGCCTGGGGCTCGACCCGGACACCGTCTACGAGGTGATCACCCACTCGGCGGGCAACTCCTGGATGTTCGAGAACCGGGTGCCGCACATCCTCAAGGGCGACTACACGCCACTGTCGGCGGTCGACATCTTCGTCAAGGACCTCAACATCGTCCACGACACCGGCCGCGAGCTGGCCATGCCCACCCCGGTGACTGCCAGTGCCCTTCAGCAGTTCACCGCCGCCAAGGGCGCCGGTTTCGGCCGCGAGGACGACTCGGCGGTGATCAAGGTCTACCAGCGACTGTCGGGGATCGCGCTGCCCGAGGCGGCCAACGATCCGGGGGAGGCGTGACCATGGCTATCGTGCTGGGTGCCATCGCCGACGACTTCACCGGGGCCACCGATCTCGCCAACAACCTGGTGCGCAGCGGCATGCGCTGCGTGCAGGTGATCGGCGTGCCGGCGGAAGGGCTGGCGCTGGACGATGTCGATGCGGTGGTGGTGGCGCTGAAGTCTCGCTCCTGCCCCGTGGCCGAGGCGGTCGAGGACTCCCTCGCCGCCCTCGACTGGCTGCAGGGGCAGGGCGCGCGCCAGATCTTCTTCAAGTACTGCTCGACCTTCGATTCCACCGATGCCGGCAACATCGGGCCGGTCGCCGAGGCGCTGATGGATCGGCTCGGCGCCGCCCAGACCGTCATGGTGCCGGCCTTTCCGATCAACGGCCGCACGGTCTACCAGGGGCACCTGTTCGTCGGCGACCGGCTGCTCAACGAGAGTGGCATGCAGCATCATCCGCTCAACCCCATGCACGATGCCGACTTGGTGAGGGTGCTGTCCCGCCAGGTCATGCGTCCGGTCGGTCTGGCGGCGCGTCCGATGCTGGCCCAGGGCGGGGAGGCGACTCGCCGCCATCTGGCGGCGCTGTGCGAGCAGGGCATCGGCCACGTGATCTGCGACACCCTCGACGAGCGGGACCTCGAGGTGATCGCCGATGCCGTGGTCGACCAGCCGCTGGTCACCGGCGGCTCCGGGCTCGGCCAGGCGCTGCCGGCCCAGTACCGGCGCCGGGGCTGGCTGGCCGAGGTCGCCGAGCCCGGCCGCCTGGCGCCGGCGGCGGGGGGAGCCCTGGTGCTCTCGGGCAGCTGCTCGCGGGCGACCCTGGGGCAGGTCGCGCACTTTCTCGAGCGCCATCCCGGCATCGCGCTGGACCCGCTGGCGCTGGCCGAGGGCGAGGCCCACTTGCAGACGGCGCTGGCCTTCGCTCGCGAACGGCTGGCGGGAGGCGGCCCGGTGCTGGTCTATGCCTCCGCCGATCCGCAGCGGGTTCAGGCCGCTCAGGTGGCGCTCGGCACCGAACGCGCCGGCCAGCTGGTCGAGGCCGCGCTGGGGCGCCTGGCCAAGGCGATGGTCGAGGAGGGCGTGGGGCGGCTGGTGGTCGCCGGCGGCGAGACCTCCGGCGCGGTGGTCTCGGCGCTGGGCATCCGCACCCTGCGCATCGGCGAGCAGATCGACCCCGGGGTGCCCTGGACCCAGGCCCCGCTCTTCGGCCGCGAGGCGCCGCTGTCCCTGGCCCTCAAGTCGGGCAATTTCGGCGGCGCCGATTTCTTCACTCGAGCCTTCGAGGTGCTGTCATGAGCATGAGTGACATCAATGCCCAGCGCGAGCGGATCGCTGTCATGGGGAAGTCGCTGTTCGATCGCGGGCTGACCATGGGCTCCAGCGGCAACATCAGCGTGCGCCTGGAGGACGGCGGCTGGCTGATGACCCCCACCAATGCCTGCCTGGGCCGTCTCGACCCCGCGCGCATCTCGCGCCTGGACCGCGACGGCCGGCTGCTCGACGGCGATAGGCCGACCAAGGAGCAGTTCCTGCACACGGCGATGTACGAGCAGCGCCCCCAGTCCGGCGCCATCGTCCACCTGCACTCCACCCACTCGGTGGCCGTCTCCTGCCTGCCTGACGTAGACCCCCGCGACTGCATCCCGCCGCTCACCGCCTACTACGTGATGCGGGTGGGGCGGCTGCCGCTGGTGCCCTACCACATTCCCGGCGACCCAGGCCTGGGTGATGCCGTGCGCGGCCTGGCCGGCCGGCACAGCGCGGTGCTGCTGGCCAATCACGGCCCGGTGGTGGCCGGCAAGTCGCTTGAGGCCGCGGTCTATGCCACCGAAGAGCTCGAGGAGACCGCCAAGCTGTACCTGCTGCTGCGGGGGCAGAACCCCCGCGGCCTGACGCCGGAGCAGGTGGCCGAACTCGAAGCGCGTTTCCCGCGCGACTGATACCACGGCGAGGAGCGATGATGATTCGACTGGCCGCCAACCTGAGCATGTTGTTCACCGAGCACGATTTCCTCGACCGCTTCACCGCGGCCGTCGATGCCGGCTTCCGAGGCGTCGAATACCTGTTTCCCTATGCCCATTCCCCCGAGGCGCTGCGCACGGCCCTGGATGAGAGCGGCGTCGAGCAGGTGCTGTTCAACCTGCCGCCGGGGGACTGGGCGGCGGGGGAGCGGGGGCTGGCCAGCCTGCCGGGACGCGAGGCGGAGTTCCGCGACGCCGTGATCGAGGGGCTGCGCTATGCCGAGCGGCTGGGCTGCCCGCGGGTGCACGCCATGGCCGGGCTGCTGCCCGAGGGCGCCGATGATCGAGCGCTGGACGAAGCCCGCGAGGCCCATCATGCCACCTATCTGGCGAACCTGCGCTTCGCCGCCGGCGAGGCGGCGAAGGCCGGCCGTGAATTGCTGATCGAACCGATCAATACCCGCGACATGCCGGGCTATTTCCTGTTGCGCCAGGACCAGGCCGTGGCCGCGATCGAAGCGGTGGGCGCGGACAACCTGCGCCTGCAGTTCGACCTCTACCACTGCCAGATCATGGAAGGCGACCTGATTCGCCATCTCGAGCGGCTGCTGCCGCACATCGGCCACGTGCAGATCGCCGGGGTGCCGGAGCGCCATGAGCCGAACATCGGCGAGGTGCACTACCCGGCGATCCTCGAACGCCTTTCGGCCCTGGGCTATCGCGGCTGGGTCGGCTGCGAATACCGACCGGCCGCCGCCACCCGGGACGGCCTGGGCTGGGCCAGGCCCTACGGCCTGGCGAGCTGAACCATCCACGCGACTCCAACCGACATCCGTAAGCGAGACTCCTATGCACATAGCGATCACCGGCGCCGCCGGCTTTCTCGGCCAGCGCCTCGTGCACCAACTCCTCGAGCGCGGGGAACTCAACGGGCAGGCGATTCGCCAACTGACGCTGATCGACCAGGCCGAGCCGCCCGCCATCGAGCGGGAGGGCGTCGAACTCCGCTGCCTGGCGCTGGACATCAGCGAGCCGGGAGCCCTGGAACCGTTGCTGGAGGCTCGGCCCGATGTCATCTACCACCTGGCCGCGGTGGTCAGCTCGGCCGCCGAAGCGGACCTGGACCTGGGCATGCGCGTCAACTTCGATGCCACCCGCGCCCTGCTCGAGGGCTGCCGGGCGCACGGGCTGTCCGGCACTCGGCTGGTCATGGCCAGCTCCGTGGCCGCCTATGGCGGCGAGCAGCCCGAGGTCCTCGACGACATGACCGCGCTGCACCCCCAGAACTCCTACGGCGCCCAGAAGGCGATGGGCGAGCTGCTGGTCAACGACTACAGCCGTCGCGGACTCGTCGACGGCTTGGTATTGCGGCTGCCGACCATCGTGATTCGCCCAGGGCGACCCAATGCCGCAGCGTCGAGCTTCGCCTCCAGCATCCTGCGCGAGCCGCTCAACGGCGAGCAGGCGATCTGCCCGGTGCCGACCGAGCTGGAGCTGTTCGTGATGTCGCCGGCCAGGGTGGTCGAGGCGCTGGTGCACGGCGCCGAGGTGCCGGCCTCGGCCCTGGGGGATTTCCGCGCCTTCATGCTGCCGGGCCTCACGGTGAGCGTCGCCGAGATGCTCGACACCTTGCGCGAGGTGGCCGGTGAGTCGGCACTGGCTCGCGTCCGCCATGAGCCGGATGCCCGCATCGAAGCCATCGTCGGCAGCTGGCCGGCGCGCTTCAGTAACGAGCGCGCCCGCCAGTTGGGCTTCCGCAGCGACCGGAACTTCGGCGATATCGTCCAGGCCTTCATGGCCGAGGCGGCGGGCCAGGGAGGCCCCTTGTCGCCTGCGTAAGGGCGATCTTCCGACCATTGTCGTATTTGACATAGTGGTGTGATTGTCATGTCATTATACCAGTTTGCCGTACCCCGTCGGCCCCGGCCGTCGGTCTCTACCCAGCCGCAAACCCAAGGGGATACAACAATGATGACCCGTTTTGCACGTCACGCCTTGCCCGCCGCCATCGCCGGCGTTTCCGCCCTGGCCCTGGCCACCACCAGCCTCGGTGTCTCGGCCGCCCAGACCATCACCGTGGGGCATACCACCTCCGACAGCTCCCACTACTCGGCCGGTGTCGACGCCTTCGCGGTCAAGCTCGATGAGCTCAGCGACGGCGAGTTCGAAGTGGCCGAGCATCCGTCCGGCGCCCTGGGCGGCGAGCGCGCCATGATCGAGGGCCTGCAGATCGGCACCATCGACATGGTGGTGTCGTCCACCGGACCGCTGGGCAACTTCGTGCCCGAGACCTACGTGCTCGACCTGCCGTTCCTGTTCAAGGACTACGACCAGGCGCGCTGCGTGCTGGACGGTGACGTCGGCCAGTCACTGCTGGACAAGATCGGCGAGAACAACCTGGTGGGACTCGCCTGGACCGAAAACGGCTTTCGTCACCTGACCAACAGCCTGCGCGACGTGGAGACCCCCGAGGACGCCGCCGGATTGAAGATCCGCACCATGGAAAACGAGATGCACATGGCCGCGTTCCGCGAGCTCGATGTGCATCCCACGCCCATGGCGTTTCCGGAGCTGTTCACCGCCCTGCAGCAGGGCACGGTGGATGGTCAGGAGAACCCGATTTCGGTGATCCTCACCGGCAATCTCTGGGAGGTGCAGGATCGTCTGTCCCTCACCGGCCACGTCTATTCGCCGGCCATCATGCTGGCCTCTCCGGTGCTGTGGGACAGCCTCAGCGACGAGGAAAAGGGCTGGTTCCGCGAAGCGTCTCAAGCCGGTGCGGAGGCCACCCGGGCGATGGTGTCGCGGCTCGAGACCGAGGGGGTGGCCGAGCTCCAGGAGAAGGGCATGACCGTGGTCGAGGACATCGACAAGGCGCCGTTCCAGGAAGCCGTCGAGCCTTCCTACAAGGTCTACACCGACCAGTATGGCAGCGAGATGCTTGACCGGATCCGCAATAGCGACTGCTGATCGTCACCCGACGCCGGCCTCGACACTCATGTCGAGGCCGGCCGCTTCAAGGGGTATGCCATGCTGGAATTCTTCCTGCGTTTCGAACGGGTGATGACTCGGTTCTCGCTCGTGGTGGCGGTATTGATGCTCATCATTTCCGTGACCACCGGCTTCTATCAGGTGATGACGCGTTTCGTCTTCGATGCCCCGTCCACCTGGTCGGAAGTCGTGGCGCGTTCTTCCATGATCTGGTGCGTTTTTCTTGCCGCTGCATCGGGCTTCCGCGGCGGCGGCATGATGTCCGTCGAGGTCATCTACAAGCTGGTTCCACGCAAGAGCCTGATCCTGATAGAGGCCCTGGTCGCCGTGGGCTGTGTGATCGCCCTGGCGATACTGGTCTATTATGGCACGGCGATGACACTGCGGGTCAGGTCACAGATGCTGTCCGGGCTGGGCGTCTCGATTGCGTGGGTCTACGCAGCGATTCCCGTGGGCGCCGGTTTCGCACTGCTGGCGGTCGTAGCGCGATTGCTGGCCCAAGCCAGCGGACGCGAGGCTGTCGGCATGGAGGAGAATGACGAGGCCGAATCGCTGCGTCATGACGAAGCGGAATCGGCATCGTCCGAGCCCCCGTCGGCATCTTCCACGCTGCCTCGGGATCGGCAATCACGCACATCATTGAGCGGTGTGGCGTCTCCCGCCGGCTCAACGACGCGGAGGGCCCGCTCATGAATCTCGCGATCGGCCTGTCTCTGGTTCTCTTCTTTGCGATCGGCGTGCCCATCGCCGTCTCCATCCTGCTGGCCTCGATCATCGGCATCGAGTTCTTCACACGATTCCCGCTGCTGATGGTGCCGCAGCAGATGTTCGTGGGCATCGACAACTTCCCGCTGATGGCCATTCCGTTCTTCATCCTGGCCGGCAACCTGATGGCCGCCGGGGGCATCTCGCAGCGCCTGGTGGATCTGGCCAAGTCGATCGTCGGCGGCCTGCAGGGCGGCCTGGCGATGACCTGCGTGCTGACCTGCATGCTGTTCGCCGCGGTGTCGGGCTCGAGCGTGGCCACCACCTTCGCTATCGGCTCGATCCTGATTCCGGCCATGGCGCGCCACGGCTATCCGCGGCCGCTGGCGGCCTCGATCCAGGCGTCGTCGGCGGAGCTCGGGGTGCTGATTCCGCCGTCGATCCCGCTGATCCTCTACGGCGTCAGCACCGATACTTCCATCGGACGCCTGTTCATCGCCGGTATCGGCCCGGGCTTGCTGATCGGCAGTGCACTGCTGCTGTTCCTGTACCTGTTCTGCAAGGTGCGCGGCTACGGGCTCAGGGATCGGGAGGATCGCCAGGATTTCGGGACGTCCTTCAAGCGGGCCTGGGCCGCGCTGCTGATGCCGGTGGTGGTGATCGGCGGCATCTACGGCGGCGTGTTCACGCCTACCGAGGCGTCGGCGGTGGCGGTGGTCTATGCGCTGATCGTCGGCGGACTGATCTATCGGGAGCTCAGCCTGGCGCAGCTGTGGCCGATCCTGAGGCAAAGCGTGATCGCCACCGCGACGGTGATGCTGATCATCTCGGCGGCGGCGCTGTTCAGCTTCCTGATCAGCCGCTCCGGGCTGCCGTCCCAGGTGGCGGACTGGGTCACCCAGGTGTTCGACAGCCCGATCAGCTTCCTGCTGGCGGTCAACGTCATGCTGCTGGTGATCGGCATGTTCGTCGAGACCTCGGCGGCGATCCTGGTGCTGGCGCCGATCTTCACCCCGATCGCCATGCAGTACGGCATCGACCCGGTGCATTTCGGGCTGATCATCGTGGTCAACCTGGCGCTGGGCATGTTCACGCCGCCGCTCGGCGTCAACCTCTTCGCCGCCTGTGCGGTGGCCAAGCTGTCTATCGATCAACTCATCCCCTGGCTGCTGCGTTTCGTGCTGGTGGTGCTGGCCTGCCTGATGGCCATCACCTATCTGCCCTGGATCTCGCTGGGCCTGGTCGACCTGCTGTACTGACAACAATCAAGGAGACATCGATGAGTGCGTTACCCGTAACGCCGCGCTGCGCGGCACTGATCGGCGGGGAGTGGGTGCCCACGCCCGGTTCCCTGGGCGTCGAGGCACCGGCCACGGCCACGCCGCTGGCCGAGATCGCCCGCTGCGAGGCGGAGCAGGTCGAGGCCGCGGTCGCCGCGGCACGGCATGCCTTCGACGGCGAGCTCGGCGACTGGCACCAGTGGTCGGCCCGCCGGCGCGGCGAATGGCTGCACGCCTTCGCCGACGCCATCGACGCCGACGCCGAGACCCTGTCCGCCCTGGAGTGCGCCGATACCGGCAAGCCGATGACTCAGGCCCGGGGCGACATCGCCGTGTGCGCTCGCTACTTCCGCTTCTACGCCGGCGCGGCGGACAAGCTCCACGGTGAGACCATCCCCTTCGACAACGACTTCGCCGTGTTCACGCTGCGCGAGCCCTACGGCGTCTGCGGTCAGATCATCCCCTGGAACTACCCCTCGCAGATCTTCGGCCGCTGCGTGGCGGCGGCGCTGGCGGCCGGCAACAGCGTGGTGCTCAAGCCTGCCGAGGATGCCTGCCTGAGCGTGCTGCGCCTGGCCGAGCTGGCCGTCGAAGCCGGGCTGCCGGCCGGGGCGCTCAACGTGGTGCCGGGCCTGGGGCGCGAGGCGGGCTCGGCGCTGGCCGCGCATCCCGGTATCGACCACCTGTCGTTCACCGGCTCGCCGGAGACCGGGACCCTGGTCACCCAGGCCGCGGCGGTTCATCACGTGCCCGTGACCATGGAGCTCGGCGGCAAGTCCCCGCAGCTGGTGTTCGCCGATGCCGACCTGGACAGCGCCCTGGCGGCGGTGGTGCGCGGCATCATCCAGAACGCCGGACAGACCTGCTCGGCGGGCAGTCGCCTGCTGGTCGAGGCATCCTGCTACGACGAGGTCGTCTCGCGTCTCGCTGCACGCTTCAGCGACCTGCGCTGCGATGCCGGCGAGCGCGATGCCGACTGCGGCCCGCTGATCAATGCCCGCCAGCGCGAGAAGCTCGAGTCCCGGCTGGCGGCGGCGCAGGCCGACGGCATTCGGGTGGCGGCGGCCGGCCAACTGGCCGACGGTGCACCCGCCAGCGGGCACTTCGTGGTGCCGCAGATGCTGGTCGACATCCCCGAAGGCCATGCGGTGACCCGCGAGGAGCTGTTCGGTCCGGTGCTGGCGGTGCAGCGCTTCGTCGATGAGGACGATGCCGTGCGACTGGCCAATGCCACCGAATTCGGCCTGTGTGCCGGCGTCTGGACCCGCGACGGCGGGCGCCAGCTGCGCCTGGCCAAGCGCATCCGCAGCGGCCAGGTCTTCGTCAACAACTACGGTGCCGCCGGTGGCATCGAGCTGCCGTTCGGCGGCATGGGCCGCTCCGGCCACGGCCGCGAGAAGGGCTTCGAGGGGCTGAAGAGCTACACCCAGCTCAAGACGGTGGCGATCTGCCACGGCTGAGCCTCGCCTGCATCCAGATCGACCCGCATGACGCCAATGGCCGGGGAGGGTGCGCTGTCGCTGCCCCGGTCGTGGGAGCGTCGTGCGTCAGAGGTTCCATTGCGTAACGGGCAGCGTGCTGCCGGGAGACAACATCATGACCTACAGGATCGCGGTACTGGCGGGGGACGGCATCGGCCTCGAGGTGGTTCCCCAGGGGCTGAAGGTGCTGGAGGCGGCGGCGCGTCGCTTCGACCTGCCGCTGGAGTTCGAGCACTTCGATTTCGCCAGCTGTGCCTATTACATGGAACATGGCGACATGCTGCCGGATGACTGGTACGAGACCCTGATCCGTTTCGACGCCATCTTCTTCGGCGCCGTGGGCTGGCCCGATACGGTGCCGGACCATGTCTCGGCCTGGGGCTCGCTGCTCAAGTTCCGGCGCGCCTTTGACCAGTACGTCAACCTGCGGCCGTGCCGGCTGATGCCGGGCATCGAGAGCCCGCTCAAGGGACGGGAGCCCGGCGATATCGACTTCCTGGTGGTGCGAGAGAACACCGAAGGCGAGTATTCGCGCCTCGGCGGGCGAGTGTTCGAAGGCACCGATCGCGAGGTGGTGCTGCAGGAAACGCTGATGACCCGCACCGGGGTCGACCGTGTGCTGAAGTACGCCTTCGAGCTGGCCCAGTCGCGGCCGCGGAAGACGCTCACCTCGGCCACCAAGTCCAACGGCCTGTCGATCTCGATGCCCTACTGGAACGAGCGAGTGGCGGCGATGAAGAGGAATTTCCCCGAGATCGACGTCGATCAGTTCCATATCGATATCCTGACTGCCAACTTCGTGCTGCATCCCGACTGGTTCGACGTGGTGGTGGCCAGCAATCTGTTCGGCGACATCCTCTCCGACCTGGGCCCGGCCTGCACCGGCACCATCGGCATCGCGCCGTCCGGCAATATCAACCCGACCCGGGAATTTCCCAGCCTGTTCGAGCCGGTCCACGGCAGCGCTCCGGACATCGCCGGGCGTGGCATCGCCAATCCCATCGGCCAGATCTGGTGCGGGGCGATGATGCTCGAACACCTGGGCGAGGTCGAGGCCGGGGCGGCGATCGTCGCCGCCATCGAGGCGGTGCTGGAGCAGAGCGATCCGCAGGTGCTGACGCCGGACCTCAAGGGCAGCGGCAGCACCGAAATCCTGGGACGAGCCATCGCCGAGTCGCTGGGCGCCGCCTGAGCGCGACATATCGGTAGTTCAACCAGCAAGCGCCACGTGCGGGGCGCGAGGCCCCGGCGCGTGGCGACTACTCACGGGAGCGACGAATGAACAAGACATATCGGGTTGGCATGATCGGCGTGGGCCTGATGGGCCACGGCATCGCCACCAGCCTGCTGCGGGGCGGCCATCGGCTGAGCTTCCTCGATCATCCCGGCAATCAGCCGGTCGAGGGTCTGCTGGAGGCCGGTGCCGAGAAGCACACCAGCGCCCGCGAGGTGGCCGAGCATGCCGAGGTGGTGATCCTCTGCGTGACCGGCACCCCCCAAGTGGAGAGCGTGCTGTTCGACGCCGGCGGCGTGCTGGAAGGCCTGCAGCCGGGCAGCGTGATCGTCGACTGCTCGACGGCGATCCCGAGCTCCACCCTGGCCATCGCCGAACGGGTCGCCGCCGCCGGTGGCCAGTTCATGGACGCCGCCATGACCCGCACGCCCAAGGAGGCCGCCGAGGGGCGTCTCAATCTGATCGTCGGGGCCGCCGATGAGCTGTTCCGCGACGTGAAACCGCTGCTGGAGAGCTTCTCCGAGCACATCACCCACGGCGGTCCGGTGGGGGCGGGCCACAAGCTCAAGCTGTTGCACAACTACGTGTCGCTGGGCTTCACCGCAGTGCTGTCCGAGGCGGCGGCGGCCTCGCGCCGTGCCGGCATCGATGACGACGTCTTCCTCGAGGTGCTGGGCAACGGTGGCGGTGGCGGGGTGGTGCTGGAGCGCCTGCGGCCCTTCATCGCCGCCGGAGACCCCTCGGGCTTCCGCTTCAGCCTCTCCAACACGCTCAAGGACATCGACTACTACAACGCCATGGCCGAGGACGTGGGCGCCGAGCGCGGCGTGGCCGCCGCCATCGAGGCGCTGTATCGCGATATCAACGAGCGGGGCCATGGCGATCGCCTGACCCCGGAGCTGGTGGCGCTGTTGGGACAGCCTTGAGCGGTGGACAGCCTTGAGCGGCGAAACGTCGAAGAGGGAAGTGAGCATCGGCGCCCGGCGGGAGTCCCGCCTGGCGCCGTTTTTTCGTATGGCGCCTTATGCGCAGCCCGCCAGGCGAGTCAGTCGAAATCGGCGTCGCGCAGGCGCCCGAAGTAGGCATCGTCGCCGATCTGGCCGCCCTTGAAGGCGATCTGCAGGCCGTCGAAGGCGGCCTCGTCGGCGTGGGCGACGCACAGCGGCGAGCCCGGCGTCTGCGGCAGCGGGCGGCAGGTGGTCAGGGCATGAATGCCCAGCTCGTGCAGGGCGTGGCTCGAGGTGTCGCCGCCGGCGACCACCACCCGAGACATGCCCTCGGCGAGCACCAGCTCACGCAGCAGCCGGCCGAGCCCTCGCCCCATCGCGTGACGCGCTTCTTCGCCCGACAGCGTCGGCAGGCTTCCGTCCGGCCCCAGGGCGGTGTAGATCACCACGCTGAGCCCGTCGTGCAGCGCCGCCAGCGCTTGTTGGCGGGCCTCATCGAGCGCGGCCGGCGCCGTCTCGGCCTCGGCCAGGCGGGTCGCGTCGAGGGCGATGCCGCGAAAGCCGTTGGCCTCGGCCCAGCGGATCTGCCGGGCGGTGGTCTCCGAACAGCTGCCCGAGACCACGGCGATGCGCTCCACCGGGGCGGGCTCCTCGAAGGCGGGCGCTGCTTCGACGAGCCCCAGCCGTCGCCACTCCGCGAGCAGCGCATATTCCACCCCCGAGGAGCCGACCACGAAGCCGCCCTGCGGCGGGCGCGTGCGCCACAGCTGGCGGCCTGCGGCCGCCTGGCTGGCGGGGTCGAGCACGTCGAACAGCAGCGCCTGGCTGCGCGCCTGGGCCTCGTCCACGTGCCGGTCGGCCGCGTCGTCGGCCAGGGTTCGGAAGTCGACGAGACCCGTCTCGAGATCGGTCTGGGCGGCCAGGTGCCGGCGCAGGTCGGCCTCGTGCATCGGCGTGACCGGATGCCGCGACATGATCGGGTGACGGTCGATGCGATACACCTTGCCGCGGGCCGTGGCGAACAGGTGCCCGAAGGCGGTGTAGCGGCCGAGCTGGGGGGCGCCGACCACGATCGGCACGCAGTCCTGGTCATGGAGGCGGCGGCCGATCTCCAGGGCGCGGCCGATGCTGCCGGTCTCGGGGGCGCTGTCGAAGGTCGAGCAGGTCTTGTAATGGCAGAGTGCCGCGCCGCGTTCGCGCAGCCAGGTCAGCGCCGGCACCAGGTGCTGGTCCATCCAGGCCGGCGACTCGCTGCGGCTGGTGCCGGCCAGGCCTATGGCGCGGCAGTGGCGAAAGCGTGCCAGCTGGTCGGCGTCGGGCAGGGCGGTGAACAGCACGGTGTCGACGCCCTGGCTGCTCAGGGCTTCCAAGACATCGGTGGAGCCGGTCAGGTCGTCGCCGTAGTAGCTGATCAGCGTCGTGTCGTGGTCGGGTGTCATCGGCGGAAGGTCTCCAGGGCGCGGGCCAGTTGATGATGTTCGCGGGCATAGTCGTCCAGCTCGATCCCCGCTACGGCGGCCTCCCAGGCCTGACGCAGGCTGTGCACGCCGGCGCCGATGCCGTCGGGATGCGCCATGATGCCGCCACCGGCGCAGAAGATCAGGTCGGTGCTGTCCACGGCGCGATAGGTATCGACGGCCTGGTCGGCGGTCTGGCCGGAAGAGAACACCGGCATCACCTCGCAGCCCGGCGAGGGCGGGGCGAACATCGGCGTCAGGCAGGTGCGGGCGCTGGCGATGACGCTGGCGTCCTCCTCGCTGAACTTGTTGCGCAGCCCGTTGACGTGGATATGGTCGACCCCGGCCAGGCGCCACAGCTTCTGGTAGGCGACGAAGCTCATGCCGAGATGCGGCGAGCGGCTGAACATCCCCCAGCCGGCGCGATGGCCGTGCAGCGCCACCTGGCAGTGGCGGCGCAGGTGGGTGACGCCGGCGAGCCCGACGGCGTTGAGCGCTGCCATCACGCAGCTGCCTCCGGCAGCGACCACGTAGTCGTGATGCTCGCGCATCTCGTCCAGGTCGCCGGTGATATTGAAGGCGTACATCACTCGTTGGCCGGTGCGCTCGGCGTGCTCGCGGATCACCGGCATCACCGCGTCGACCCGGGCCTTGAGCGGGTTGTGCGGGCCGTTGGCCTGCAGCTCGTCGTCCTTGATGAAGTCGATGCCGCCCTCCACCAGCTGGCGCACCACCTCGGCGGTGGCGCCCGGCGACAGGCCGACGCTGGGCTTGATGATGGTGCCGATCAGCGGGCGCTCCGCAATCCCGGTCAGCTCGCGGGTGCCGGCGATGCCGAACTGCGGCCCGGGATAGGCCGCGGCGAAGGGCGCCGGCAGCTCCAGGTCGAGCAGCTTGAGGGCCGAGAACTCCTTGAGCTCGAACAGGTTGCCGGCCACCGTGGCGACCAGGGTGGGCAGCGACGGGCCGAGATTGGCGAGCGGCCAGGACAGCGTCACCCGGGCGCGCCGGTAGCGCGGACGACCGCTGCCCGCCGGCGGGGCCGGGGTGGGCAGGGATGGGGCCTCCACGCTTTCCAGCGGCTCGATGTGCTCCACCCGGGCGCCGTGCTGCTCGCGCAGTTCATCGGTCTCGCTAGCGAGGCGGGTGAAGGTGCCGCAGGACTGCTCCCCGGCCATTACCTCGGCGGCGCGCTCCAGCGAATAGGGGGTCTCGATCAGGTAATGGGCCCGGATGCGATCGCTCATGGCCGCCTCCGTCAGGTGATGCGCTGGATGCTGTCGGCGATGGCGTCGCGTTCGAAGACGCGTTTCCAGTCGTCGCGCATCAGCATCGGCTTGCCGTTCTCGATGGCCTTGTTGCAGGCGTCCGAGAAGGCGCCGGGCTGCTCGTCGAAGATCACCGCGGAGAGGATATTCATGTGGCCGAGCAGGAAGTCCCGGGCGCACTGCTCGGAGACGCCACGGGCGACGACCTCGTCCATGGCTTCGCGCATTACCGCCAGCAGGGTCGCGCAGACGGTCTCGGACAGGCCCGGCTCGAGCAGTGCCATCTCATCGACGCTGACGCGATGCGAGCGGCCCACCGGCGCATAGATGGTGCGGGCGATCCGCTCGCCCAGGGCGAAACTTTCTTCCGGCCCCTGCATCAGTGCGCTGACGATGTGCTGGGTGGCCTTGTAGCCGCCGAAGTAGTCGCGCTTGGCCTCCAGCTCGGTCTCGTCGTTGAAGATCGGGGGATGGCAGGGGTGGGTGACGAAATACACCAGGTCCGTGCGCTCGGGCAGGTGCCCGGCGAACGGCGCGGCGGCGTCAAGGGTGATCAACATGGTGCCGCTCTCCATCAGCGGCGAGAGCTGCTGGGAGATCCTGCCGATCAGGGTATCGGGCACGGCCAGGATGACTGCGTCGGCTCCCGGCACCGTCTCGTCGGCGCCGACGCAGTCGATGCCGAGCTCGTCCTTGAGGCGCTCGCGCCCGGCGTCGCTGACTTCGACATGGCGGACGCTGAAGTCCGACTGCTGCAGGTTGCGGGACAGACGGAAGCCCATCTTGCCGCCGGCACCGATCAACGCAATGGTCGTCATGGGTCTTGATCCTCGCTGTAGGGGGAAGTGACGCGAAACGCCGAGCACTCTGGTGGCTCAACTGGTATAATGACAATATAAGTATGTGAGTATGTCAAACACGACCTTGGTGGCAGATGCTTGCCGCAGCGCCTTGCGTGCGTATGCTGTGCTCCTGCTTCCCCCTGATGAAGGCACCGACCCATGAGCGACGCCCTGAAGATCTCTCGCCGAAAGCTGTCCGACGAAGTCTTCGATCGGCTGTATGCGATGCTACTCAACGGCGATTATGCGCCCGGCGACCACCTGCCTTCGGAACGCGAGCTGATGGAGCGATTCGGGGTGGGGAGGCCGGCGATCCGCGAAGCCATGCAGTCGCTGGAGCGCCTGGGGCTGGTGTCGATCCAGCACGGCCAGCGGCCGAAGGTCACCATGCCCACGGCCGACGGCATGCTGTCCCAGATCGAGCTGACGGCCATGCATATGCTCTCCAACTCGCCGCAGTCGCTGGAGCATCTCAAGGAGGCACGGGCCTTCTTCGAGCTGGGCATGGTGGCGCGTGCCGCCAGGACGGCCAGTGAACAGGACGTCGTCCAACTGGAGGAGCTGCTCGAGCGTCAGCGCAGCGAGCTCAATCGTGACATCGGGGCCTTCATCAAGGCCGACATGTCGTTCCACTCGGCCATCGCGGAGATCACCGGCAACCCGATCTTCATCGCGATCAGCCATGCGATGCTCAACTGGCTGGCCAACTTTCATGCCTCCGTACTGCACTGGAAGGGCAGCGAGCACATCACCCTCGAGGAGCACGCTCGCATCCTCGATGCCATACGCCAGAACGACGAGGCCGCCGCCGTGAGGGAGATGCGGGCCCACCTGGACCGGGCCCGCAGCCTCTACCAGCTTTCCTGAAACGAGCCGGTGGCGGCGACGCGAGCCAGCCGACCGGGGCCCGGCGCTGGCATCCTCGGCGAGCGCCCGGCATCCTGTAGGGCATGACCTCCGAGTTCCGCCTTCGGCTCGGCAGCGTCGAGCGTTCCTATCCCCTCGACTGCCTGAGCGATACCCACGATTACCACCAGCTGCTGGTGAGCCTCGACGGCCGCGTGGACGTCGAGGTCGGAGGGCTCGGCGGTGCCATGGCGCCGGGCAGCGTCTGCTTGATCCCCGCCGCGGCGACCCACCACTACCTGGGGCTCGACGCCGACAATCGCTGTCGGGTGCTGAACCTGCCGGCCGGCGCATCGTCCTACGATGCGCTGTTCGAACGGATCCGCTTCCTGCGCCTGTCTCCCGAAGAAGCGCGGCGACTCGACGACGAGACCCTGCTGTCACGACTCGGCGCCGCTCCCCCCTGGTGCGGGCCGCGCCTGAACATGGCGCGGCTGATCCGGCGCGTGCAGGCCGACCCGGTCGCGCCCTGGAACCTGGCACGGCTGGCTGAGGCGTCGCGCCTCTCCGAGCGGCAGCTGCGCCGCAGCCTCTCCGCCCTGACCGGCCAGACGCCCTGGCAGTGGCTGCAGGGGCAGCGTCTGGCCCGGGCCGAGCGGCTGCTGGCCACCAGCGATGCCTCGATCACCGAAATCGCGATGGCCTGTGGCTTCGCCGACGGCGCCCAGTTCAGCCGCCACTTTCGCCGCCGACATGGTATGACGCCGACGGCCTTCCGACGCCGGCCCTGATGGCCGAAATCGACAAGCCTTTCCCTCCCGCCGTGGGCATACTGCCCAGCCGACACCGGAAGGGAGAATCGACATGTCGGCCGTTTCCCACGCCGAGGCGCGTCGCGCCACCCTGTGGGGCGCCAGCACCGTGCTTAGCTGGGCGACCCTTGCGCTGTTTACCCAATGGGCCGGCCCGGTGCCGCCCTTTCTGCTCACTGCGCTGTGTTTTGGCCTGGCCGGTGGCTTGGCGCTGCTGGTGTTCCTGGTTCGCGGCGAGAAGCATGCCCTGGCCGAGGCCTTCCGCCAGCCGCCGGCGGGCTGGCTGCTGGGCGTCGGCGGGCTGTTCGGCTATCACCTCTGCTACTTCATCGCCCAGCAGAACGCCCCGGCGGCCAATGCCGGGCTGATCAGCTACCTGTGGCCGTTGCTGATCGTGATCCTGGCCGGCTGGCTGCTGCCCGGCGAGCGCCTGCGCGGCATCCATCTGCTGGGTGGCGTGTGCGGCTTCATCGGTGCGGCGCTGCTGGTGGGACCCTCCGGCTTCGACTGGGCGGGGGAATACACGCTGGGCTACCTGGTGGCGCTGTTCGCGGCGTTCATCTGGAGCGGCTATTCGGTGGCCTCGCGATTGCTGTCGCGGATCCCCACCACCGCGGTGGCCTGGAACTGCCTCGGCGCCGCAGTGCTGGCGCTCGCCTGCCATCTGGCCTGGGAGCCCGTGGGCTGGCCGGAAGGCGCCAATCTGTGGGCCATCCTGGCCCTGGGGCTGGGCCCGGTGGGCAGCGCCTTCTTCACCTGGGATCTGGGCATGAAGCGTGGCCACGTGCGCCTGCTGGGGCTCTTGTCCTACGCCACGCCGCTGTGCTCCACCCTGGTGCTGATCGCCGCCGGCCTGGCGACGCCTAGCCCGACACTACTGCTCGCCGCGCTGCTGATCTGCGGCGGGGCGCTGATCGGCAGCGGCATGCTGCAGCGTCGCCAGGATAGGCAGGTGCAACAGGCATCGGCGGACTCACCTCGCGATTGAGGCGGTCAACGCGAATGACACTAGACGAGGAGGCAGGCATGGAACAGATCGAATGGGCGGACTTCGCCAGGGTCGAACTGCGCGTAGGTACTATCGTGGCGGCCGAGGCATTCCCGGAAGCGCGGCGGCCAGCGTATCGGCTGCGGGTCGATTTCGGCGAGGCGATCGGAGTGCGCAAGTCCAGCGCCCAGATCACCGAGCTGTATGCGCTCGACGAATTGGTGGGTAAGCAGGTGGTCGCGGTCGTCAACTTTCCCGCCAAGCAGATCGGCCCGATGCGATCGGAGTGCCTGGTCACCGGTTTTCATCGCGAGGATGGCGCGGTGGTGCTGGCGACGCCGGATATGGGAGTGCCCAACGGGGCGCGGCTGGCATAGAACATACCCATCCTGACGACGATGGGGCCGCCCAGTGGGCGGCCCCGTTGCGTTGCGGAAAGGTGGAAACGACGGCCGGCGTTGACCGCCAGGGGTCAGGCCGGCCGGGTGACGTAGCGGGTCTCGAGATAAGCGTCGAGGCCCGCGCGGCCGAGTTCGCGACCGATGCCGCTGCCCTTCATGCCGCCCCAGCCGAGTCCCGGCGGGGCTACCTGGTAGGTGTTGCACCAGACATTGCCGGCGGTGAGGCGCCCGGCCAGGGCCTCGGCACGCTCGTGACTGCCGGCCACCACGGTGGCGGCCAGCCCGAAGTTGCTGTCGTTGGCCAAGGCCACCGCCTCGTCGTCGTCACGGACGGCCCGCGCGCACAGCACCGGGCCGAAGATCTCCTCGCGCCACAGCCGGCTCGCGGTCGGCACGTCGCGGAACACCCTAGGTGCGACGAAATGGCCCTGGTCGGGCAGGGCGAGCCGGACCGTGGTGGTGGGCACGAGGCCCTCGGCCTCGGCTTCCGCCAGGTAGGCGTTCACCCGGCGTCGCTGGGTGGCGTTGACCAGCGGGCCCAGAGTAGTGGCCGCGTCCTGCGGGTCGCCAGCCACCAGCTCGGCGATGGCCGCGTCGAGCCGATCGTGCAGGGCATCGGCGATTTGTTCGTGGACCAACAGTCGCGAGGTGGCCGAGCACATCTGGCCGGCGTTGTAGCAGAAGCCGGCCAGCACCAGCTCCGCCGCCAGGTCCAGATCGGCGTCCTCGGTGACCAGAATCGGTGACTTGCCGCCAAGCTCCAGCGAGACGTTGCGCGTGCCCCGGGCGGCGGCGGCCATCACCGCCTCGCCCACTGGGTTGCTGCCGGTGAAGGAGAGCTTGTCGACGCCGGGGTGGGCGGTCAGCGGTGCGCCGACGTTGCCGCCGTCGCCGTGTACCAGGTTGAAGACCCCGGGCGGCAGTTCGATGGCCTCGGCGATCTCGGCCAGCGCCTGCTCGGGCAGCGGCGTCACCTCGGAGGGCTTGAACACTATCGTGCAGCCGGCGGCCAGCGCCGGGGCCAGCTTCCAGGCGCTGCTCACCAGCGGGAAGTTCCAGGGCGTGATCAGCCCGGCCACGCCGGCCGGGTCGCGGTAGCGGCGCGACACCAGGCCCGCCTCGCCGGTGGCCACGGCTTCGCCCTGGCGATCGTCCAGCGCCCGGGCCTCCTCGGCATAGTGGCGGTAGCAGGCGACGGCATCGGCGAGATCCTGCTCGGCCTCGGCTTTCGGCTTGCCGTTGTTGCGGCTGGACAGTGCCTCGAGCTCGCCGCGCCGCGCGGCCAGGGCGTCGGCGAAGGCGTCCAGGTAGGCGCCGCGCGCTGCCCCGCCCAGCGCCCGCCAGCCGGGCAGGGCGCGACGTGCGGCGGCCACGGCGGCGTTCACGTCCTCGGGGGCGCCGGCGGTGACCTCGGCGATCACCGTCTCGCGGTAGGGATCGGTAACCGGCAGCCATCGGGTACCGCGGCTTTCCACCCAGCGGTTGTCGATGAAGTGATGGGTCAGTGCTTGCATGTGGCGGTCTCGTCTCGACGCAGGGGCAACCAGCGGTGACGCGTCGGCTGCATGCCGGGGAAGTGGCGTTCCACCTGGCGCAGCACCAGGGTCAGCACCACGGTCATGGCCAGGTAGATGCCGGCGATCAGCATCAGCGGCTCATAGACCAGGAAGGTCTCGTCGCGAATGATGTTGGCGGCCTGCAGCAGGTCCATCAGGGCGATGGTGGACACCAGCGGCACCGACTTGAGCAGCAGGATCATCTCGCCGGTCAGGGTCGGTAGGCACAGCTGGACGGCCCGCGGCAGCCACAGCCGGAAGAACACCTGGACCGGCCCCATGCCGAAGGCGCGGCCCGCCTCGCGCTCGCCGTGGGGCACGCTGAGCAGGGCACCGCGCAGGACCTCGCCGGAGTAGGCGCCAACGCTGAGGATGAAGGTCAGGGCGCCGTAGAAGAACGGGTCGCGCAGCAGCGGCCAGATCGCGCTGTCCTGCACGCCGGGAATGCCCTCCAGCAGCCGGCCGACGCCATAGTAGAAAAAGAACAGCTGCACCAGCAGCGGGGTGCCGCGGATCACGATGGTGAAGCCCTTGGCCAGCATGGCCAGCGGGCGCGGGCCCTTGAGGCGGGCGATGGCCACCGCCACGGCCAGCGCCAGGCCGCCGATCGCGGAGACCGCGACCAGCCACAGGGTGTTGACGAAGCCTTCTATGAGGTACTCCTGATAGAAGGCGTCCTGGAGCCAGGAAAAATCCATGTCAGGCCTCCTCGCGCAGCGGCTGGCCGCGCCGGACGCGGCGTTCCAGGCGGGTGAACAGCGCCGTGGACGACAGCGTCATGACCAGGTAGATGACCCCGGCGGCGGCGTAGAACAGGAAATGGGCGCGGGTGCTGGCCGCGGCCTGCTGGATGGTGAAGAACAGCTCGCTGAAGCCGATCACGCTGATCAGGGCGGTGTCCTTGATCAGGATCAGCCACAGGTTGGACATGCCCGGCAGAGCGTTGGGCAGCATGGCCGGAATGATGATGCGGTGAAAACGCGCCCAGGCGGAGAAGCCGAAGGCATCGGCGGCCTCGAGCTGGCCGCGGGGAATGGCCAGGATGGCGCCGCGCAGCACCTCGGTCATGTAGGCGCCCTGTACGAAGGCCAGCACGCCCACGGCGGTGACGAAGCCGTTGATGGCGACCTGGCCGGGCAGTCCCAGGGCGTTGGTCAAGGCGGTGAGCGCCTGGGAACCGGCGTAGTAGAGCAGGATGATCAGCAGCAGTTCGGGGACCGCGCGCACCGCGGTGGAGTAGGCCGTGGCCAGGCCACGCAGCGGCGCCCACGGGCTGAGTCGGGCGCTGGCGCCGATCAGCCCCAGCGCGAGGCCGATGGCATAGGCCAGCACGGCGATCTCGAGGGTCGTCAGGGCGCCGTGGAGAATCGGGCCGGCCCAGTCGAGCAGTCCCTCTTGGGAAACGTTGTTCATGGGGAATTCGCGTCCTTGATGAGACAGGGCGAGGCCGGCAGGCGGTCGGGGCCGCCTGCCGGACGAGCGTCGTCGAGGACCGGGATCAGGTGCAGATGTCGGTGCCGAAGTACTCCTCGGATAGCGCGCTGCAGGTGCCGTCCTCGCGGACCTCGGCGATGGCGGCGTTGAGGTCGGCTTGCAGGGCGTCGTCGTCCTGGCGGAGACCGATGCCCACACCCTCGCCGTAGGCCTCGTGGCGCGGTGCGGTAGCCTTGATCTCGTAGCCCTCGGCCTCGTCGCGCTCGAGGAACTCGTTCATGGCGATTTCGTCGGCCAGGATCACGTCCAGGCGCCCGGCCAACAGGTCGCGATTGACCTGCTCGGCCTGGTCGTAGAGCCGGATGTCGCCGACGCTGTCGCGCAGGGCGCGGCGCGCGTAGGTGGCGTTGGTAGTGGCGGCCTGCACACCGAGCACCTTGTCGCCGAGGTCGTCGGGGCCGCCCAGCGTCAGGTCGTCGGCGGCCACGAAGGCGCCCGGGGTGAAGTAGTAGGGATCGCTGAAGTCGATGACCCGCTTGCGCGCCTCGGTGATTGACATGGAGTTCATGATCATGTCGATGCGCCCGGCCTTGAGCGACGGGATGATGCCGCTCCAGCCGGTGGGGGTGATCTCGCAGGGACGCGCCATGGCCTCGCAGATGGCCATGCCCAGCTCGACCTCGAAGCCGGTCCACTCGCCCTCGGAGGAGGTGTAGGTGAACGGCGGGTAGGGCTCGGCGGAAATGCCGATCTTCAGCGGCTCGTTGGCCTGGGCGGTGGCGGACAGGCCGAGTACGGCCGCGGTGGTCAGGGTGATCAGGGGACGGTTCATGCTGTTCTCCTTGGTGTTGTCGTGTCGGGCGTGAGTGACTCTCTGCTCGTGGAAGCGATGAGCTGTTCCGGCGACAAGCCCCGGGGTGCCGGACCATAGCGAGGCGCTGTGAACCCATCCCTGGGCGCTACTTTTGCCCTGCGGCGCTCTTGCATCCTGCGCCGCTTGCAGGGCCTGGGTTGGCCATCCGTGGCCAACCCGCTCGGCGGGAAGAACATCCACCGGATGTTCTTCTCCTTCCGCCTCGCCCATGGCAATAACCCTCGCTACGCCTTGTCCCCGGCGCTCATCTCGTCGCGCAGGCCGAGTCAAAGGGAGGTGAAGATGCTCAGGCCGCCGGGGCCACGAAGCGCCGGCAGCGCGGATCCTGGCTCTCCTCGAAGACCCGGCGCGGCGTGCCGGCCTCGCCGACGAAGCCGCGGTCGAGGAACACCACCTGGTCGGAGACCTCGCGGGCGAAAGCCATCTCGTGGGTGACCAGCACCATGGTGCGGCCCTCGTCGGCCAGGTCGCGGATGACGCCGAGCACCTCGCTGACGCGTTCCGGGTCGAGCGCCGAGGTGGGCTCGTCGAACAGCAGCAGGCGCGGCTCCATGGCCAGCGCGCGGGCGATGGCCACGCGCTGCTGCTGCCCGCCGGACAGGAAGGCCGGATAGCCGTCGCGCTTGTCGGCCATGCCGACGCGCTCCAGGTAGTGCTCGGCGCGCTCGATGGCCCGGCGCCTGGACAGGCCCTGGACGCGCATCGGCGCCTCACAGACGTTGCCCAGCACCGTGAAGTGGGGCCAGAGGTTGAACTGCTGGAAGACCATGCTGACCTTGGCGCGCAGCCGACGTAGCTGGCGCCGGTCGAGGCCGACGATGTCGCCCTGGGGATTGCGGTCGAAGCGAATCGCTTCATCCGCAATCGCCAGGTCGCCCTGGTCGGGGCGTTCCAGCAGGTTGAGACAGCGCAGCAGCGTGCTCTTGCCGGAGCCGCTGGCGCCGATGATCGAGGTGACGCTGCCCTCGGGAACCTCGAGGGAGACGTCGCGCAGCACCTCGAGCTCGCCGTAGCGCTTGACGAGGTGCTGGACCTCCACCGCCAGGCGGTCGGAGGCGTCGGGGGAGGGGGCTTGGCTCGATGATGTCATAGGCGACTCATGCGATGGTGGAAAGGGAATCGGCGCGGGCGCGCTCGGCGACCCGTGCCAGGCGCCGGCAGGCATCGCGCAGGCGGGCCTCGTCGACGGTCAGGCTCAGGCGCACGAAGCCGGCGGCGGAGGGGCCGAAGGCCTCGCCGGACAGCACCGAGACGCCCTGCTCGTCGAGCAGGCGGTCGGCGAAGGCCTGGGAGGAGAGCCCGGTGGCGCGGATATCGATCATCAGGAACATCCCGGCCGCGGGCTTGACGACCTTCACCCCCGGGCAGTCGGCGAGCGCGGTAACCACGGCGTCGCGGCGGCCGCGGTAGGTCTCGCGCATGGCGTCGAGCTCGGGCAGCGAAAGGCGCAGGGCGTCACGAGCGGCGTCCTGGACGAAGTCCGGGCAGCCGTAGAGCATGCACAGCGCCAGGTTGCCGAGATGCTCGATCAACGCCTCTGGGCCGAGCACCCAGCCCAGCCGCCAGCCGGTCATGGCGTGGGACTTGGAGAGGCTGTCGACCACCACGGTGCGCTCGGCCATGTCGGGCAGCCCGGCGGCGCAGACGTGCTCGCCCTCGAAGATCAGCTCGGCGTAGACCTCGTCGGAGATCAGCCACAGGTCGTGACGCTGGCACAGCGCGGCGATGGCGGCCCAGGCCTTGGCGTCGATCAGCTGGCCGGTGGGATTGTGAGGGCTGTTGAGCATGATCGCCCGAGTGCGCGGGGTGATCGCCGCCTCGAGGTCGGCCACGTCCAGGCGGAAGCCGGCGTCGCCGCGCAGCGGTATGCGCACCATGTCGGCGCCGGTGGACTGCAACACCGCCTCGTAGGTGACGTAGCTCGGCTCGGGGACGATCACCTCGTCGCCCGGGTCGAGCAGGCACTGGGCCGCGGCGTAGAGGCCGCACTGGGCGCCGGCCATGACGATCAGCCGCTCCGGCGTGACCTCAAGACCGCGAGCCCGGTAGCGATCGGCGATGGCCTCGCGCAGGGCGCGCTTGCCTTGGACGTCGGGGTAGTGGGTGGCGCCGCCGCGCAGGCTGGCCACGGCCCCCTCGACGATCGGCGCCGGGGTGTCGAAGTCCGGATCGCCCACCGACAGCACGGTGATGTCCTCGCCGGCGGCCTGGCGCGCCAGGGCGCGGTTGTGGATGTCCCAGGCCGCGGCGCCCTCGCCGGCGATGCGCTCGGTCAGTTTGGAGAATCGCATTTAGCTCTCGCTCTGTCAGGGAAGTAGGGGCATCAGCACAGGTCGGGGCCGTCGGGCAGTCGGCGACGCTCGGCCTGCCAGGCCCGCTCGGTGCCCGCCGGGCTCTCGGCCCAGGCCTCGTACTGGCGCGCCACGTGCTCGGCCATCGCCGGGGATGCCAGACGCAGCGGGCGGCCGGTGGCCTGGGCGGCCAGCTGTGCCTGGCAGCTGCGTTCCAGATCGCGCATGTGCAGGAAGGCCTCGCCGACGCTGCGCCCACAGGTCAAGAGGCCGTGCTGGCGCAGGATCATCGCCGAGTGCTCGCCGAGGTCGACGGCAAGCCGCGCCCGCTCATCGTGGTCCAGGGCGATGCCTTCGTAGTCGTGGTAGGCCAGCCGCTCGTGGAACTGCAGCGCCCACTGGTTGAGCGGCAGCAGGCCTTCCTCGAGGCAGGACAGCGCGACGCCGGCCACGGTGTGGGTGTGCAGCACGCAGGCCACCTCGGGGCGCGCGGCGTGCAGCGCGCTGTGGATGGTGAAGCCCGCCGGGTTGATGCCGAGCCCCGTGGGGTCGTCGAGCACCTCGCCGTCGGCGTCCACGGTCACCAGATTGTCGGCCCTGACCTCCTCGAAGCGCAGCCCGAAGGCGTTGAGCAGGAAACGCTCGCCGGGCAGGCGCGCGGAAATATGGGTGGAGACGCCGTCGTCCATGCCGTCCAGGGCGATCAGCCGATAGGCGGCAGCCAGGTCGCGACGGATCTCATTCTCGCTATCCTCGCAAACGGCATCGCTCACAGGCTGGCCTCCACGGCGACTCGGGCGTCATCGCCGTCGCGGGTCTCGACGCCCTCGAGGAACTCGGCGACGCGCTCGGGGTGCGCGGCCAGCCAGTCGTGGGCGACCTCCTCGAGGTCACGCTCCTTGAGGCTGTATTCGAGGATGAATTCGCTCTGTTCGTCGGCGGATAGCACGAACTGGTCGAGCAGCCGGGTCAGGTTGGGGTTGGCCTCGGCATAGTCCTTGGCGACGATGGTCTTGACGTCGCTGTGGCCGCTGTCGGCGCCGAAGACATCGGCCGAGTCCTCGAGGATGTGCACGTCGTATTCCGGCACCATCCAGTGCGGGGTCCAGCCGTAGAAGAGGATCCAACGCTCCTGCTCGACGGCGCCGTCCACTTCGCTGAGCATGCCGGGCGTCGAGGAGGCCATGAGCTCCCAGTCCCCGAGGCCGTGGGTATCGGCCTCGATGGCGCCGTTGATCATGTCGGTGACCGTGGAGCCGCTCTCGATGCTGTAGATGGTCCGCTCGAAGCGTTCGGCGATCTCCGGGTCGGCGAGCTGCTCGGCGCGGGTGATGCCAGCGTCATAGACGTAGTCGGGGACCGCGAAGCCCATGCGGGCGCCGTTGACGTTGTTGCCCAGGTCGACGATGGCATCGGCTTCGATGGCGGCGTCGTAGCTTTCCTGCTGGGCGGGCATCCAGCCGGCGAGGAAGGCGTCGCTGTCACCACTCTGCAGGGTGCTGTAGCCCACCGTGGAGCTTACCTCCAGGGTCTCGGCGGTATAGCCCAGCGGCTCGATGAGCTGGGAGAAGATCTCGCTCTTCACGGTCACTCCGGGCCAGGGCGGCACCACCAGGCGCAGGCGGTCGTCGCGGTCGGCGGCAAGGGCCGGGCCGGCCAGGGTCAGGCCGGCGATCAGGGTCAGGGTCGTATAGTGCGTCCTCATTCAGACGTCTCCTTATCGAAGCCGGTCCAGGCCGGCTCGTGTTGGTGTGTGGAGGCTTTTCCGATGCTGCGGCAACTTGCCTCGGCGTACTTCTCCTTCTGCGGCCGGGGCAGAAGGCCGATCTTCAGAGCGAGGCGGCCCAGGCGGCGGCATCGACCTCGATGATCAGCGGGGAATCCGCATCAGAGAGGCGGCCCAGGGCGTCGTGCAGGCTCGCCGGGTCGCTCACGCCGAGGTGGCGGCAGGCGTAGGCCTTGGCCAAGGCGCCGAAGTCCGGGGCGTCCAGGTCGACGCCCAGGTGCGGCACCTCGCTCATCGACATGTAGCGGCGGATCTCGTCGTAGCCATCGTTGTTCCAGATCACCAGTGCCACCGGCCGGCCCAGGTCGCGGGCGGTGCCGAGCTCGCCGAGCACGAACTGCAGGCCGCCATCGCCGACCAGGGCGACCACCGGCTGCTCGGGTCGGGCAAGCGCAGCGCCCAGGGCGGCGGGCAGGCCGTAGCCGAGGGTGCCGAAGCCGGTGGCGGCGTTGAACCAGCGCTGCGGGGCCGGCATCGCGGCCAGGAAGTTGCCGGCGTAGACCGGCCCGGTGGAGTCGCCGACCACGATGGCCTCGGGCAGTGCCTCGCGCAGGGTGGCGTAGAGCGGCACATAGGGGGCGAGCTCCGGGTCGGCGGCCAGCGCGAGCTCGCCGCGTACCTCGGCGGCGCGGTCTGCGCCGCCGCGTTCGGACGCGTTGGGCAACTGTTGGAGCAGGCCCTGCATGGCCTGGCCGGCCTCGGCGAGGATGGCGAGATCCGCAGCCTGGTTGCGGCCCAACTGCTGGGGGTCGATGTCCACGCGGATCAGCCGACCGTCGAGCCGGAAGCCCTCGTCGAACACCAGGTCATAGTCGGTTTCGCCGAGTTCGGTGCCGAGCGCGAGCACCACGTCGGCCTCGGCGGCCAGCCGGCGCGCGGCGGGCAGGCTCTGGGTGGCGCCGAGATCCAGCGGGTGGTCGAGGCCCAGCACGCCCTTGGCGTTGATGGTGGTGAAGGCCGGGGCGTCCAGGCGTTCGACCAGCGCTCGGGCGGCGTCCGGGGCGGCGGCGGTGCCGCCGCCGAGCAGCACCAGCGGGCGTTCGGCTTGGATAAGCCATTCGCCGGCCAGGGCCAGCGCCTCGGGGGCCGGGGCCGGCGGAAAGACCCGCGCCGGGGCGACGGCCGGCGCCTCGGGCGCCGGCGCGGCCATCACGTCCAGCGGAATCTCGATGTGCACCGGGCCGGGACGAGCGCTGGAGAACACCGCGAAGGCGCGAGCCAGCACCTCGGGCAGCGCCGCCGGGTCCTGCAGGGTGTGGTTGAACACGCTGACGCCGGCGAGCGTCTCGCCCTGGTGGGGCATCTCGTGCAGCCGGCCCTGGCCGCGGCCGAGGGTGGCGCGCTGGTTGACGCTGGAGATCACCAGCATCGGCACCGAGTCGGCCAGCGCCTGGCCCATCGCAGTGGCGATGTTGGTCATGCCGGGGCCGGAGATGATGAAGCAGGCCGCGGGCTTGCCGCTGGCCCGGGCGTAGCCGTCGGCCATGAAGCCGGCGCCCTGCTCATGGCGCGGCGTGACGTGGGTCAGGCGGCTGTCGCCCAGGGCGCGATACAGCTCGATGGTATGCACGCCGGGAATGCCGAAGGCGGTGTCGACGCCGTGGGCCTCGAGCAGGGCGATGAGATGCTGGGCGCAGTTCATGAGCGGGATTCCTCTTCGACGATGGGCGGCAGGCCGCCGTAGGGGGCGCGACCCAGTACGCGTTCCACCATGGGCACGAAGTGCTGGAGCGGGAGGGTGTCGTAGTCGGGGTCGAAGCTGGCCTGGTCCCAGTCGTCGCAGAAGCGCACCGTGCGTTCATAGGCCGGATGGTCGCGGAACTGCTCCCGGGCGTGGGGGTCCAGGCCGAAATAGTGGCGGTAGTGGTAGCCCTGGAACAGTTCGTGGTGGCGGATCATCCAGGCGTTGAGCGGATCGATGAACGGCTCGAGGATGCCCGCGGCGATCTCGGCATGGTTGGCCGGAGACAGATCGTCGCCGATGTCGTGGAGCAGGGCGCAGACCACCATCTCCTCGTCGGCGCCGTCGCGCAGCGCCCGGGTGGCGGTTTGCAGGCAGTGTTCGAAGCGATCCACCGGATAGCCGTGGGTGTCGCCGGCCAGCCGGTGCAGGTGTTCGAGCACGCGGCGTGGGGCGTCGGCGACGTAGTCGCGGAAGCGCTGGTCGATCAGCGCCCATTCATCGCGCCGGGCCTCGCCGAAGTGGCGGAAGCGAGCCTGGTTCATGCCGTCTCCTCCATGCGCGATGCGGCCTGCTGGTGGCGCAGCTCTCGGCGCAGGACCAGGCGGCGGCTGGCGGTGCTGTCGCGATCGACGTAACCCTGGCGCAGGTGGCGCACGCCCCCGGCCAGCTCATAGGCGCGACGGCCGTGGAACAGGCGGTAGTTGTCCATGATCAGCATTTGGCCCGGCTCGAGCTTGAGATGCACGGTGAGCTCGTCTGAGGTGATCAGCGCATAGAAGGCGCGGCGGGCGGCGTAGTAGCGGGCCAGTTCCTCGGGAGGCAGGGCGTCGACCCGTTCGGTGCGGTTGTTGTAGCGCACCCGGCTCACCCGGCCCTGGCTGTCCAGCTCGATCAGCGGCCCCTCGCTCTCCAGCCAGGTGGTTTCGTCGCGGTAGCGGAACCCCGGCGAGACCCGGGTCAGGCAATCGAAGGCCGCCGGGTCGCGCTCGCGCAGCACTTCGGCGGCGTGATAGCCGTCGACCAGGGTGTTGTCGCCGCCGTCGGCGGCGTTGGTCAGGCAGTGCAGCCAGATGTAGCCGGGGATCGGGTCACGATAGGGATTGTCGGTGTGCGGCTCCAGGCCGCGCTGGGTCATGGTCAGGTCGTAGGCGTTGGCCACCGACTTGACGTCGGCGATGCCGCCCCAGTTGGTGCGACGCAGCGGCCCGATGCGCTCGATCAGTGCCTGCATGCCGTCTTCGTTGGCGGGCACGCCGGAGACCAGCACGAAGCCGACGCGGTGCAGCCCTTCCAGCATTGCCAGCAGGGCCGCATCGTCCTCGAGGGCGGCGGCGAAATCGGCGCGGGGCGGCTCGGTCAGGCCGGCGTCCCACAGCTCACGCTCCGGGGCGACCGACTCGCGGGGCTTGTCTTCGGCGAGCAGGTCGGCCACCGGGAAGCGCACGGCATGACCGTCGCTGAAGCGCAGCGCCAGCGATTCACCGTCGAGCTCGGCGTGTTCCACGGCCAGGTCCAGGGGCAGCTCGGCGGCCTCGATCAGGCGCTGGCCGGTGCGTGGGTCCAGGGTTTCGGCGTCGGGCGCCCGCTCGCGCAGCCACAGGGCCGCGAACTCGCGGGGCCGGGCATCGAGGTCGAGGGTCAGGCGCTGCCCGTCGGGGGACAGCGTTACCTTGGCGCTTGCGGTCATGGCGATGAATCTCCGGTGATGCAGGGGCGGTGTGTCGGTCGTGGTCAGCGGCGCCGATGACCCGACCGGCTTTACCCTAGCGTCACCTCGCCGTTAGGATTTGTATAAATTCGCCATAAACTTGATCTTTTTTGCCATGATCGATACCTATCCCGAGGCCTGGCCCTATCCACGACCGGATTCGCCGCCGCTGCTGTCCCCCGAGCAGGCAGAGCACACCCTGGACGTGTGGCTGGTCCCCAAGTTCTCGATGCTGACGCTGTTCTGCATGCTCGAGCCGCTACGGGTCGCCAACCGCTTCGGGCGCGACCTGTTCGCGTGGCGGCTGCGCTCGGCACATGGCGATGACGTGGTCGCCAGCAACGGTGTGCGCATCGAGGTGGATGGCGACCTGGTCTCGGTGCCGGATGCCGCCCACCTGATGGTGGTGTCGTCCTACGAGGCGGAGGCCACGGTCACCGCCCAGGAGCGTGCGGTGCTACGACGCGTGGCGGCGCATGGGGGCTGGCTTGGGGGCCTGGACACCGCGCCTTTCATCCTGGCTCGGGCCGGGGTGCTGGAGGGGCATCGGGTGGCGTTGCACTGGGAGAGCGTGCCTGCCTTCCGTCGCGAGTTTCCTGGCCTGCGGGTCAGCCGCGAGCGCTTCGAGGCCGACGCCACGCGCCAGACTGGCGCTGGGGGGATCACCGGCATCGACATGATGCTGGATCGCATCGAGCGCGACTATGGTCCGGCGCTGGCCGACGCGGTGGGTCGTCAGCTGGTCCACGACCGCCACGACGAGCCTTCCCGGGAGGTACCGGAGGTGCGTTATCCGGGACTGCCGCGCAGCGTGGTCAGGAGCCTGGCGGTGATGGAGGCCAACCTGACCCAGGCGCTGCCGATTCCCGAGATCTGCCGGCTGGTGGGCCAGTCGCAGCGCCAGTTGACCCGGCTGTTCCTGGCGCACTTCGGCGAGACGCCCAAGCAGTGTTATCTGGGCATGCGCCTGGATCGGGCCCAGCGGCTGCTCGCCGGCAGTCACTGCCGGGTCACCGAGGCGGCTCTGGCCACCGGCTTCGCGCACCTGGCGCACTTCTCCCGGGCCTATCGAGCGCGCTTCTCGGAGTCGCCCCGCGAGACCGCGGCGCGCGGCCCGGGGTGAATGCTCAGCAAGTCGAGTGCTCTGGGTCGGGAGAGGTGTCGCTCAGCTCCAGTTCGAGCTGGGCCGGCTCGCTGGCCGCCTCCTCGACCCAGGTGGTACCCAGCGGCGCAGTGCCGGCGGGCACCGCCACGTAGTGGCCATGCTCCTCGAGATCGGTGGCGGGGTGGCGAATCAGGCAATAGCCACCGAAGGCGACCATAGCGGCATGGATCAGCGCCAGGTCCCACAGGAAACCGTCGGGCCCGATGGCATCCATCAGCAGCCCGGTGGTCAGCGGGCCAAGGATGGCACCGATGCCGAGTGCCAGCACCAGGCTGCTGCTCGCGGCCACGGTCTGCGACGGGGTGAGGGCGTCGTTGGCACAGGCCAGCAGCAGGGAATAGAGGGTCAGGGTGGTGCCGCCAAGCAGCACCCCGAGCAACGTCAATGGCAGGGTGTCGCCCTGTTCCAGCAGCAGGCCAGCCAGCGACAGGGCCGTGGCCAGGGTGGCCACCGCCACGATCACCCGCCGACGGTCGGTCTTGTCGGAGAGCTTGCCCAGCGGCCACTGCAGCAGGGCGCCACCGAGGATGAAGGCGCCCATGAAGGCGGCGACCTGTTCCACCGCCATGCCGCTGCCGGTGGCGAAGACCGCCCCCATACCCAAGACGCTGCCGTTGGCGATGCCGGTCAGCAGGCAGCCCAGGGTGCCCAGCGGTGCCAGGCGGTACAGGCGACGCAGGCTCATGGCCTCTGGCGTGCCGGTGTCCGGTTGCGGCGTGTAGCTGAGCAGGATCGGCACCAGCGCCAGCGACATCAGGATCGAGACGATCAGGAACAGCACCACGCCGCTCGGATCGGCAACGTTGAGCAGCAGCTGACCGCCGCCCATCCCCAAGTAGCTGATCACCATGTAGAAGGCCAGCAGTCGCCCGCGCAGGTGGTTGCCGGCGTGGCCGTTGAGCCAGCTCTCGGTGACCACGTAGAGCCCGGCATAGGCGAAACCGGTGACCAGGCGCATCGCCGCCCAGACCCAGGGGTCGATGAACATCACATGCACCAGGATGGCGACAGAGGTGATCGAGGCGAGTGCCGCGAAGACCCGCACATGGCCGACCTGGCGCAGCTTGCGCGGCGTCAGGGTTGAACCGACCAGAAAGCCGACGAAGTAGGCCGACATCACCAGGCCGGTCACGGTGTTGCCGAAGGCCTCCTCGGCGGCGCGCACGCCCAGCAGGCTGCCCTGCAGGCCATTGCCCAGCATCAGCAGGCCGACCCCGAGCAGCAGCGCCCAGAGGCTCCAGGCCGCCGAGATGGTGGTGGTGGTGGTGGGCGTCGGCTCGCGGGCGCTCATGTCGGTCTCCTGCGGCGAGGGGGGAGCTTAGGGAAGCGCTGATTTATGTCGCGAGCGAAGAGAGGCTGGCCGTCGCCGGAACGCAGAAACCGCAGTTTACACGACAGTAAATGAGGATTTTGAGTACCGCCGACGGCCAGGATATCGAGCGCAGCAATAAATCAGTGTTTACTCATGCCTCGGTGGCGAGTCTGCGCTGTCGCCGCGCCCGCTGGACCATGCGGTAGCGCGAGCGGATCTCGTCGCGTTCCATGTAGCAGCCCTGCAGCCAGCGATGGCCGCTGGCGCCTTCGAAGGCGTCACGGGCGTGCAGCAGGCGACGGTTGTCGAAGATCACCAGGTCGCCGGGCTCGTAGGTGAAGCGGATGGCGAAGGCCGGATCGCGCAGCAGCCGCTGCAGCGTCATCAGTGCCTCATAGGCCGGCTCGACGTCCTCGAAGGCGGTCTGGAGCGGGCCGCGAAGGAAGTCGGCGATGCGCACTTCGAGCAGTTCGCCCCGGGCGTCGAGGCGGATCATCGGCTCGAACCACACGTAGTCGGTGGTCCTGGCGGTGTTGGCGTAGCACCAGCGCACCCGGGTCAGGGTCGCCCAGGCCGCGGGATGGTGGTCGCGCAGCGCCTCGGCAACGGCAAAGCCGTCGAGCATCACCGCCTGGCCGCCTGCCACGCTGTTTTCCAGGCAGTGCAGCATCTGCAGGCCGGGGTGGTACTCGCGGGTCGGCAGGTCGACGTGGGGCGGCAGGGCGATAGAGGTGTAGGCGTTGGAGTCCGGGTCCGGCTTGGCCTTGACGTCGAACAGCTGCCCGAAGTTGGTGGGTCGCACCGGGCCGATGCGTCGGGCGATGGCGTCCAGAGAGCCGGGCTCGGTGGGCAGGTTGCGCAGCCGCACCAGTCCCTTGCCGAGCACACTTTCCAGGGCCGGGGCGAGGATTGCCTCCTCGTCCTTGCCATCGGGCGTGGTGTGGAGCAGGCCCGCGGCGTCGAGGGTATCGGGGCCGGCCTCCGGGCCGCCCTGCCAGGTCGTCACCGGCACCAGCGGTGCTTCGGGATCGACGGCGTTGTCGTAGTCGTGGGCGCGCAGCCAGCCGGGATGAAAGCGCAGGCGGCGATCCTCGGGGGCGAAGTCCACGCATAGCGCACCGCTGGCGTCGATCTCGGCGCCCTCGATCTCCGGCCAGGCGGGCAGGGTGGAGAGGTCCAGGATGCGCTCGCGGGTCGCCGGGTTGATGGTGGTGTCGTCGGCGGCGTTCTCGCGCAGCCAGATGCCGTGGTAGCGGCTGACCCGGCCGTCGCTCCAGCGTACCGTCACCAGCCTGGCGGTGAAGGAGACGGCGTCGAGATCGGCGTCGATCGGCCAGGCGTCGTAATCCGGGGTGCGCGGCAGTTCGGTGTCGGTCATGGGGCATCTCCTGAGATGAGCAGCGTGAGGATGCGGCTCAGGATGCCAGCGCATGGCGGCGGGCTCGCGGCAGGATTCGACGCCGACTGTGCACGATTCGACAGTCAGGGCTTCATTTGTCGATGATCAGCCAGCCGTCTTCCAGTCGAACGGGGACGGCGTCCAGGGCGCAGCCCAGCCCCAGGCCGCTCACCCCCTCGCCGCTGCGCGTGGCGAAGGCGGCGTCGTGGTTGGTGCAGCGCAGCGTCTCGCCGTCCTCGCTCAGCAGGCGGTCGCCGCGCTGGTCGAGGGGCAGGAACTGGTGGGGGCAGGCGTTGACGTAGGCCAGCGGCGCACCGTCCGCGAGGCATACCACCAACAGCGGGAAGCGGCCGCGCTCGCTCTCCAGGGTCAGGCTCAGATGGCCGCGTTCGGGAACGGCGTCGGCCGCCACCACGCGGGTGCCGGGGTCGGGGGCGCTGCGGTATTGCTGCCAGGCCGCGGTCATGGGGACTCCTGTCGGCGGTTATTTGGTTTCAAATGAAACCAGTTGGCCGAGGGGCTGTCAACGCGCGCCGTGTCGGACGGGGCCTGGCTCAGTGGCGTTGTCGCAGTTCGCTCGGGGTCATGCCATGGCGGCGGCGGAAGGCGCGGGTGAAGCTCGAGGCCGAGGCGAAGCCGCAGGCCAGGGCGATGTCCATGATGCTGTGGCGGGTCTCGCGGAGCAGGCGATAGGCGTGGTCCAGGCGTCGCGCCAGATAGGCGCGCTGTGGCGAGGTGCCGAGATGGCGAGCGAACAGTCGGTCCAGGCGTCGCCAGGTGAGCCCCAGCTCGTCGGCCAGCTCGCGGATCCCCAGCGGTGCCTCCAGATTGGCCTCCATCAGGGCGATGGCGCGATTCAGCGTCGGGTCGTCGGGGGCGGCCGGGTCGCGCTGGCGGCTGGCCGGTCGGCGCCCCTGGTCATGGAGGAGCTGGTCGCGCACCCGGCCGGCCAGGTCATCGCCGTGCCGGCGGCGAATCAGGTCGAGGCTCATGTCGATGGCCGAGCTGCCGCCGGCGCAGGAGAAGCCCTCGGGCGTCACCTCATAGAGCGACTCCACCGCGTCGACCCGCGGGTAGCGGGCGCGGAACTCGGGCAGCGATTCCCAGTGCAGGGTCACCGTCTGGTCGTCGAGCAGGCCGGCCGCGGCCAGCGCGAAGCAGCCGGTGTCCATGCCGCCCAGCAGACAGCCCTGTGCCGCGAGCTCGCGAAGCCAGGCGATCAGCGTCGCGTCGACGGCGGCCTCGGGCTCGAAGCTGGCGCAGACCGCCAGGCTGGGGGAGGATGGCGCCTCGGCCAGGGCATGGTCGACGGCCAGCGTCATGCCGTTGGAGGCGACCACCGGCTCGCCGTCGCGGCTGATCAGGTGCCAGGCGAACAGCGTCTCGCCGCTGATGCGGTTGGCGATGCGCAGCGGCTCGATGGCCGAGAAGAAGGCGACCATGGCGAAGCGGGGCAGTAACAGGAAGCCGATGCACTCCGGGGCGGGCACGGGGGGCGTTAGTCTCATGGGCCTCGGGTCGGCAGCGGGGGAAGCGCGACGGCGCGTGTCGAGGTCCCGATTGTAGAGGCTGTGGGGCCCGTTGCAACGTCGCCCACTTTGCCTGCTCATCGAGAGAGGCGGCCAAGAAGTGGCTCCTTCGAGGATGCCTTGGTGAGGACGGCTTGCTCCACTCACACGGGCCGGTCATCATGGCGGCCCGCAGCTTTTCCATCACCAGGTGCCATGCGTCTCGACTACACCGGACCCACTCCCGAGCCGATCGGTTTCTTGCTGCTGCCGCGCTTCTCGATGATGGCGTTCTTCTCGGCGGTGGAGCCGCTGCGCATTGCCAACCGCATCAGCGGTCGCCCGCTCTTCGAGTGGACCCTGATCAGCGAGGACGGTGGCCCGGTGACGGCCTCCAACGGCATGACCCTGCTCGCCGACCAGGCCATCGAGGCGGTGCACCATCTGCCGTCGCTGGCGGTGTGCAGCGGCTTCGATCCCGAACGTCACCTGAGCCGCGCGCTGAAGCGCTGGCTGCACCGGCTGGACGCCGCCGGCTGCGTGCTGGGCGGGCTCGACACCGGCTGTTTCCTGCTGGCCGCGGCGGGGCTGCTGAAGGGCGAGCGGGTCACCCTGCACTGGGAGAGCCTGCCGGCCTTCCAGGAACGGTTTCCGGCCATCGCCACCTCCGACGAGCTGTTCGAGCTCGGGGCGCGGCGCTTCTCCTGTGCGGGAGGTGCGGCGGCCATGGACATGGCGCTGGACGTGATCGCCCGCCGCCACGGACAGCGCCTGGCCATCGACGTCTCCGAGCAGCTTGTCCACGAGCGCATGCGCACCCGCCACGACCAGCAGCGCATGAGCCTGGCGCGTCGGCTCGATACCCACAATGCCCGGCTGGTGGGGGCCGTTGACCTGATGGAGCGCCACCTGGAGGCCCCGTTGGCGCTGGCCGAGGTGGCCCGGCGCAGCGGCGTCTCGCTGCGCCAGCTGCAGCGCCTGTTCGAGCGCGAGCTGGGCCGCTCGCCCCGGGACTGGTACCTGGCGCTGCGCCTGGAGCGGGCGCGTCACCTGCTCGAGGAGACCGATCTCGACGTGCTGGCGGTGGGCCTGGCCTGCGGCTTCGCCTCGAGTTCCAGCTTCTCCCGGGCCTTCCGCCAGCATCACGGGGCCTCCCCGCGGCAGATTCGCCAGGGCTGATTGCCCGCCCTCAGATATCGGCCCACATCCGCAGCAGATTCGCCAGGCTCTTCGACAGCATGTCGAAGGTGCGGGTCTTGCCGTTGGCGTCGAATTCCTGGCGCCGGGTGGTATCCAGGTCGAAGAGGATCTCGCGCTGCTGCGGGTCGCGGACCTGGCTCTGCACCCAGCCCACCGCCGCCAGACGCTCGCCGCGGGTGACCGGCTCGACCCGGTGCAGGGTCGAGGAAGGATAGAGGATCAGCGCGCCGGCGGGCAGCTTGTAGGTCTGCTCGCCGGCGGTGGAATCCACCAGCAGCTCGCCGCCGTCGTACTCCTCCGGGGCGTTGAGAAACAGCGTGAACGACAGGTCGGTGCGCATGGCGCCCTGGGGCGTGGCCATCACCGCGTCGTCGACATGGTTGCCGTAGCTCATGCCCTCCCGATAGCGGCTGAACATCAGGGGTTTCATACGCTTCGGCCGGGCGGCCATCTGGAACAGCGGGTTGGCCTGCAGGGCCTTGGCGAGTGCCTGGCGCCGCTCGGCGATCTCGGGCCGCCGGCCGTCGGCCTGCTCGTTCTGCTTGACCGTGCGGGCGTGCCAGCCGGCCGTCTCGCGGCCGTCGCGAAAATCGCTCTCGGCCAGGGTGGCGCGGACGCGGGTCAAGAGTTCGGGGGGGATGGCCTGGTCGATGCAGAGGATCACGAGCGGCACTCCTGGCGAGCGAGAATGAAGCGTCGATTATAGAGGACTGTGAATCGTTTGCATTGATCCGCCGGCGCCGGCAATCTACCCGGGCGAAGACAGCGGCCGAGCGGCCGCGTGTCCTGGTCATGGCTATCACAAGAAGGAAGTCAGCATGTCCCATTCCACTCGTACCAAGCTCTGGGTCGGCGTCGGTACCAGCGTGCTGCTGGGCACCGGCTCGGCCGCGTTCGCCGACGGCGAGACAACCGCCGAATTCACCCAGGGGCCCACCAGCCCGATGCTGGCTCACGCCGATCACGGCGGTGAGGGCGGCGAAGGCGCCCATCACCACGACGATGTCGGTGAAGGCGGTGAAGGTAGCGAGGGCGGCGAAGCCGGTCACCACCACGACGGCGGCGGCGAAGGCGGTGAAGGTAGCGAGGGTGGTGAAGCCGGTCACCACCACGACGGCGGCGGCGAAGGCGGTGAAGGTAGCGAGGGTGGTGAAGCCGGTCACCACCACGACGGCGGCGGCGAAGGTGGTGAAGGTGGTGAAGGTGGCGAGGGTGGTGAAGCCGGTCACCACCACGACGACGGCGGCGAAGGTGGTGAAGGTGGTGAAGGTGGTGAAGGTGGTGAAGGTGGCGAGGGTGGCGAGGGTGGTGAAGCCGGCGCCGCGGCAGATCCTTATGCCGTGTTCGCTTACCTGAATGCGTCGGCCGGTGGCGAAGGCGGTGAAGGCGGTGAAGGCGGTGAAGGCGGTGAAGGCGGTGAAGGTGGAGAAGGTGGAGAAGGTGGAGAAGGTGGAGAAGGTGGCGAAGGCGGCCATGGCGTCGATGCCAGCAACCCCGGCGTCTACACCACGAATCTGGCCATGATGCAGGGCCATCTGGTCGTTGCCCGTGCGCTCTACCAGGCCGGCGAACAGACTGCCGCCCAGCCGCACTTCGGTCACCCCATCCACGAGCACTACGAGGCCCTGGAACTGGCCTTCGAGGCGCGCGGTGTCGAGGACTTCGAGGGCATCCTGGAAGCGCTGATCGACGAGACCCGCGAGGGCGGCGATTGGGACGGCCATGCCGAGGCCTATGGTGCCGCCATGGCCGCCATCGACACCGCCATGCAGGATGTCGACGCCGAGCTGCGCGACGACGTGGCCTTCCAGAGCCGGGTGCAGCTGGCGCTGCTGCGTCAGGCGATGCACGAGTACGACGAATCGATCGACGACGGCCAGTTCGTCAACGTGGTCGAGTATCAGGACAGCCTGGGCTTCGTGATGACCGCCAAGGCCACCCTCGAACGCCATGCCGAACTGTACGACGACGAGAGCTACGGCGAGCTGCTGGCGGCCTACGAGTCGCTGCTCGAGGCCTGGCCTTCGCCGGTGGCGCCCGAGACCCCGGTGGCCACGCCGGGCGAGCTCTCCGCCGGGCTGTTCAAGCTCGAGGCCGGGCTCGGCCAGTACTGAGCGACGCCCACCGGGCGACGTTCTGCCCATGAAGAGGCCCGATCCGGCATGGCCGGATCGGGCCTCGTCGTGCGTGGGCCGGGACGGCGGGCTGTCAGCCCGGCCGTCCCCGCGCCGAGCGATGGCGCGTCGCCCCTATCATCCTCCGCGAGGAGCCGTCGACGTCGAGTGACGCGATTCCCGCAGCAGCGAGACCAGAACCCCGGCGGTCATGATCAGGATCACCCCGCTGAGCGGCAGGGCGGCGGCGATCAGCGCGGTCTGCAGAGCCTTGAGGCCACCGGCGACCAGCAGCACCGCGGCCACCAGGCCGATCACCACGCCCCAGAAAACCCGGAAGCGCTGCGGCGGCTCGTCGTTGCCCAGCGACAGGATGGTGGTCAGCACCAGGGTGCCGGAGTCCGAGGAGGTCACGAACCAGCTCATCAGCAGGAACACCATCATCGCCGACAGCAGCCAGCCCAGGGCCCCGGTGCCGGCGATGCCGTCGGCGCTGGCGAACAGCGCGGCCGGCAGGTTCCAGGCGTTGACCAGTTCGATGATGCCGGCGCTGCCGGGGCCGCCCGCGGCATGCAGCTCCTGGTAGAGGGCGCTGCCGCCGAAGATGACCAGCCACACGAAGATGATCAGCGTCGGCACCAGCAGCACGCCGAGCACGAACTCGCGCAGGGTACGGCCGCGGGAGATGCGGGCGATGAACAGCCCGACGAACGGCGCCCAGGCCAGCCACCAGCCCCAGTAGAAGATGGTCCAGGCCTGCTGCCAGGCGGCCGGCCCCGGTTCATCGGCGTACCACAGGCCCATGGGGATAAAGTTGGCTGCATAGTCGACCAGGGTCTCGCCGAAGGCGCTGATCAGCCATAGGGTAGGCCCGCCCAGCAGGAAGGCGCCGACCACCAGCACCGAGACCCAGATGTTGAGCTCGGAGATGAGCTTGATGCCGCGCTGAACGCCGGACACCACCGAGAGGATGGAGACCAGCGAGATCACGGCGATCAGCACCAGTTGGGTGTCGAGGCCGGCGCTGATGCCCGCCAGGCGCTCCAGGCCCACGGCCATCTGGCTGACGCCGAGCCCGAGCGAGGTGGCGACCCCGAATACGCAGCCGAGCACGCCGAGGATGTCGACCAGGTGGCCGATGGGCCCGTAGATGCGCTCGCCGATGAACGGATAAAGGGCGGAGCGCAGGGCCAGCGGTAGCCCCTTGCGATAGGCGAAGTAGGCCAGCGACATGCCGACGATCACGTAGATGGCCCAGCCGTGCAGGCCCCAGTGGAAGACCGAGACCCGCAAGGCATCGATGGCGCGCTCGTGGCCCAGGGCGGTGGCGCCGGCCATGTCCGCGTGTGGGTTGTTGGGGTAGCCGAAGGCCCCGCTGTTGTCCAGGTAGAACACCGGTTCGGCGACGCCGAAGAACAGGATGCCGATGCCGATGCCGGCGGAGAACAGCATCGAGAACCAGGCGAAGTTGCTGAACTCGGGGCGGCTGTCGTCGTCGCCGAGGCGGATGCTGCCGTGGCGGCTGACCACGATGAAGGCGCACACCGCGATCAGCAGCATCACGGTCACCAGGTAGTAGCCGCTGAAGGTGCTCTCGATCCAGGCGCGCACCGCGCCGAACAGCTCGCCGGCCAGGCCGGGGCCGAGGCCGGTGAACAGCACGAAGGCCAGCACCAGGCCGGCGGAGGTGAGGGTCATGCCCTTGTGCATGCCGCGGAAGAACCCGGCCTGGGACAGCTCGGTCACCGTGTAGTCGGTGCTTTCGGTGTCGCGGGCTGCGGTGTCGCCGGGTGGAGTGTCGGGGGGCGTGGGGGAAGCGATAAGCCGTATCCTCTTGGGCCGGTCCTCGGGCCGGCGATCCCGTGCCCGCCCGGCAACGGCCGGGCGGGATGGCGTGGCAGGGCGATGGCGCGTCAGCGCTTGGCGGGCAGGCCGATGCGGCGGCTGGCCAGTTCCGGCCAGGCCTCGTCGGCGACCCTCGGCAGCTCGCCGATGGCTGCCTCGACGGCCTCGGGGAAGGGCGCCGGCCGGCCGGCCTCGCTGTCGATGCCCATCAGCATCTGCTCGCTGGTGGCCAGCAGGGTGCCCTCGGCGTCATGCATCGCGAAGAACACGTGCAGGCGCTTGGCGTCGCGGTCGAGCAGCGTGACCTCTACCCGCAGCGGCTGCCCCTCGTGGGCCTCGCGGCGGTAGCAGAGGTGGGTCTCGAGGGTGTAGACCGTGTAGCCGTGGCGGCGCCGGCCGGCTTCGTCGAGGCCGATGGCGTCCATCAGCGCTTCCACGCCCAGCGAGAACACCCGGGCGTACTCGGCGTCATTCATGTGGCCGTTGTAGTCGACCCATTGGCTGTCGACGCGGAGCTCGAGCAGGGCCATCAGATGCGTCCTTCGAGGCCTTCGGCCTCGGGCCAGTACTTCTGCACCAGGTCGAGCAGCTCGACCAAGAAGTCATCGCGGCGACGGTCCAGCTCGGCGACCGGACGCTCGGCGGCCTGGAACTCGCAGCCTTCGACCACCTTGTCGATGAGCTCGTCGGTGAGCTCGGGAGCCTCCAGCTTGGTCCACGGCAGCTTCAGCGCCGGGCCGAACTGCTCCAGCATGTGGCGCATGCCCTGTTCGCCGCCGGCCAGGTGGAAGGTCAGGAAGGTGCCCATCAGCGACCAGCGCAGGCCGCAGCCGTAGACCACCGCGGCGTCGACTTCTTCGGTGGTCGCCACGCCGTCGTTGACCAGGTGCAGCGCCTCGCGCCACAGCGCCTCCATCAGGCGGTCGGCGATATGGCCCTCGATCTCGCGGCGCACGACCAGCGGGCGCATGGCCAGTTCCTGGTAGAGCGCCTGGGCCTGTTCGATCTGGCGGGGCTCGGTGGCCTCGCCGCCGACCAGTTCCACCAGCGGCAGCAGGTAGACCGGGTTGAAGGGGTGGGCGACGATCACCCGGCCCGGCACCCAGGCGCAGTCGCGCTGCAGGTCGCTGGGCTTGAAGCCCGAGGTGGAGGAGCCGACGATCGCGCCGGGCGCCGCCGCGGCGTCGATGGCGGCGAGGATCTCGCGCTTGAGCTCGAGGCGCTCGGGCACGTTCTCCTGGATCAAGTCGGCGCCTGCCACGGCCTCTTCGAGGCTGTCGACGAAGGTCAGCCGGGTAGGGGCAGCGCCCTCGGCCAGCCCCAGTTTCTCGAGCGACGGCCAGGCGTTGTCGACGAAGGCGCGGGTACGCTCGGCGGCGTCCGGGGCCGGATCGAAGGCAACTACGTCCCAGCCCTGTGCCAGGGCGCGGGCGATCCAGCCGTTGCCGATCACCCCGGTGCCGATGACGGAGAGTTGGCGGCTCATGCGTCACCTCCGGCGGTCACGGTCTGGCCGGTGCGCGGGTCGCGCAGTGACAGGTGCGCGCGGGTCTCGGCCGGGCTCATGACGCGGCCACCGAGGTTCTCGATGATGGTGCCGGCCTTCTCGACCAACTGGGCGTTGGTCGCCTTCACGCCCTTGCTCAGGTAGAGGTTGTCTTCCAGGCCGACCCGGGCGTGGCCGCCGAGCAGCATCGCCTGGGCGACCATGGGCATCTGCTGGCGGCCGATGCCGAAGGCCGCCCAGTTGGCGCCCGCCGGCAGCTTGTTGCGCATCGCCAGCATGGTCTCGGGGTCGGCCTCGGCGCCCCAGGGAATACCCAGGCACAGCTGGAACAGCGGGTCGCCGTCGAGCAGGCCTTCCTGCTGGAGCTGGCGGGCGAACCAGACGTGGCCCAGGTCGAAGCACTCGAGCTCGGGCTTGACGCCGGCGGCCTGTACCAGGCGGGCGTGCTCGCGCAGCCAGTCGGCGGTGTTGACGTAGACCATGTCGCCGAAGTTGAGGCTGCCGCAGTCCAGGGTGCACAGCTCGGGCAACAGTTCGCCCACCGGGGCGTGGCGCTCGGCCGGGGTCTGGATGTCGGTGCCCGGGCCGCCGCGGGTCGGGTCCTCGGCGTCGGGGATCCAGTCGCCGCCGCCGCCGGCGGTGATGTTCATGACGATGTCGGTGTCCGCCTCGCGGACGCGATCCATCACCTCGCGGAAGTGCTCGGTGGAGTGGCTGATGCCGCCGGTCTCCGGGTCGCGCACGTGAATGTGGGCGACGCTGGCGCCGGCCTTGGCGGCGGCGATGCAGTCGTCGGCGATCTGCTTGGGCGTGACCGGCACGTTGGGGTTCTTGCCGGCGGTGTCGCCAGCGCCGGTGATGGCACAGGTGAGAATGACGTTGCGGTTCATGGGGACCTCCTTGCAAAACCTGCAGGGAGTGTCCGTCATGGCGGCGGGGAGAAATGTGCCAAAGGCGACGTCGAGTTGACGCAAGTCGCCAGAATGGCGAAAGGGAAGGGCGCCGAGATCAGGCGATATCGGCGGCGCCCTCGCCAAACATCTCGAACAGCAGCTCGCGCCCCAGGTCGGTCAGCACGAAGCGTCGCTGGATGTTGTAGGTGGCGGCCTTGCTTTGCTCCAGGGTGCGCTGGTGGCCTGGCCAGTTGCGCTCGGCCTCGGCGAGTCGGCGCAGGGCGCCGGCGTCCAGGCCGCGGTGGGGGCTGGAGACGGTCTCCAGGACGTGGCCCTGGCGATAGAGCAGGGCGGCCATGTTGCACAGGCACTGGCGCAGGCTGCGCTGGGCGATGTTGCCGGGGTCCGGGGCGGTCATGGGCGGGCAGCCTTCCTCGCGGTGGCGGATGTTGCGCTGCATTATAGCGAGGACGGGGTGTTAGACCAAGGTCGTAGTGTGCGGGTGTAGGAGCTGTTTAGGGGGAAGGCGCCGCACAAGCGACGACGCCCCGCTCATGATGAGCGGGGCGTCGCGGAACTGGCCGTTGGTGCGGGGCGCTCAGCTCTCGACGCGGCCCAGCAGCAGGAACTCGATCAGCGCCTTCTGGGCGTGCAGGCGGTTGCCGGCTTCCTGCCAGACCACGGCGCGAGGATCGTCGAGCAGGGTCTCGCTGATCTCCTCGCCGCGATGGGCCGGCAGGCAGTGCAGGAACAGCACGTCGTCGGCGGCGCGGTCCAGCATCGCCTCGTTGACCTGGAAGCCGGCGAAGTCGGCCTCGCGCTTGGCCTGCTCCTCTTCCTGACCCATGGAGGCCCAGACGTCGGTGGTCACCAGGTCGGCGCCTTCCACGGCGGCCATGGGGTCGCGGTGAATGGTCACCCGGTCGCCGGCCGCGTCGAGAATGTCCTGGCGCGGCTCGTAGCCCTCGGGGCAGACCACGCGCAGCTGGAAGTCGAACTGGCGGGCGGCGTTGATCCAGGAGTGGCACATGTTGTTGCCGTCGCCGATCCACACCGCGGTGCGGCCGCGCACGCTGCCGCGCAGCTCGGTCCAGGTCATGACGTCGGCCAGCAGCTGGCAGGGGTGATAGTCGTCGGTCAGCGCGTTGATCACCGGCACCTCGCTGGCGGCGGCGAACTCCTCGAGCCCGGCGTGGGAGAAGGTGCGGATCATCACCGCATCGACCATCTCCGAGAGCACTCGGGCGGTGTCGCCGATCGGCTCGCCGCGGCCCAGCTGGGTGTCGCGGGGGGAGAGGAACAGGGCGTGGCCGCCGAACTGGGCCATGGCGGTCTCGAACGACACCCGGGTACGGGTCGATGACTTCTCGAAGATCATCGCCAGGGTCCGGTTGGCGAACGGCGTGTAGGTCGGGCCGTGGGTCTTCAGGCCGTTCTTGATCGAGATGCCGCGCTGGATCAGGTAGCGCAGCTCTTCCGGACTCAGGTCGAGCAGGGTCAGGAAATGGCGGGTGGCCATGGCGTCACTCCACGGGGAAAAAACGACCATCCTAGCCAGCCGGCGGGGGATGCGCAACGCGCCTGGCATCCGTACAATGTGCCCATCGAAGGCCGACCGGCGTGCTCGGGTATTGCCCGCGAGGCGGCGGCCACCACCGATCCAGAGGGAATGCAGATGAGTACCACCGTCGAGAACATTCAGCGCCAGATCAGCGAGAACCCGATCCTGATCTACATGAAGGGCACCCCCCAGCTGCCGCAGTGCGGCTTCTCCGCCCAGACCGTCCAGGCTCTGATGGCCTGCGGTGAGCGCTTCGCCTTCGTCAACGTGCTGGACAACCCGGACATCCGCGCCGAGCTGCCCAAGGTCGCCAACTGGCCGACGTTCCCGCAGCTGTGGGTCGAGGGCGAGCTGGTCGGCGGCTGCGACATCGTCGTCGAGATGTACCAGAACGGTGAGCTGGAGACCCTGATCAAGGAAACCGCCGCCAAGCACCAGGACGACGAGTCCCAAGCTTGAAGAGCGGCGCTTCGCGCCTGGAAGCTTGAAGCTGGAAGAATAACACCCCCGCAGCATGGCTGCGGGGGTGTTTGCTATAGGGCCTGGCAAGATTAGGCTGCTTTCCAGCTTCCAGCTTCCAGCTTCCAGCTTCCAGCTTCCAGCTTCCAGCTTCCAGCTTCCAGCTTACTGCGCGTCTTCCATTCCCTGCTCGCGCAGCGCCAGCTGCCAGCCGCCCAGGTCCTTGTAGCGATTGACCATGGCACAGAATAGTTCGGCGGTGCGTTCGGTATCGTAGCGTGCCGAGTGGGCCTCGCCGTTGTCGAACTCGATGCCGGCGGCGCGACAGGCGCGGGCCAGTACGGTCTGGCCGTAGACCAGGCCTGCCAGCGAGGCGGTGTCGAAGCTTGAGAAGGGGTGGAAGGGGTTGCGCTTGATCCCGCAGCGCTCCACGGCAGCATTCAGGAAACCATGGTCGAAGGCGGCGTTGTGGCCCACCAGCACGGCGCGGGTGCAGTTATTGGCCTTGATCGCCTTGCGCACGGGACGGAAGACCTCGCCCAGTGCCTCGGACTCGTTCACCGCCACCTGCTGGCGAAGCGGGTCGTCGAGGCGGATGCCGGTGAAGTCCAGGGCGGACTGCTCGACGTTGGCCCCCTCGAAGGGAGTGACGTGGCAGGCGTAGGTGGCGTCGGGCATCAGGTTGCCCTCGGGGTCCATGGTCAGGGTCACGGCGGCGATCTCCAGGATCGCGTCGGTCTTGGCATTGAAGCCGCCGGTCTCCAGGTCCACCACCACGGGCAGGAAACTGCGGAAGCGTTGTGCCATGAGTTCGCGGGCGGCCACCTCGCTCATGCACCTCTCCTTGATCGGGGTACGGGTTGTCTCGAAACGCGAGAGTCTAGCAGTTCAGGGCCGATGCGTCCCGTCGGGCCGGTATTCGTGCAAGGCTCGGCGCGCTATAATCCCCCTTTTACGTCGATCATCGAGAGGAGCCCCCAGCATGTCCGATGTCAAGAAGGTCGTACTCGCCTATTCCGGCGGCCTGGATACGTCTGTCATCGTCAAGTGGTTGCAGGAAACCTACGACTGCGAAGTGGTGACCTTCACTGCCGACATCGGCCAGGGCGAGGAGGTCGAGCCGGCCCGCGCCAAGGCGGAAGCGCTGGGCGTCAAGGAGATCTACATCGAGGACCTGCGTGAGGAATTCGCTCGCGACTACGTCTTCCCGATGTTCCGTGCCAACACCATCTACGAGGGTGAGTACCTGCTCGGCACCTCCATCGCGCGCCCGCTGATCGCCAAGCGCCTGATCGAGATCGCCAACCAGACCGGCGCCGACGCCATCTCCCACGGCGCCACCGGCAAGGGCAACGACCAGGTGCGCTTCGAGCTCGGCGCCTACGCGCTGAAGCCGGGCGTCAAGGTGATCGCTCCGTGGCGCGAGTGGGACCTCAACTCCCGCGAGAAGCTGATGGGCTACTGCCAGCAGCACGACATCCCGGTGGACTTCACCAGCCAGAAGAAGAAGTCGCCGTACTCCATGGATGCCAACCTGCTGCACATCTCCTATGAGGGCGGCAATCTCGAGGATCCGTGGACCGAGGCCGAGGAAGACATGTGGCGCTGGAGCGTTTCCCCGGAGGCCGCGCCGGACACCCCGACCTACGTCGAGCTGACCTATGAGAACGGCGACATCGTGGCCATCGACGGCGAGCCGATGCGTCCCCACGAGGTCATCTCCAAGCTCAACCAGTTGGGTGGCGACAACGGCATCGGCCGTCTCGACATCGTCGAGAACCGCTACGTGGGCATGAAGTCCCGCGGCTGCTACGAGACCCCGGGGGGCACCATCATGCTGCGCGCCCACCGTGCCATCGAGTCGCTGACCCTGGACCGCGAGGAAGCGCACCTCAAGGACCAATTGATGCCGAAGTACGCCGAGGTGATCTACAACGGCTACTGGTGGAGCCCGGAGCGTCGCGCCCTGCAGGCAGCCATCGACGAGACCCAGAAGAACGTCTCCGGCGTGGTGCGCATGAAGCTCTACAAGGGCAACGCCACTGTGGCCGGTCGCAAGTCCGACGCCTCGCTGTTCGACGAGTCCATCGCCACCTTCGAGGACGATGCCGGCGCCTACGATCAGAAGGATGCCGAAGGCTTCATCAAGCTCAACGCCCTGCGGCTGCGGATCGCCGCCGGTAAGGGCCGCCAGCAGGACTAAGACTTGTCTGAAAAGTGCCTGCGCTCGGCTATACGGCGTTAAAAATCCGGTCAAACTGCTCATTTACGACCAGTAAACTCCGCGTTTCCCGGATTTTTGCCTTGTCTAGCCTTCGCTCGTCTACTTTTCAAACAGTCTAAGGAAACGCTGATTTATTGCTGCGGATCGCGACATAAATCAGCCGTTTCCTGGAAATCTGCATGAGTCGGCGCTGGTCTGGCCGGCGCTCTTGATCCAGGAGGCTTCGATGCTGAAGAAACTGCTATCCGGCCTGTTCGGCCAAGGCGAGACGACGCCTGCCGCCGCCCCCGAGGGCGAGCCGGTGAACTACCAGGGTTACCTGATCGTGCCCCAGGCCGAGAACATGGGCGGCCAGTTTCGCGTCAGCGGCTGGATTCGCAAGCCCCGCGGTGAAGGCGAGGAGATGCTCGAGCATCGCTTTGAGCGCTCCGACGTGGTGCCCGGTCGCGAGGCCTGCGATGCGCTGATGGTCAGCAAGGCCGAGCGTCTGATCGACGAGCTGGGCGACGACCTGTTCGATCCGCGCTGAGCCACTGTTCGACGCCTCCAGAACGGCGCCTCCGGGCGCCGTTTTTTGTGCCTGGCTGTTCGATATCAAGTTCTCGGAATGCCGATATTGCTAGGCTGGAAGCGACCCAGCAAACGGAATGCCGATGCGCCTACTCCATCGTGCCTCGCCCTGGCGGACTCTGTTCGCCGACGGCGCCGTACCCGACCGGGAACGGCTGTCAACGCTGCTTGCCCCGCTATGCGAGGCCGTCGACCGGCTGGGCCAGTCGCCGAGCCTGGCCGAGCTCCATGCCTGGCAACGAGAACTGGTGGCGGTCCTGGCACGTCTCGAGCTGCCCGCCTGGCGCATCAGCCAGTTGATCAGCGATCACAACGACGCCCTTTATCGCCGTGCCATCGAGGCGTCGCTTGCCGAGATGCTCGGTCAGGGCTGGGGCGAACCTCCGGTGGCGTTCTGCGTGCTGACGCTGGGCTCGGCGGCCCGACACGAGAGCCTGCTGGCACCGGACCAGGACAATGCCATGATCATCGCCAACTATACGGATGCTCGACATGGCGAGATCGATGGTTTCTTCCAGGCCTTGGGCGAGCGCTTCACCGAGCGACTGGATGCCGCCGGCATCCCGTTGTGCCGTGGCCATGTCATGGCGCGTTGGCCGATGTGGCGCAAGCGTATCGGCGAGTGGCAGCGGCAGCTGGAGATCTGGACCGCCGAACGACGGGTCAAGCGGGCACAACAGGCCAGCATCCTGCTCGATTTTGCGCCGGTCTACGGCAGCGTCGACCTGGCCGAGGCCCTGCGGGCGCATGTCTCGGCGCTGCTGCCCCGCGCCGGACTGTTCGTCGACGAGCTGGCCGCCTTGCTGGAGGAGACGCCGGCGGCGGCGGAGCGCTTCGGTCGGCTGGTGGTGGCCCGGCGGGATGATCGTCCGCATCGGCGGGCCCTGAACCTCAAGCATCAGGGGCTCCTGCCGCTGGTCAATGCCGTGCGCCTGCTGGCCTGGTGCCATGGTGTCCAGAGCGTGGAAACCCGCACCCGGCTGGTCGAGCTGGTAGCGTCGGGAGTGCTGGATGGTGACCGAGCGGAGGCGTTACAGCGGGCCCACGGTCGTATGCAGGCGCTGTTGCTGGATGCTCAGCGGGCCGATCTCGAAGCGGGCAAGGCGGCGGGAGACTGGGTCGATCTGGCGGCCCTGGACGAGCCGGCATACTGGCTGTTGCGCCATGACATGCGCCTCGTGAGACGGCTGAGTGATTTCGCGGCCAGCGCCGCCCGGCAGGGGCGGCACTAGTGCTTCACCAGTGAGGATGGCCATCTCTCGGACCAGCGGTGACTCGGCCTTCGGGCTGAACCAGGCACGCGTGGTGCTTCAACGAGCCTCCGGGGCAGGACGCCAGCCCCGACATGGCGGTCGATGGTGGCATGCCGTAAAAGCCCAATGGCTTGGCGCCCAGGAGCGTGAAAACGCCGGGGTCAGAATGCCTCCCACTCGGGTTCGGGCTCCTCGCGGCGGGCAGGGCTACGGGATGCAGGGAGTGTCGTTGCGGGCCGGGAGGCGGGCAATGGCTCGTGGTGTGGCGCGGCCAAGGATGCGTCGGCGGCGTCGTCGCCGAGGATGAACTCGGCCATCAGGGCATCGAGGCGCTGGGCATTATCCCGCATGGTCTCGGCCAGGCCGGCGTTCTGGCTAACCATGCCGGCATTTCGCTGGGTGACGGTATCCATCTCCGCCACGGCGGTGTTGACCTGCTCGATACCGGTGGTCTGCTCGCGGGTGCCCGCAGTGATCTCGCCGATCACGTCGGCGACCTGGGTGATGCCTCGATGAATCGCCTGCATCTGCTCGGCGGCGTCCTTGACCAGGTGGTTTCCCTCTTGGGTGTGGCGCGCCGAGGTGTCGATCAATTCACGAATGTCGCGGGCGGCCTCGGCGGAACGGCTGGCCAGGTGACGGACCTCGCCGGCCACGACCGCGAATCCACGCCCCTGTTCGCCGGCCCGTGCCGCTTCCACCGAGGCATTGAGCGCCAGGATGTTGGTCTGGAAGGCGATGGAGTCGATCAGGCCGATGATCTCTCCGATCTTGGCGGCGGAGTCGGTGATGGCGGCCATCTTGGCCTCGACTTCGCTCATCGCTCGGCTGCCGCGCTCGGTGGTTTCGGCGGCGTTTCGCGTCAGGCCATTGGCCTGCTCGGCGGCCTGGGAGGTGTGGGCCACCGTGGAATGGATCTGCTCCATGGAAGCGGAGGTTTCCTGCAGGTTGGCGGCGGCCTGCTCGGTACGCGATGACAGCTCGTGGGTGCCTTCCGCCATTTCGTTGGCCCCGCCCAGCACCTGGCGGGCGTTGCCGCGCACCTGCCGCAGGGTGTTCTGCATGCGTTCCACGAAGGCATTGAACTGCACTGCCAGCTCGCCCACTTCATCGCGGCTACGTACGTCCAGGCGACGGGTCAGGTCGCCCTTGCCCTCGGCGATATCGGCCATGGCCAGGGCGGTCTGGCGGATCGGCGACAGGGCGCGGTGAGCGGTGAATCCGAGGATCGCCAGCAGCACCACCAGGATCACGATGCCGGCGAGCAGCAGCGAGCCGAGCAGTTCCCGGCTCACCGCGGTGAAGATGCGATCCGGCACCATCATCGCCAGGGTCCAGCCAGTGCCTGGCACGGCGGTCCAGAATACGGTGCTGGACTGACCATCCGGGGTGACGATGCTGCCGTTTCCGCTGGGCTCATCGAGCATGCTGCGGCCCACGATGTCGCCGTTCTCGAAGCCGTAGCGCCCCATGTCGGTCACCTTGACGTTCATGACAAGCTCCGGGTTGGGATGGGCCACGATAGTGCCGTCCCCATCCAGCAGGTAGCCATAGCTGCCGTCTCCCATGGAGATGCGCGAGGTGATGTCGGTCACCGACTTCATGGTCAAGGGCGCCCCCAGCACGCCCACCCGCTGGCCGTCCTCGTCGAACAGCGCCTGTGCGAAGATGGCGATCGGCTCTCCGCTGACCTTGGACATCATCGGCTCGGTGAGCACCTGGTCGGCGGTGCCGTCGGTGACCAGGGTGCGGAAGTAGTCACGCTGGCGAACGTTGACGGTATCGCCGTCGTTGGTCACGACGTTGCCTTCCCGGTCGGCCAGGAAGATGCTTTCCAGTCCCGCTTCTCCGGTGTGGCGGTTCGCCAGCCAGCGTTGCCTGTCGGCCAGGGACGTCATGTCCGGCAGCCGTTCGTCGCGCACCAGGCCATTGAGCCATTTGTGATAGCCGCCGATCCATTGGCCGATCTCGCTGGCGCGCGCTTCGAGCTGTCGGTCCCCGGCGCTCTTCATCAGCGCCGGCACCTGGGCGTTGAGCTGGGTACTGATGATCAGCCCCAAAGCCATGCAGGCCACCAGCAGCGGAATGATGAGAGCGACGAGGAGTTTCTGTGTCAGGGAGAGTCGGGAGAGCCAGTTCATAGTATGCCTTCGATAAGCCGACGATCGGGTGCCGTCGACACCCTTCCGATTCTCCTGGCGTCAGCGTGTCCTGGCAGGCGAGGGAAGGGCGCTTGGACCCTGATGGGAGAGGCGGAAGCCCATGCTGGTGGCTTCGGCCACAGTTTCCTATCGGCCGAGCCGGCAGGGACTTGAGCCGCGCTGGGTCAGGTAGCGGCGTGCGGGGCTTCCGGCAGCTCCATCACCAGGCAGGCGCCGCCCAGCGTCTGGGCGTCTTCGACCCACAGTCGGCCGCCCAGGTGGGCGACGATGCCGCGCGAGATCGGTAGTCCCAGCCCGCTGCCCCGAGGACGACCGCGTTGTGCGGCGTCATCCTGGCGCTGGATCTGGTGGAATTTCTCGAACACCCGCTCGCGCTCGTCCTCGGCAATGCCGGGACCGTTGTCCTCCACGGCCAGCCGATAGTTGTGCTTGTGACGCGCCAGCGTCAGGCGCACCCGGGGCGTGGTCGCGTCGGCGAACTTGCCGGCGTTGTCGAGCAGGTTGATGATGACCTGCTCCAGTCGGTCGGGATCGCCGATCACCGGCGCCTCGCCGACCTCGATGGCCACCTCCAGCACGATGCCGCGCTCTTCCAGTGGGTGCTGGATAGCCTCGACGCCGTGCCGGGCCAGGGTGGCAAGGTCGAGCCGCTCGGGATGCAGCGTGAGTCTGCCGCTCTCCAGGCGAGCCAGGTCCAGCATTTCCTCGATCAGTCGCGACAGCCGCTGGCTTTCGCGCACCACTACTTCGAGAAAGTGCTCGCGCTTGTCGTCGGGCAGATCGCGATGGTCGCGCAGGATCTCGGCGAAGGCACGGATCGAGGTCAGCGGCGTTCGTAGCTCGTGACTGACCATGGCCACGAACTCGTCCTTGAGTCGATCGAGTTCGCGAAGCCGCGTATTGGCCTGGCGCAGCTCCGAGCCGATGCGTTCGAGCTCGCGGGACTTCTGCGCCAGGCGTCGGTTCATCTCCAGGGTTTCGGAGGTGGTGTCGAGGATGCTCAGCAGCGCCGGCAGGTCCAGTGCCTCCCCGCGCACCACCGAGTCGATCAGCACCCGGGCCGAGGCGCTGCCCAGGGCCCCGGCCAGGGCCTGCTCGGCGCGGGCCACCAGCGCCGCTGGGGCCGGCTGATCGGCATCTTGTTCCGGTTCGCCAGCGAATACCCGGGCGCTGGTGGCGGCGCCCAGATAGCGATCGAGCAATGCGCGCAGCTCGCCGCGAGGAGTCTGCCCATGATGCAGCGAGGCCTGGTCGAGCCGCGGATGCAGCGCCTCGGTGAACAGTGCGGCCTGGGTCTGCTCCAGGGGCGACTGACGAGTGAAGAGCGAGACGCCGACCAGCAGTCCGACGTTGGCGACCAGGCTCCACAGCAGCGAGTGGGTGTAGATGTCCCAGTCTTCCAGCCCGAACAGCGCATAGGGTCTGAGCCAGTCGATGCCAAAGGGGCCGTGGGCCAGGAAGCCGGCGTCGAGCCAGCCGGACTGGGCGAAGCCCGGGATCAGCAGCGTCCAGGCCCAGACCACGAAGCCGCCGGCGAGCCCCAGGCCGGCGCCCAGCCGATTTGCGCCACGCCAGTAGAGGCCGATCAGCAGCGCCGGGGTGAATTGGGCGGCGGCGGCGAAGGACACCAGGCCGATGGTGACCAGGCTGTAGGCATCGCCAACGAGGGCGTGATAGCCGTAGCCCAGCAGCAGGATGGCCAGGATCGCCAGGCGCCTGACGCCGAGCACCCAGCCGGCCAGTGCTCCCTGGCCGCCGCGTGACAGCCGGCGCGAGCGCAGCAGCAGCGGCATGACCAGCTGATTGCTGACCATGGTGGACAGCGCGATGGTCTCGACGATCATCATGCCGGTCGCTGCGGACATGCCGCCGATGAACACCAGCAGCGGCAGACCTTCGGCGCCGGCGGCCAGCGGCAACGTCAGCACCACGCTGTCCGGATCGCCGCCAGCGTCGCCCAGTAAGCCGGCCAGCGCAATGGGAATCACGAACAGGTTGATGGCCAGCAGATAAAGCGGGAACAGCCAGGCCGCACGGGTGATGTGTCGCTCGTCGACGTTCTCCACCACCATTACCTGAAACTGGCGGGGTAACCCCAGGAAGGCCAGGAAGGCCAGCACCAGGGTTCCGACCCAGCCCAGCGCGCCTCCGGGTACTGCCGAGAGGCCCAGAATGTCGGTCAGCGCTGGGGTTTCGGCGACCCGCGCGAAAAGCTCGGCCGGACTGCGGTAGAGCACGAAGACGGTGAAAACGCCCACCGCCAGGAAGGCGGCCAGCTTGACCAGCGACTCGAAGGCGATGGCCGCGACCATGCCCTCGTGGCGCTCGCTGGCGTCCAGGTGCCGAGTGCCGAACAGGATGATGAATACCGCCAGCACCAGGGCGACCCACAGCGACTTGTCAGCCCAGAAAGGGGCGCTGTCGAGGCGCTCGCCGACGGCCAAGGGATAGTCGACCAGTACCGCATAGCTCAGGGTGATCGCCTTGAGCTGCAGCGCGATATAGGGCGTGACGCCGATCAGCGCGATCAGTGCCACCAAGGCGCCGAGTCCGGCGCTCTTGCCGTAGCGGGCGCTGATGAAGTCGGCGATCGAGGTAATGCGCTGGGCGGCGGCGATACGCACCATCTTGCGGGTCACGAACGGTGCCAGCAGCATGGCAAGCGTCGGTCCCAGATAGATCAGCAGGAAGCTGGGGCCGCTCTCGGCCGCCCGCCCGACGCTGCCGTAGAAGGTCCAGGCGGTGCAATAGACGGCGATCGACAGCGCGTAGATGGTGGGCGAGCCGATGACCGAACGGCCCTGTTCGGCGCGGCGGTCGCCCCAGGCGGCGATCACGAACAGCAGCGCCAGGTAGCCGAAGGCGACCGCCAGTATCGTGAGTTCGTTACGCATGATCGCTCACTCCCCGCGTCTGCCTTCCAGCAGCCAGCCGGCTAGCGCGATCACGCCGCCCCAGGCGAGGAAGACATACAGCGGCAGGGCGCCCGGCCCTATTCGTTCGGCCACCAGCAGCAGCGGCGGGGTGAACAGCACTACGGCCATCACGATCAGGGCGACCAGGCGTTCCTTGCGGCGTGGCGACATCATGAGGCGCTGGCGTCCTCCCGGTCGAAGGCGCTGGCCTGCAGGGCCAGTAGCTCGCCCAGGGTGGCGATGCCGCGAGCCTCTAGCCGCGGCAGCAGGGCCAACCACAGTTCGGCGGTGACGCGGGCATCGCCGAGCGCTGTGTGACGGCTGCCGGGAGGGAAGCGCAGCCCGTAGCGTTCGGCCAGCGAGTCCAGGTCGTGGCCGTCGAGGCTTGGGTCCAGCCCGCGCGAGATCAGCAGGGTATCGAGCACCGGCATATCGAAGCGCACTCCGCTGTCCAGCGGCTGCAGGGCCAGCAGGTCGAAGGCGGCGTTGTGGGCGAGCAGCATGGCGTCGCCCAGATAGTCGCGAAAGCGCGGCAGCACCACGCTGGCGGGTGGCGCACCGGCCACGTCGGCGTCGGTGAGGCCATGGATGGCGGTGCTGGATGGGGGAATCGAACGGCCGGGGTCGACGCGCAGGTCAAAGGTTTCGCTGGCCAGCAGCCTGGTATTGACGATGCGGCAGGCGCCGATGCTGATCAGCCTGTCGCCGCGGCGCAGCTCAAGGCCGGTGGTCTCGGTATCGCAGGCTACGACCTCGAGGGCGCGCAGCGGCCGGGCGGCGAGCTCGGCGTCCGGTGGTGGCAGCTCGGCGATGCCGAAGTCATGGAACTCCGGGCGTGGCGACGTGCGCGGACCGGGCGCTCCGACCCGCTCCAGCGCCGGCAGCGGCAGGCGCAGCCTCGCCTGGTGCCCGTCGACATCGGCCAGGCCCCAGGCGTCGCTGGCATGCTGGCGCAGCACCTCGCCGAGGGTCGGAGCGAGCGGCAGGGCCTCGAGGCGCTCGCCCCGCCAGGCCGACAGATCGCCTTCGGAGAGCGGGGCCCCTTGCCAGCAGAGATCGAGGTAGACCCGCTTGTTGCCGAGGCAGGCCTCGGCGTCGAACTGGTCGGCGCCGGTATGGGCGGCGAGGCGCTCCAGCAGACGCGCGAGCACCTCGAGCAGCGCAGGGGCGTCCCCCTTGAGCCAGGCCGGCATGCCGACCGGGGTCAGCTGCAGGCCGCCAGCGGATAGCCGCTCGGCGAGTGCCGCCCAGAGATCGTTGGACCACAGCGGGGTCAGCCGCTCGGCCTGGTGCTGCAGGGCGTCCAGCGTTTCTCCCAGTCGCTCCAGTCGCTCGGCGAGCCCGCGGCCTTCTTCCTCGACCACGTGTGCCAGGCGGCGACGCAGCTCGTCGTTGTCGGTGCCGGACAGATGGCTCAGTGCATCGGCGGCGCTGGTCAGGCCGGCGCCGTGACGACGCAGCGCGGGCAGCAGCCCGGTCAGGGTTGCGCCGGCACTCAGCTCGGTGGTCCAGGCGGCGGTGGCATCCACCAGCGTCAGCAGTGTCTCGCCCTGGCTGTCGGGGATGCGGCGCAGCGCGGCGCGCAGCCAGTGCTCGCCGCAGGGCACCAGCACCTCTCGCGGGCTGCCATCCTCGGGCAGCTGGCGCAGAGCGTCGTGCAGGCTGGCAGCGGGCAGCAGTGCTTCCAGCCGCTTGCCGAGGCCGAGCCCGGGGGCATCGCCGAACAGTGACTCGGCGGCGGGGTTGAACAGCAGTAGCCGTCGATGGCGGTCGCAGAGCAGCAGCGGGGTGTCGAGTACCTGCAGCAGGGCCTCGAGCTCCTGTCGAATGCGCGCCGCGCTGCGGGCTCCTTCGGTGCGGGCGGTAGCCAGGCGGGTGCGATCGTCGCGCCAGGCCTCACGGATGCGCACCAGATCGGGGCCCAGTCCTTGCAGCCACCCCTTTGGCGGGCTGTCGTCCCGGGCGTCAGGATTGGCCACCAGGCGTGCCAGCTGAGCCTGCAGGTGACGCAGGGGGGCGAACAGCCGCTGCTCGAGGAGCCAGCCGACCAGCAGGATGGTGCCACCGCCGGAGAGGCTGCCCAGCCATAGCGCCCAGCGTGCCGGTCCCCGGGGCTCGAGCAGACCATCGAGCCACAAGGCAAAGAGGGCGCCACCCAGCAGGCTCACGCCACTGAGCAGCAGCCACAGGCCAACCAGGGTCTGGCGGCGCGGCGGCCCGCCTCGGCGTGTGCTCATCGCTCGCCCTCGTCGAGCAAGGCCTTGACCTTGTCGACCAGCGTGCGAGTCGAGAAGGGCTTGGTGACGTAGTCATCGGCGCCGAGCGCTAGCCCCTTTTCGCGTTCCACTTCGCGGCCGTGGGCGGTGAGCATGATGATCGGCAGTCGGGCTAGTGCGGGATCGGCGCGCAACCGTTCCAGCACGTCGAACCCGCCGATGCCCGGCAGGCTGATGTCGAGCAGCACCAGGTCGGGAGGCTCTTCGGCGACGCGGGCCAGTGCCGTCTCGCCATCCTCGGCGGTCATTACCTCGAAGCCGGCTTCCTGCATCAGGAACTCCAGCGACAGGACGATGTTGGGCTCGTCGTCCACCACCAGCACCTTCGTCATTTTGCTTCCCTCCTGGCGGTTGGGCGGTCTTAGTGCAGCGTGATGTCTCCGAGTCTAGTGAGCCCTCCCGGAGCGGCAAAGACGACCTTGGCCCAAGCCGTTACACTGGACGTCCATCGTCAGGGAGGCCGATTCATGATCCGCGTGCATCATCTTGAACATTCCCGCTCCCAGCGGGTGCTGTGGTTGCTCGAGGAGCTCGGCGTCGATTACGACGTGGTCGTTTACCGGCGCGATCCCGAGACCTGGCTGGCGCCGGCGTCGCTGAGGGCCGTGCATCCGCTCGGCAAGTCGCCGGTGATCACCGACGAGGCGCGAGACGGGCGGGCCATCGCCGAGTCCGGGGCGATCATCGAGTATCTGCTCGAGCATCACGATGCCGATGGGCGCCTCGCGCCGCCGGTCGGCAGCGATGCCCGGGAGCGCTATCGGTTCTGGCTGCACCATGCCGAGGGCTCGGCGATGCCGCCGCTGGTCATGCGTCTGGTGTTCTCGCGGCTCGGCAAGCCGCCGGTGCCGGCCCTGGTGAGACCGCTGGGGCGCCAGTTCGCGCAAGGCGTCGAGAAGAACTTCCTCGGGCCGCGCATCACCGAGCTCAGAGACTTCTGGGAGGCCGAGCTGGGCGCGTCTGACTGGTTCGCCGGCGAGGCCTTCTCGGCGGCGGATATCCAGATGAGCTTCCCGGTGCTGGCGCTGGAGAGCCGCGGCGGGCTCGATGCGGCACCGCGGCTGCGCGACTTCCTGGCCCGCTGTCGCGAGCGGACGGCGTATCAGAGGGCCATCGAGAGGGGCGGGAAATTTTCCCTCGCCGCCAGCGATTAGCGGAGTCGCCGGTCCTTGAGCCACGATTCGGCGAGCCCCAGCCATTCGTGCAGGGCCCGGCTGCTCTGGTGCAGGTGGTAGGCGCTGGGGCGCCAGGCGGCGAACCCGTTGGGCGGTGGGCTGGCGAATCCGGTGGGCGCCGGCGTGACCGTCAGGCCGACGCGTTCGAAGTCAGCGCTTGCCCGAGCCAGATGCCAGGCCTGGGAGACCAGGGCGACACGCTCGATCCCCTCGGCGGCGAGTATCTCGGCGCTGTAGCGGGCATTCTCCGCGGTGTCCGTGCTCCTGTCCTCCGTCCAGCGCACCGGGACGTCGAAGACATCACGCAGGGCGGCAGCCATCAGGCCGGCTTCGGAGCCATGCTCGTCGGCGTGGATGCGTCCGCCGCTGACCAGGATCGGCAGCCCGCTCCGGCGTTGCAGGTAGGCACCATAGGCCAGGCGACGCCAGCTGGCGTTTGACGGGGCGTCGCTCCAGCCGAACTCCGGGGCTCCCACGTCTCGGCCGCCGCCCAGGATGACAATGACCTGGGCGTCAGAGAGTCGGGGAGCGTTGCCCCTTGATGCCTCGGGGCGGGGGCCTTCCAGCCCCGAGTCGACGGTCAGCGGCGGCGGCTCCAGGCCCACGCGCAGGTCATGGCTGATCGTCGGCGTGGCCAGCAGTACCAGGCCGCCGAGGCCGAGTACCACCAGCAGTCCGCCGATCAGGTGCAGGCGCATCCACAGCAGGCCGCCGACCAGGATCAGCCAGGCGTTGAGCAGCGGGGGCAGCAGCAGGGATTCGAGGAGTGCCATGGCGTGTCATCTCGTGTTGGCGGCAAGCCGGCGGTCTGACCCGCCCAGGCCCTTGGCACAACCGCGCTATGTGCCGGACAGACGTTGAAACGAATGCCGGCTCGCCCGGTGAGCGCCTGGTGTCGTGTGGCCTACAGCCTAGCGGCTCACCGAGCATGGCCATGGCCTCAACAGCGCCTCAGATCTCCACCTTATCGGGATATTCGCAGAGATCCTCGATCACGCAGCTGCCGCAGCGCGGCTTGCGGGCCACGCAGGTGTAGCGACCGTGCAGGATCAGCCAGTGGTGGGCGTCCTGGCGGAATTCCCTGGGCACGTGGCGCAGCAGCTTGTTTTCCACCTCGATCACGTCCTTGCCCTTGGCGATTCCGGTGCGGTTTGAGACCCGGAAGATATGGGTGTCCACGGCGATGGTCGGCTCGCCGAAGGCGGTATTGAGAATGACGTTGGCGGTCTTGCGTCCGACGCCGGGCAGGGCTTCCAGCGCCTTGCGGCGGCGCGGCACCTCACCGTCGTGCTGCTCGAGCAGGATGCGGCAGGTCTTGATCAGATTCTCGGCCTTGGTGTTGTACAGGCCGATGGTCTTGATGTGCTCCTTGAGGCCGTCGAGGCCCAGCGCCAGGATGGCCGCCGGTGTGTTGGCGACCGGGAAGAGGCGGTCGGTGGCCTTGTTGACGCCCACGTCGGTAGCCTGGGCCGACAGCAGGACCGCGGTAAGCAGTTCGAAGGGCGTCGACCAGTTGAGCTCGGTGGTCGGCTCGGGATTGTGCTCGCGCAGGCGGGCGAAGATCTCGTGGCGTTTGTGGGCGTTCATGGCGGTGTCGGACGTTTCAGTGGTCGGCGGGGCCGGGGGCGGCCTGGGCCTCGGAGAGCATGCGTTCGGCGCCGGCAAGCTGGTCGCGGGCCGCCTCGATGGCGTCGTCGTCGCCTTGGCGTTCGGCATGGGCCAGCTGCTGGCGGGCGCGACGCCTGGCCTGTTCGGCGGCGTTGATCGCGAAGCGGCGCTGTCGCTCGCTCTGGCTTGGGGCCTTAGCGCCGCCGGCGCCTTGCAGCTGGCGATCGAGCTTGGCCAGGCGCTCGCGGAGTTCGGTGTCGCGTCGCTCGAGCTCGGCTCGCTGGGCGGGAGCGAGATCGCTCGCCTGGCGCTGGCGCTCCAGGCGCTTGAGGCTTGCGCTGAGGCTGATCCGGCTGGCGCGCAGGGCGCTCGATGAGGCCGCTGGCGCTTGCCGGGAGGCCGCCGCCGGGGAGGCGGATGACCTGGCCCGTCGCTCGGCCCGACGCAGGCGCTTCTCCTCCGCCTCGCGGTCGAGCCTGGCCCGGCGGGCCTCGAAGCGCTGTCGGCCGCGTGCGGCGCGTCGGGCCAGGTAGGCGTCCTGCTCTTTCTCGGTGCGGGCGTCCTGCCAGGCTGGATGCGGCAGCAGATCGATGCAGTCGACCGGGCAGGGGGGCACGCACAGCTCGCAGCCGGTGCACTCGGCTTCGATCACCGTATGCATGTGCTTGGCGGCGCCGAGGATGGCATCCACCGGACAGGCCTGTATGCACTTGGTACAGCCGATGCACTCATCCTCGCGAATCCGCGCCACCAGGGGCGACTGCGCCGGTTGCTCCAGCGGCACCGCGGCACGGCCGGTCAGCTCGGCCAGCCGCGCGACGGTAACCTCGCCGCCGGGGGGGCAGCGGTTGATCGCTTCCCCTTCGGCGATCGCCTCGGCGTAGGGCCGACAGCCGTCATGGCCACACTTGCCGCACTGGGTCTGGGGCAGTGTGGCGTCGACGGCCTCGATCAGCGTGGGCTGGTCCATCCCTGACTCAGCTCACTCGCTGGCCGGGCTGGGCGCCGGAATGGGGCTCCAGCAGGTAGATGCCGTCGTCGTCGCCGGCGGCCAGTACCATGCCTTCGGAGACACCGAAGCGCATCTTGCGCGGCGCCAGGTTGGCGACCATCACCGTCAGGTGGCCCTCCAGGGCCTCCGGCGCATAGGCCTTGCGGATGCCGGCGAAGACGTTGCGGGTCTCGCCGCCCAGATCCAGCGTCAACTGGAGCAGCTTGTCGGCGCCCTCGACGTATTCCGCCTTGGCGATGCGGGCGATGCGCAGGTCTACCTTGGCGAAGTCGTCGAAGGCGATCTCGTCGGCGATGGGCTCGTCGGCCAGCGGGCCCTTGGGGGTTTCCTTGAGCTTCTGTTCTTCCACCAGATCCTCCTTCGATGCCTCGATCATGGCATCGATGCGGTCGCGCTCGACGCGGGTCATCAGCGGCTTGAACTTGGCGATCTCGTGATCGAGCAGCAGTTCCTGCCGGCTGTCCCAGTCCAGCGAATCGAGCTTCATGAAGGTGCGGGCGCCCTCGGCCATGGCGGGCACCACCGGGGCCAGGTAGACCATCAGCTGACGGAACAGGTTGATGCCCACCGAGCAGATGTCGAGAACCTCCTGCTCTCGACCTTCCTGCTTGGCCAGCACCCAGGGTTCGGCCTCGGCGATATAGGTGTTGGCGTCGTCGGCCAGCTCCATCACTCGGCGCATGGCGCGGCCGAACTCGCGGGCCTCGAAGTATTCGGCGATCTCGTCGCCGGCGGCCACGAAGCGGGCGACCAGCGCCGGCTCGGCGCAGTGGGCCGAGAGCCGCCCCCCGCCGAGCTTCTTGACGAAGCCCGCGCAGCGGCTGGCGATGTTGACCACCTTGCCGACCAGGTCGGCATTGACGCGCTGAGCGAAGTCCTCGAGGTTGAGATCCAGGTCGTCGACGCCGGCGGTCAGCTTGGCGGCGAAGTAGTAGCGCAGGTACTCGGGATTCAACTGCTCGGCGTAGGTCGCGGCCTTGATGAAGGTCCCGCGGGACTTGGACATCTTGGCGCCGTTGACGGTGACGAAACCGTGGCAGTTCACCGCGGTGGGCGTGCGCAGCTCGGCGCCGTGCAGCATGGCCGGCCAGAACAGCGCGTGGAAGTAGACGATGTCCTTGCCGATGAAGTGGTAGACCTCGGCGTCCGAGCCTTCGCGCCAGTAGGCGTCGAAGTCGATGCCTTCGCGGTCGCAGAGGTTCTTGAAACTGGCCAGGTAGCCGATCGGCGCGTCCAGCCAGACGTAGAAGTACTTGCCCGGGGCATCGGGAATCTCGAAGCCGAAGTAGGGCGCGTCACGGGAGATGTCCCACTCGTTGAAGCCGGACTCGAACCACTCCATCAGCTTGTTGCGGATCTGGGGCTGGACATGGTCGTCGTCGATCCAGCCCTGCAGGAAGCGCGCGAAGTCGGGCAGCTTGAAGAAGTAGTGAGTGGAAGTCCGGACCTCGGGAGTCGCCCCGGAGATGGCCGAAACGGGGTCGATCAGCTCGGCCGGCGTGTAGGTGGCGCCACAGGCTTCGCAGTTATCGCCGTACTGGTCGTCGGTCTTGCACTTCGGACAGGTGCCCTTGATGAAACGATCGGCCAGGAACAGGCCCTTGACCGGATCGTACATCTGTTCGATGTCGCGGGTGGCGATATGGCCCTTGTCGCGTAGCCGGGTATAGATCAGCTCGCTGAAGTGGCGATTTTCCTCGGAGTGGGTCGAATGGTAGTTGTCGAAGGCCACGCCGAAGCGCGCGAAGTCTTGCTGGTGCTCCTGGCTGACGCGGTCGATCAGCGCCTGTGAGGTGATTCCCTCCTGTTCGGCGCGAAGCATGATGGCGGTGCCGTGGGCATCGTCGGCGCAGACGTAGTGGCAATCGTGGCCACGGCTCTTCTGGAAGCGCACCCAGATGTCGGTCTGGATGTACTCCAGTAGATGGCCCAGGTGGATGGCGCCATTGGCATAGGGCAGGGCGCTGGTGACCAGGATCTTGCGCGGGGCGGTGTTCGACATGGTGGCTCTGGGGTTCCCGTAAGCGTGGAACACGGCGGCCGACTCGACGCCTGGGCGAAGTCGAGGCCGCCATGCGAAATGTCCGTGAAATCAGGCACCAGATTGTAGCATCTTCGGCGTGGGCTGCACCCGTCCGGCCTCGCCCGGTCGTCGTGCGGCGACTAAGCTGGCAATAGCGGCCCGCGAGCCGCGCATCCCGTCACGGCCCGGGCACGGGGCCTCGCCTCGCGGTGGCTGGCGATCCTCCCGGCACCCGGCGTTCCATGGAGACAAGACGCCATGTCCCGTTATCGCATTCCCCTCTCGATGGGGCTCATTGCGCTGCTGGCCGGCTGCAGCGGCGGCGCCATCGCCCCGAACTATACCAGCGAGAACCCTGACATCATGCGGATCGGCAACCAGCGCCCGGCCGATCCCCAGGTCACCGTCGAGAGCCTGGGTTCCTACTGTCTCGAGATCACCGAGACCTGGAGCGAACAGGGCGACACGCCCGACGGCCAGAAACTCTGGGCCCTGAGCACCCAGCGCAAGGTGGTGCCTTGTCAGTAGGGGGCGTGCCCGTTGGTTTTTTTCGATCAGCGCCGGATGGGAAGAGGAGAGCGGTGATCAACCTGTTGCGCTTCCTTCCCGCGGACATGGGGCGAGAGCACTTCGAGACCCTGCTGGAGGCGGACCGCCTGCGGGTCGAACTCATCGTGTCCCGGGGGCAGGCCTCGCCGGAGCAGGGCTGGTATGACCAGGCCCTCGATGAGTGGGTGGTGGTGCTGACGGGACAGGCGAGGCTGGCCTTCGAGGATGATGCGAGGGAAGTGTCGCTGGGGCCCGGTGACCATCTGATCATTGCAGCCCATCGGCGCCACCGGGTGACCTGGACGGCCCCGGACATCGAGACCCGCTGGCTGGCGATCCACTTCACGGCGAGCGGTGATGTCTCACCCCTCGACTAGTGCCGCGTATCTAAAGAGCCTGGCCATGACGCCCTGGCGGCCCCACGGCCGCCAGGGCCGTGGGTCGTCGATCGGCCAGCAGGACGACGCTTTAGAGCGCCGGCGAATGCCGGTAGACGCCGAAGTGGCGCAGGCCTCGGTCGGCCAGGTGCAAGGCCTGCATGCGGCTCATCACGCCCTGGTCGCAGTACAGTAGGTACTGCTTGTCGGCGGGAAGGTCGGCCGCCTGGTCCTGCAGTTCGTAGAAGGGGATATGGATCAGCGGGATGCGTTGCAGCTCCAGGGGAGCCGCTTCCTGCTCGTCGGCGCGGCGGATGTCGATCACGCAGGGAGCATCCAGGTGTCCCAGCGCTTCCGGCGAATCTACCGTCATTACCTCGGGAAGTGGGGCCTCTCGCTCGAGCACCTGGTCGATGCGCATGACCTCGGTGGCCTGGATGGCATCTTCCAGCACTCGCTCGTCGAACTCGGCCTCGGCGGCATGCACGTCACCCAGCGGAGCCTTGTTGTGCGGGCGACGCGAAATGACCCCGCAGTACTCGGGCATGGACTCGGCGAATCTGGCCGTGCCGATCATCCTCGCCCGGTCGATGATGTCCTGCTTGTCGTCGGTCAGCACCGGCCTGAGGATCGGCAGGGTGCTGGCGTCGTCGATCACCGCCAGGTTACTGAGGGTCTGGCTGGACACCTGGGCGATGGCGTCCCCGGTGACCAGCGCCGGTATCCGCAGGCGTTCTGCCATCCGCCCGGCGACACGCATCATCATGCGCTTGAGCACCACCCCCATCAGGCCGTCGGGGATCGAGCGCAGGATCTCGGCGACCACGCCCTCGAAGGGCACCGAGACGAACTTGACCTTGTGTGACACGCCGTAGCGTTCCCACACGTGGTGGCTGACTTCGCGCACCCCGGCCTCGTGGGCCGGACCGCCCAGGTTGAAGAACAGGAAGTGCGTCTTGACGCCCCGCCGGATCATCTTCCAGGTCGCTACCGGCGAGTCGAAGCCGCCCGAGATCAGCGACAGCGCCTGGCCCTGCACGCCCAGCGGGTAGCCACCGAGCCCCTTCCAGCGAGCCCTGATCACCTGAAGGCGACGATCATTGAGCTCCACCGGCACCACGACCTCGGCGTGCTTGAGATTGACGCGAGCCGTCGGCGACGCCTCGAGCAGCTTGCCGCCCAGATAGCGCTCGATGTCCGCCGAGGTGAAGTCGTGCTCGCCGCGGCGCTTGGCCTGGACGCGAAAGCTGCGACCGGCAATCGCTGGGCTCCACAGCGGCACGATGTGCTCGGCGGCCTGCTCCAGCGAGTCGAAACGGACTTCCTCGGTAGCGAGGATCTGCTGGATGCCGGGGATGCGCGTCAGGCCGTCCTCGATGGCGGCCGTGGTCTCGTCGGCGAGCCCCTCGGGCAGGCGAACACGGATGGCGTCCCATTGATCCTTGACCCTCACGCCCTGATCGAGGCGGCGCAGGGTGTTGCGGATATTGGCCGTCAGGCAGCGAGTCATCTGCTGACGCACCGAACGGGACTTAATGGTAATTTCGGGATGGAGTTTGAGCAGGTAGAGCATGCGGGGCGGCGTTGAAAAAGTGTCGCGGCATTATATCAGCTGCCGAGGCCGGGCGCAGTCGATGGGGAGGCGGCGATGCCGCGAGGCGGTCCGCCTCCCTGAGTGGTTCGAGAGAGGATGAGAGGAGCCTGGAGTCAGTAGAGGGCCTGCTCTTCCCTGACCACTTCCTTGAGCAATTCCAGGAACAGGCGATCGGCCTCCGAATGTTCCTTGGGGTCTTCCGGGATATGCACGCTGGTGGTATCGGATATCTCGTTGGCGATGCGCGCCATGACGTCCGATTGATCGCCCTCGCCGAGGCGTTGCCGGGCGATCGTCAGGGACTGTTCCAGGATCTTGGGATCTTGCAGCAATTTCTTGATGAAGCTGCGTAGCTCATTGATGACGCGAGTCTTTTGGATTTCCGATGAGGACATGCCATTCTCCTTGATACTGGACGGTACTCGTTACGGCGACGATATCACGTTTGTATCGTGTCCTGAGAGCGATACCTTGGGCGTCTCTGTAGGCAATGGCTTACAATGGGGATCGTGAATCGCTCACATAAGAATTATTTTATGTAGGTGCCTAAATCACTGCATTCTGTTACCTTCTGTAACAGCCTTTACTGATGTTCATATTCCGGCTGATACCCTCTGGGTGGGAAGCGCCCGCGGCGGGCATGACCACTGTTGCTGCGTCTACGGCCATCGTGGCGCCGCCAGAGGCCCAGCGAGCGAAGAAAAGAAAAAGAAAGACAATACGATCCTCAATGCCACAGCCTATGTCGATCAAGGGAGTTGATATGAAGTGCCCTAGCTATCCAGTGACATCGCGTCGCGCGCAAGGCCGTCTGATGCGCGACCTGATGGTCGGCGCCAGCCTTGTCCTGCTGCCGCTTGCTTCGGCGGTTGCCCAGTCTTTGCCGGAGGGGCTGATGTCACCTGGGTCTTCCGATCTACAGGGCGTGGTTCAGCGGTCGATCTCGACCAATCCCGAAGTGCAGGCGGCTTGGCAGGCTTTCCAGGCCGCGGGCTACGATCGTCGGGCGGCCTGGGGGAACTACCTCCCGAGTCTCGACGCCAGCGCCGGGGTGGGGCGGGAAGACCGCGAGCGCGACGGACGTGGTAGCTACGATACCGACTACGCCGAGCTGACTCTGAGCCAGATGATCTACGATGGGTTCGCCACCAGCAGCGAGGTGGAACGTCTCGATCGTGCTGAGCTGGTGCGTTACTACGAGCTGCTCGATGCCAGTGAGACGACCTCACTGGAGGCGGTGCGTGCCTATCTCGACGTTCAGCGCTATCGCGAGCTTGTGCGCCTGGCCCAGGAGAGCTATCGCAAGCATCTGGAGGTGTTCAACCAGATCGAGGCCAGGGCGCTATCGGGGGCCGGGCGCGGCGTCGACCTCGAGCAGATCAGCGGGCGCCTGGCGCTGGCCGAGTCCAACCTCATGACCGAGGCCTCGAACCTGCATGATGTGACGGCTCGCTACCAGCGTATCATCGGAGAGCTGCCATCGACGTCGCTGGCGCCGGCTCCCGCTTTCGGTGATCGCCTGCCCGGTGATGTCTCCGAGGCGCTGAACCTGGCGTTCCAGGGGAATCCCGAGTTTCACGCCGCGATCGAGAACATTGCTGCCACGCGTGCCGAACGTCGTGCCTCACAGGCGGCGTTTCATCCCCAGCTGGACCTGGTCGCGCGTACCGGCACTTACCAGGACAGCGATAGTGGCACGGCGTTGAATTCGGATTCGCGACAGGATCGCAGCAGCATCGAGTTGGTGGCGAGCATGAATCTGTATCGCGGGGGCAGTGATCTTGCCAGCTTCCGCGCCGCCAGCGAGCGGGTCGAGCAGTCCATCGATCTGCGTGAAAAGGCCTGTGTCGACGTTCGTCAGACGACTCAGATCGCGTACAACGACAGTCAACGCCTTCGTGAGCAGCTCGCCTATCTCAACCAGCATCGGCTTTCCACCAATCGCGTGCGGGGTGCCTACCAGCAGCAGTTTGACATCGGCCAGCGCAGCCTGCTGGATGTTCTGGATACCGAGAATGAATACTTTGAATCCAGTCGTGCCTATGTCAACGCTCAATTCGACGTGGCGCTGGCCGACGCCCGCACGCTGGCGGCCACAGGGCGCCTGATGCAGGTGCTGGACGTGCGTCGCAGCGATATGCCGACCCTGGCGGAGCTGGGCAGTGATGGCGTGAGCCTCGATCCCGAGACGATCTGCCCGGCGCCCGGTCCTGGCGGCTACACGCTGTCTGACTTCACGCGTGGCATCACGGCGTCCTCCAGCCAATCGTCGGATGCCACCATGCAGTGAGCCGATGAGCCTCACGGCTGGCAAGCCATCGAGCCAGCCGTAGGGGGCGCGTTGCCTGAACCGGTTCTATCTCCTGGTTGAACGGACATCTGAGGTGTGTGTTGACACAACGTGAAGCTCTCGAGGAAAACGAAGCCGCCGGGTCCGCCGTCAAGGACGAGCTGCTCGAGTGCCTGCTGACCATTTCCCTCGTGCACGGGCATGAGGTCAGTGCCGATTCCCTGACCGCGGGCCTGCCGTTGGAGCAGGGGTGTCTTACGCCAGGCGTGTTTCCACGTTCGGCGTCGAGGGCCGGCCTGTCGGCGCGCATCGTCAAGACCCGTCTCGTGCAGCTCAACCCCGCCCTGTTTCCCGTGGTGCTGTTGCTCGAGCCGGGGCGTGCATGCGTACTGCTGGCACTGGATCTCGAAGCTCGGCGTGCACGGGTCGTGTTCCCAGAGCTCGGCGAGGCGGATACCGAGGTCGACCTGGATGGTCTCCAGGCGAGCTACAGCGGCCAGGCGATCTATGTCAGGCCCAGGTTTCGCTTCGACTCCCGGGGGCCGGAGGTCAATCGAACGCGTGGTCGTCACTGGTTCTGGAGCGTGATCCGCGAGAATCGGCGCCTGTATCGCGATGTCATTGCCGGTTCGGTGGTGATCAATATCTTTGCGTTGGGCATGCCGATCTTCGTGCTCAACGTCTATGACCGTGTGGTGCCCAATCACGCCACCGAGACGTTGTGGGTGCTGGCGGTGGGGATCTTCATCGTACTGTGCTTCGATCTAGCGCTGCGCCTGATGCGTGGTGCCTTTGTCGATCTGGCGGCCAGTCGGGCGGATGTCAAGCTGTCCTCGAAGCTGATGTCGCAAGTGCTGGGCCTGCGTCTGTCGGCCCGTCCTTCTTCGACGGGTACTCTCGCCTCCACTATGCAGTCTTTCGAGTCGGTGAGGGCCTTCATCGGTTCTGCGACGGTCGTTGGGGTGGTCGATCTGCCTTTCGTGATGCTGTTCGCCGCCATCATTGCGCTAATTGGCCCGCCGCTGGTGATTCCGGTATTGGTGGGCATCGCCTTCGTGTTGCTCTACGCGCTGGCCGCCCAGGGCAAGCTTCACGAGCTGTCGGAGACGACCTGGCGAGCGAGTGCCCAGCGCAACGCCACGCTGATCGAATCGATTTCTCAGCTCGAGACGCTCAAATCCCTGCGAGGCGAGAGTCGCGTCCAGGGTGGGTGGGAAAGAGCGTCGGCGTTTCTGTCGCGCACGGCTGCGCAGTTGAAGATGGTCAGCTCATCGGTGGGCAATGTCGCGCTATGGGCACAGCACAGCGTGTCCGTGGCGGTCGTCATCACGGGCGTCTACTTGATTATCGAAGGCGAGCTGACACAGGGCGGCTTGATCGCGGCTTACCTGCTGTCGTCCCGCGCCATGGCGCCGGTCAGCCAGGCGGCGGCATTGCTGGCCCAGTATCATCAGGCCTCCACCGCCATGCAGTCGTTGAATGGCCTGATGGACTTGCCGGTGGAGCGCTCCGAGGCGAAGCCTTTCATCGACCGGCCCGTGGTGCGTGGCGAGTTGCGTTTCGACAATGTGACGTTTCGCTACCCGGATGAGCAGCGTGAGGCCTTGAGAGGCGTATCGCTGTCCCTGGCCGCCGGCGAAAAAGTCGCGGTGCTGGGTCGCGTGGGCTGTGGCAAGACGACGCTTCACAAGCTGCTGCTGGGCTTGTACGAACCCTCCGCTGGCGCCGTCAGCCTGGATGGCGTGGATGTTCGCCAGTTCGACCCCGTTCAGCTGCGGCGCCACTTCGGTTATGTGCCCCAGGACGTCACGCTTTTCCACGGTTCGCTGAGGGACAACATTCTGGCCGGATCTGGTAGCGACGCGGTAGACGACGAGTCGCTGCTGCGTGCCATTCGGTTCAGTGGGCTCAACGCGCTCGTCGATGGGCATCCCGACGGTATCGATCTTGAGGTCGGGGAGCGGGGGCAGCGACTGTCGGGCGGCCAGCGTCAACAGGTTGCCATTGCCAGGGCGCTCGTGCACGAGCCCAGGATCCTGCTGCTCGACGAGCCGACCAGTGCCATGGATCACTCTTCAGAGGAATCGCTCAAGGCTCGCTTGAAGGAGGTCGGGGAGGACAAGACGATGTTGATCATCACCCACCGTACCTCACTGCTGTCGCTGGTGGATCGCATCATTGTCATCGATGCGGGGACGGTGATGGCAGATGGTCCCAGGGATCAGGTGATCGAGGCCCTGCGCAAGGGGCAGATCGGGAGGGCCGCATGACCCAGGACTCTCGTACCAGCGAGCAGCGCGGTTTCGAAGCGATTGGGCGTTTCTCCAATGTGGGGGGGAAAGCGTTTCGGCCCTTCATCGACCGCTTGTTCGCGCGACGCGTCACCTCCGCACACATGGATCGTGACTGGGCCAGCGATGCCGACTGGGCGCGGCTCCAGCAGGAACCGCTACGGGCCAGGCTGCTGCTCTATACCGTTTTGGTGGCGGTGGTGGTGCTGATTGTCTGGTCGATTTTCGCCCCTCTGGATGAGGTGACGCGAGGCACGGGGAGAGTGATTCCCTCCAGCCAGCTGCAGAAGATTCAGTCCTTCGATGGCGGGGTGGTCCAGGAGATCCTGGTCTCTGAGGGGGAGCGCGTCGAGAAGGGACAGTTGTTGATGCGTATCGACCCGACGCGCTTTCTTGCCAACTTCCGCGAGAACAGGGCCAAGGCCGAATCGCTGGAGGCGCGTGCCGAACGGCTGCGCGCGCTGGTGTCCGATGCGGCATTTTCACCCTCGTCGTCCCTGGTGGAGCGGGCGCCGGATATCGTGGCCCAGGAGCGTGAGTTCTATCAGAGCAACCTCGATTCACTGGACGAGCAGAAGAAAATCCTCCAGGAGCAGTTGGCTCAGCGCCGGGCAGAGCTGGACGAGGCCCAGTCGCGTCGTGATACCGCCGAGCGTGAGCTGGGCATGGCCGGTCGGGAGCTGAGTCTGACGCGTCCCCTGCTGGATTCCGGGGCGGTCTCCGAAGTCGAGGTGCTACGTCTGCAGCGTGAGGTGACCCAGGCCCGTGGCCAGCGCGACCAGGCGGCCGCCCAGGTGGATCGCTTGCAGTCGGCCATCGAGGAGGCCCAGTCGAAATTGCGCGAGGTCGATCTCGAGGCACGCAACGAGTGGCGCAACGAGCTGTCGAGCACTCTGGCCGATCTCGGCGCGCTCGACGAGTCGAGTGCTGGCCTCCAGGATCGCGTGCGGCTGGCGGAGATACGCTCCCCGGTGGACGGCATCGTGCAGCGGTTGGGCATCAACACCCTTGGCGGTGTGGCCCAGCCCGGACAGGAAGTCGTCGAAGTGGTGCCGACCGACGACGCTCTGCTGGTCGAGGCGCGCATCGCTCCGCAGGACATCGCTTTCCTGCGTCCCGGGCAGCCTGCCACCATCAAGCTCACGGCTTACGATTTTGCGATCTATGGCGGGCTGGAAGCGGAGTTGGTGCATATCAGCCCTGACACCATCACCGATGACGAGGGTAATACCTTCTATTTGGTCAAGGTCCGTACCATGGAGGGTGAAGGCGAGCACCAGGCTCTGGATGTGATACCGGGGATGACGGCGCAAGTGGACATTCTGACAGGAAAACGCACGGTGATGCAGTATCTGCTCAAGCCGGTCCTCAGGGCCTGGCAAGAGGCTCTGGGAGAACGATGATGGAGCAGCATTTCGTATGCCGAGAGTCGGTGCTGATGGCGAGATGGCGTGAGGCCTTTCCCGAGGCCCGATGCGTGGACGAGCCGGCCGCGATTGCCGCTGCCTCGACCGAGATGCAGGCCTGGGTAGTGACCCATATCGAGGAGTGGCCTGCGCTGGTGAGTGACCTCTCTCGCCGGGGTGCCATCGTCACCGTGCTCAGCCCGGCTCCGGAGTCGCGGCAGGCGCGGCGCGCTCTTGAGGCGGGAGCGCGGGGCTATGCGCACCTGCTGTCGCCCCCGGAGGCGCTGCGCCAGATTGCCCTGGTCACCGCCAATCAGGGGATCTGGGTCCTGCCGGAGCTCATGGCCCAGGTTGTGGGCGGCGCCTACCGCGCGCTTGGCGGTGCGGCTCGGCTCTCCAATGGCGCCTTGGAGCCCTTGACCGAGCGCGAGCGCGCCGTGGCCCTGGCCGTGGCGGAGGGTAACAGTAACAAGGCCGTGGGACGCCTGTTAGGCATCACTGAGCGGACCGTCAAGGCCCACCTGGGAGCCAGCTTTCGAAAGCTGGGTATTCGAGATCGCATGCAGCTGATTCTCAAGCTATCTGAGCAGTAGGCAGCGTCGCTACACCAGGCGCGCTGACTCGATGAGCGTTGCGAAGGGATCGCCTGTCGGCGTAGCGGTTAGTCTCTTGTCGCCTGGGGCTGTGGCCCGCCGGGCGTATGGTGCGTCGGGCTTCACTTGGGGGTAGTGGCCTGACCAAGGCACGCCCTTTGTTCGGCGTGGACCACGCGCCTGGGCGCGGCAGGCGCAGAGTTTCTCCCCTCGGTATGACGAGGCCGGCTCCGACTCTTCCGGAGCGTCATCGGCCATCTGTCTGGTAAGAATTCGCTATCGCTGGCGGATCGTTCTCTGTAGTGCTTCCTTGTCCATCGGTACAATGTCGATGAGAGAAATGCTGATTTAGCATTAAGCCTCTGGCTAGACCGTCTTTAGTGATCGCGCCGGTCTACGCATCCGTACACAAGGAGTCATGCCATGGCCATCGCCACCGTCGTTTCCGTTTCAGGTCAAGCTTGGGCAAAGGACAGCCAAGGCAACCTGCGAGAGCTACACGCGGGCGATACCCTGAGAGAGGGCGAGACGCTCGTCACCGGGGATAACGCCAGCGTCGAGCTCGATTTTGGCGACGCCTTCGGACCCACCACTATCGGTGGCGGAGAAGAAGTGGCGATGACTCCCGAGCTGGATGTCGATGTATCGATTCCCGTCGAGGAAGCCAGCGTTCAGGACGGTGACCTCGAAGCCCTGCTGACCGCCATCGAGCAGGGCAGTGGTGATCTCCTGGACGAACTCGAGGATCCCGCCGCCGGTGGTGGTGGCGCCCAGGGCGGCGCCGGCCATGACTTCGTTCGCCTGGCGCGCATCACTGAGCAGGTCGATCCGCTCTCCTTCGATTTTTCAGGTGTGCAGGCATCGGGTGTTGAGGTGCGTGAGGGTGAGACCTTCACGCCCTCTGATGCCGAACCGCTGAATGGTGAGGTCGAAGCCGTCGACGACGCCTTCGTGACGAACGAAACGGCCCCTCTGGACGGTGCCAATGTACTGCTCAATGACAGCGATCCGGATGGCGATGTCCTGAGCGTGTCGGACCCGGGGCCCCGCGATGTCGTCTTTACCATGCCGGATGGCACGACGGTATCCGTGATCGTCGAAGTGTCGGCCGATGGCTCCGTAAGCTTCGATCCGGGCGACGTTTTTCGACCGCTCGATGACGGTGAAGTCGCCACCGGGACCTTGTCCTATCAGGTCACGGATGGCAATGGCAGCAGTGACGCTGGTCAGGTAACCGTTACCGTTTCGGGCGCCACCGACGCGCCGCCGACGGTCGACATCGACGACAATGCCCCGGACGCCGACGGCGCCGAGCAGCGCGTGGTCGAGGCCAGCGGCGACACCGTCACCGGTACCGCCACCGTGGGCGCCCAGGCCGGCATCGCCGGCGTGACCGTCAACGGCAGCGATATCACCGATGCCAGCAACAGCCCGGTGACCATCGT